>CAZTYW010000037.1:0-5279 GCA_964617695.1 uncultured Dehalococcoidia bacterium
CGAAAGGTCGCCCCTGGCTCTCTCGGAAACCGCATCAATAACGTGCGCTACTTGCCGTAGGTCCGCTGCCACTGGTCGGTGTCCGTCATCTTGAACTCCCAGCGGCAGGCAATCTCCTCCGGGTTCTGCCGCGGCGGCAGCTTCAGAGGCGTGACCTCTATCCTGGGATTGACCAGGTACCTCTCGATGACGGGCTTCTCCAGCACGTGGCACATGGGGTATATCCGTTCAGGCTCGGCTTTCTCCAGGTAGTCGAGCGACCGGCACCTGGTCACGATCTCGATAACGTGGTTCTCGTCGACGATTTCATAGTCGCAGGGGAACAGCCCGATGGTGTTGTCCAGGGGCAACTGGAGTATCTTCAGGGAATCGACCACCGTGTTTAGCTGCACCCTGGCCAGCTTGGCGTACCTGGGGTTCACCCGCTCGCCTACCCTGATCCAGGCACCCAGCTCGCACTGGTTGGCCACCTCAGAGCCGAGCCTGGACTTGATGGCGTCGTAGTAGCCGCCATTCATGATCAGCCAGGCGTACTGGTAGCCGAACATCAGCTTTATCAGCAGCTCCTTTGACAGATTGCTGTAGGTCAGATTGGGGTAGAAGGGCCCGCTCAAGTCGTTCAACTCTGGAATCGAGGTGGTCTCATCCACCACTTCCTCTTTGCTTCGCACACTGGTGCCTTCGGGGACGTCGAGCCTGTACTCCCACTGGCAGGCGATGTCGTCCGGGCCCTTGCGGGGCGGCAGCTTGGTGGCTATGACCTGGATACTGGGATTGACAATGTACTTCTTGATTATGCGGGGCTCGTTCACCTGGCACATGGGCACGATTCTGTCCGGGGCCTCCTTCTCGCACCACTCCAGGTTGGGACATCTCCTGACGGTGACCACGGCGTGGTTCTCGTTCTTGATGTCATACTCAACCGGGTGTATGCCGCCCATGGTGTTGTCCAGCGGCAACTGCAGCACCTTCAGAGAATCGACCACGTTGCTGAGGGCGATATTGGCAATCCTGGCGTACCTGGGATTGCACCTCTCGGCCACCGTGTCCCACATCTCCATGTCGCACTCGAAGGCTACCTGCTCACCGGCGCTGCTCTTGATCTGGTCGAACCAGGCAGCGTCAAGCTGGAGCCAGGCCCATTGCCAGACATGGACCAGCCTGGTGAGGAAGTCCTTGGAGAAGTCCTCGAACCTCCGGTTGTGGTCAAACGGACCGCTGAGATCTTCCAACTCCGGCATCACGTCTCCTTTCCGTTACTCTTGACTGGCGCCTCTAGAGTGTTGGCGGTGCGTCCTGTCATCCGGCCAGACTGGATATGCCCAGGACTACCAGTGCAACCAGGAAAGCAGCCAACGCGTAGACCAGCAGCACCAGCCCGCCGAAGGCTATTGTCTTTGAAAGAGTCACCGCCGGGCTATCCTGGCTCCTGCGGCGGAAATCCCTCACCCAGTAGAGGGGAGATAGCAGAGCGAACAGGATGGTAGCCCGCCCCATCAGCATGGCGAGCATCCGGTAGAAGCCGCTCGAGTCGAGGTACATGTTGGTGGAAAAACTCCCCATCAGTTTCCCCTTCATGCGCAGCCTGTCGCCCTTCTTGTCTATGCCCTCCAGCCCCAGCACGCTCGACCCGTCTTCATTCAGAATGTTTATTGTCCTGTCGGCGGCGACAGCTTCACCGGGCGCCGCCCTGGTGGACGCCGTTGCGGCACCGCCGGCCGATGGCACCGGAGTCGGGACGGCCTTCCGCTCAGCTTTCTTTGCAGGCCCAGCCCGCCGCGCCCCTGCCACCTCTGCCGCCTCCTCTTGCCCCATGCCCGCAGCGTGCCGGGCGGCAATCCAGCCGAACGTCATAGCCTTGCCTCCCACCATGCCACTGGTATAGGCGCAGCCGAAAGGCAGGGCGGCTGCCGCATTGCTGGTGGCGTACAGACCCGGAATGACCTGGCCGCGGGTGTTGATGACCTGGGCATTGCGGTTGGTCACCAGACCGCCCAGGTGACCAACGGTGCCGACGTGAATCTGCAACCCGTAGAAGGGGGGCTTCTCCAGAGGACCGAGCACAGGGTTGGGCTTATGCTTCGGCCTGAAGCCCCATCTCCTGTCATAGGCGCTCTCCCCGCGGTGGAAATCAGGATCACGCCCTTCCCTGGCAAATCCATTGAACCTCTCAAACGTCTCCTTCAGGTTTTCCGGGGGCAGTCCCAGCTTGACCGCCAGCTCCTCGACGGTGTCCCCCTTCTGGAGCCAGTCAGCCATTTCCGTCCCCCTGGGCAGCGGGCCGACCGTCATCCAGTCCCTGTAGCCCTGATCGACAATCCAGTACATGGGAATGTTGGCGAACTGCAGCCCAAGGGCGTCCTGCTCTTCAAAGGCCCGCCCTATATCGGGATAGAAGGCCTCATCACAGCAGCGCTTGCCCTCCCTGTTCACCAGGATGTTTCCGGGCTGGCCCACCCAGAACTGGAAGATGCGGTACATCGGCTCGCCGTCAATCTCTTCGCCGGGAATCCGCACCGTGGGCATCAGCAGCGACAGGTCCATCAAAGCCAAGGCGGCGCCGACCTCCATACCCATGATGTGGCCATCGCCGGAATTGCACGGAGGTGTGATGCCGTGTATCTCCGGGACGCGCATATACCGCTTATTCATGGCAGCATTCCACTCGTAGCCGCCGGTAGCCAGCAGGACACCCTTGTTGCCCCTGACGAAGAAGTCCTTCCCCTCCCGCTCGGCCCGCACTCCAACGACCCTGCCATCCTGGGCTATTAGCTGCCTGGCGGGGGTGCTATCCAGTATGCTGATGTCCTTTTGAATGCAACCCAGCAGCAGGCCTCCGATGAGGGCCCGCCCGGCGACGTAGAACCTGGGATCGTTCGTCGGCAGAGGCACAGCGGAGTACAGCGGAAAGGGCGACTGCCGTACTTTGCCTATGAGAGGGTGCTCCTTCTCAGCGTCGAGGAGCAACTGCGCCATGGGCAGCGGGTCGGGGGCCAGCAGCCGGCCACCCTTGCTGCCTCCGGGAAGCTCGTCGCGGTAGTCCGGAAGGTTGATGGCAGGCACCATCTTCAGTGGCGTGATTGCCTCCACATCGCGCAACATCTCCGGTGCCGTGTCCAGATAAGCAGCCAGCATGTCCTCATCGTGGCGGCCCATGCTGGTGTACCTTATGTGCTCCAGGGCAGCCTGGCGCGAGTCCTCGACTCCCTCCTCCAGCATGTGGTGGTTGCACGGAATCCAGATGACGCCGCCGGAAAACGCCGTCCCACCCCCCAATGTGGCCGACTTCTCCAGGACCACCGTGCTGAGGCCGAGGTCGTGCGCCTTGCAGGCGGCAGTGAGCCCGCCGCAGCTGGAACCCACGACCAGCAGGTCAACCTCCAAGTCCCATTTATCAGGCATCCTTGACTGATCAATCATGGTTAGCACCTCCGCCCCGCATGGTCAGGGGTGACACGGACACGGGACCGGCCGCATCGACTTGTCTCGAACAACGGCGCCGGCCAAACGGCCTTTCTAGTAGTATAGACAGGCGGAGAAGCCTTTTACAACAAACCGAACCCGGGCTCATACTCTGGCCGCCAGCCTCGCCGCCTGATACGCCACCTCAGCGGCATCACGGGGACGGACACAGTCGCCGACCAGGTAGACCTCCGGCACTGTACCCTCCAGTTCTGCGGCCAACCCGTTCACCGGCTGCATGCCGACTGACAGGACAACCGTGTCGGCCGCAATTGAGAAGACCTGTCCACCCAAAGCGAAGACCACCGCCGTGCTGGTGATCTCCAGGACACTCGCATCCAGGTAGAGCGGTACCCGCAACTCAACCAGCTTTCTTGCCAGGCCTCTGAAGGTCGTTCTCTCCAGCCTGATGCCGTCCTCTCCGAGCCCTGCCCTGGTGACCAGGCTCACCTCCCTGCCCTGCTCCGCCAGCCGTATGGCTACCTCCATGCCGATGAAGCGCCCTCCCACTACCACCACCTTGCCCTTCACCTCAGCGTGGCCCGCTATGACGTCGTGCCCCTGGACTACATGCTGGGCCATCCCGCCAGGCACGTCCAACCCCACAGGAACAGCACCGGTAGCCACCACTACCACGTCAGGCTTCTCCTCAAGCACCTTCTCCCTGGTGACCTCCACCCCCAGCACCACCGGAATGCCGTGGCTGTCCAGCGACCTCTTGAGGTAGTCCGTCAGAGAAGCGTACCCCTCCTTGCCGGGAAAGGCACAGGCTATGTTCCACTGCCCACCGAGCTCGTGCTCTTTCTCATATAGCCATACCCGGTGACCCCGCTCGGCCAGGTAGATGGCCGTCTCCATGCCGGCCAGACCTCCGCCAACGACCATCACTTTCTTCGGCGGGGCCGCGGGTGGGAGGGGGTACCTGGCCTCTCTGTAGAGGAACGGGTTGACTGAACAAGGACCCGGCCCAACCTCAGGGTCCGTCTTGACGCAGTTGTTGCAGTATATGCAGCGGCGAACATCTTCGGGCCTGCCCTGGCGGAGCTTGGTGGGCAGCTCCGGGTCGACCAGAAGCGGACGGCCGGTGGCAATGAAGTCCGCCTTGCCGTCGCTCAGTATCTGGTCTGCCAGCTCGGCCTCGATCTTGCCGGCAGCTATGACAGGCACCATGAGTGCCCTTTTCACCTGCTCGACGAGCGGCACCAGGGGCCCGTCGGGGAAAAGGTAGGAAGGTATGGTGACGGCGGTCCAGTACTCCAGCCCTCCGGTCACGCTGATGGCGTCTGCTCCGGCCGATTCCAGGATGATCGCCTGCTGAATGGCTTCGTCGATGGTGACTCCGCCCTCAATGTCATCGGTGGCATTCATCCGTACCAGTATGGGGAACCCGCGGCCCACCTCCGCCCTCATCCCCTCCACAATCCTGCGGGCGAAGCGGGCCCTGTTTTCCACGCTACCCCCGTACCGGTCCGTGCGGCGATTGATGGCAGGCGACAGGAAGCTGCCGACCAGGCACCCGTGGCAAGCATGCAACTCGACCGCGTCGGCCCCCGCCTGTTTGACTCTGCCTGCCGCCCTGGAGAAGTCCTCCACCCAGCGGTCGATGTCAGCCCCGTCCGCCTCCCGGTAGGGCATGTCGTTCACCAAGAGGGGCGTCATCGACGGCACCATGACGTGCGTACCTTCGGGAACGAACCCCGCAAACAGGTAGAGCATGCCGACATGCATCAACTGAATGCAGACCTTCGAACCCGATTCGTGCACAGCGTCCACCAGCTTTGTCAGGTCGGGAATGTAGCTATCATCGAATATGTTCA
>CAZTYW010000037.1:5379-19117 GCA_964617695.1 uncultured Dehalococcoidia bacterium
AATCAGGACTGCCCCTGGCTGACGATCCACGTTTGTGCCGCCAGGCGGCTCATATGCTGGCAGCCAGCCTCGCCGCCTGATACGACACCGTAGACGCATCCTGCGGCTTGACGCGGTCGCCAACCGTGTAGACCTCGGGGACGAGCCCCTGAAGCTCCTGGGCCAGCCTGTTCACCGCCCTCATGCCGACGGACAGCACCACCGTGTCAGCCGGTATGAAGTAGACCTGGTCTTTCAGAGGCACAACAACATGGCTGTCAGTGATCTCCAGAACGGGCGTGTTGAGGAACAGGGGAACACCCAGCTCGACCAGCCTGTCGGCCAGGGTCTTGAAACTGAGTTGCTCCAGCTTGATCCCGTCCTCTCCCAGCCCTGCTTTGGTGACCAGGCTCACCTCCCTGCCCTGCTCCGCCAGCCATATGGCCACCTCCATACCGATGAAGCGCCCTCCAACCACCACCACCTTGCCCTTCACCTCGGCCTTGCCCGCTATGACGTCGTGCCCCTGGACTACATGCCGGGCCATCCCGCCAGGCACGTCCAACCCCACAGGAACAGCACCGGTAGCCACCACTACCACGTCAGGCTTCTCCTCAAGCACCTTCTCCCTGGTGACCTCCACCCCCAGCACCACCGGAATGCCGTGGCTGTCCAGCGACCTCTTCAGGTAGTCCGTCAGGGAAGCGTACCCCTCCTTGCCGGGAAAGGCACAGGCTATGTTCCATTGCCCGCCCAGCTCGTGCTCCCTCTCATATAGCCATACCCGGTGGCCCCGCTCGGCCAGATAGATGGCCGTCTCCATGCCGGCCAGACCACCCCCGATGACCATGACCCTCTTCGGAGTCGCCGCCGGTTTGAAAGGGTATTTGGCCTCCCTGGAGACAAACGGGTTTACCGAACAGGACATTGGCCCGGCGTCAGGGTCCGTGGCAGACTTGAGACAGTTGTTGCAGTATATGCACTTCCTGACCTCCTCCAGGCGACCCTGGCGGAGCTTGTTGGGCAGCTCCGGGTCGGCCAGAAGCGGACGGGCCATGGCGACGAAGTCCGCCCTGCCTTCCTCTATTACCCGGTCTGCCAACTCCGGATTGATCTTGCCGGCAGCTACGACAGGCACTTTCACCGCCTTCTTGACCTGCTCTGCCAGTGGCACCATGGGGCCGTCAGGGTAGGGATAGCTGGGTATGCTCAAGGTGGACCAGAACTCCAGCCCCCCGGACACGCTGATGGCATCGACACCCGCCGATTCCAGGATGATTGCCTGCTGGACTGCTTCATCGATGGTGACGCCGCCTTCAACGTCATCGTCGGCGTTCATTCTAACGATTATGGGGAACTCCGGCCCCAGCTTCCGCCTCATGGCCTCGACAATGCTGCGGGCAAAGCGGGCCCTGTTTTCCACGCTACCCCCGTACCGGTCCGTGCGGCGATTGATGGCAGGCGACAGGAAGCTGCCGACCAGGCACCCATGGCAGGCATGCAGCTCGACCGCGTCGGCACCCGCGTCCCTGGCCCGCCTCGACGCCTCGGCAAAATCCTCGACATAGCGGTCGATATCCTCTCCTGTAAGCTCCCGATAGGGCATATCGGGTCTCAGCCACGGCATCATTGACGGCACCTCGATCGCCATATCGCCGGGGACAAAGCCCGAATACAGGAACAGCAACCCTATGTTCATCAACTGGATGCAGATCTTCGAGCCCTCCTGGTGGACGGCGTCCACCAGCTTTCTCCAGTCGGCGATCCAACTGTCGTCGCATATGGTCATGGTGAAGCGGAGGCTGGCACCGGCGCTGACCGAAGCGAACTGGGGTATGATGAGCCCCACACCACCCCTGGCCCGCGCCCGGTAGTAGTCAAGCAGCCTCTGGGTCACCCTTCCGTCCGCGTCCGCCAACTGGGTGCCCATAGCCGGCATTATGAGCCGGTTGTCGAGGCGGAGCGTGCCAATGTTACCCGGTCGAAACAGGGCGGAGAGAGGACTCATGCGGCTCCTTCGGGCGGATTGGGCTGGGGAAGCCGGCGGCGACGGAGTTGATCCAAGGACATGTTGGCTGCCAATCGCTTGGCCGTATTCTAAGGCTTTTGATCAGCGCCATCAACTTGAGAGCAGAGGCATCACACAAAGTGGGTGCCAGGTACTCGGCCTGGCACCCACACCTTTCAACAAGTATATAGGCTCGTCTTGCTCAGTCTTCGCGCTGTGTGCCGCCTGGTTCCGGCGCCAGTGGCAGCGAAAAGCCGAAGGTTGACCCTTTGCCAGCGTGGCTGGCGGCCCATATCTTACCGCCGTGAAGCTCCACAAGCGTTTTGCACAGACTGAGTCCGATCCCCAACCCGAGGGGGCGCGGTCCATCGCCTTTTCCATGGCGGTAGGGTTCGAACAGCGTCTCGATGTCCTCCTCACCCACGCCGGGACCTGTATCCTGGACCTCCACGTGGAGAAAGCCGTCTTGTTCTGCCGCGCTCAGGGTGATCCTGCCCCCATCAGGAGTCCACTTCAGCGCGTTGTTGAACAGGTTGAACAGGACGTGGCGCAGGCGGTCTTCATCGGCCCACACGGGGGAAAGCGAGGACGGCAACCACACTTCCAGTTGCTGGCCACGCCTTGCAGCCGCCGGAGTCATCTCCGCGGCCACGCCCTGCAGCAACTGAAGGGCATCCAGTTGTGTGCAGTCCAGTTCCAGAATGCCCACCTCACCTTTGGCCAGGTCCAAGAGCTCGTCAACCCTTCGGCTGAGGTCGGAGGCACCCTGACTCACGTTTCTGCCCAGTCTCAGAAGAGCCTCATCCTCAAGCTCCTCAAGCAGCAACTCGTTTGAGGCCAGTATCGAAGTCAGCGGCGTCTTGAGCTCGTGCACCAACGCCCTGGTGAAGTCCACCCTCTTCTCCATTTCGGCTTCCAGCTTGTGTCGCAGCTCTTTTTCTTCCTCGTACAGACCCTCCAACTGCCTTTCTGCTTTCTTCCGGCCAACGATCTCCCTTCTTAGCTCCCTCATCTGCTGGGCTATCCTCTCGTCTCGATCAGAGGAGCGGTTGGCCAGCAGGCCAAGCAAGACGGAGACAAAGGCGGCGAGTACGATTGCTGTCAGATTCTCCCAGAGGCGCATGGCACCGACTATCGGCGGAAGCATCAAGCGCAGAGACAGGGCAAACGTGGCTGCCGTTGCCCCGCCAACCGCATAGATGAGATATGAAGCGAAGATGGCTTTCCACACGGACGCGGAGTAGACCGACCTGGGCACCAGACGGCCCAACAGGTAGATAAAGGCGAGACCCACGGCCAGGCCGCCGGTAGTCAGGGCCAAAGCGGCCTTCACATGTATCCAGATATCTCCCTGCGCCAGGCCAAGGCTGATGCCAAAGATCAGACCGCACACGCAGCAGGCTACAGTGGCGATGATGGTGAACCTGCCGAAGGGGACGGGGCGGGGTGCCAGGGTTCTCAGCGCCCAGGAAGGCTGACTGACTATGACTATGGCGGGGGCTCCGGGAGGCGAATCTTGCTTGACGGACTGCATCCGGGTTTCAGCTTCCAGCCAAGATTGTCATGAGCAGTGATATATATTCATTATGTAATGATCGCTGAAGATATTATGAACCGTTGTGTTGCGTCTTGTCAAGTGCTGAAGTCCGGCCGCCCCGACCCCGGGCAGACCCGAGAGGCCAGCCAGCAAAAAAGGGGCGCTGCTCGGAGTGATCCAGCCTGCCACCGGTTCAAAAGGTTCTCTCCGAGGCCAGGGTGAGACTGGCCGTCAAAGGTAGTGTAACCTTCTGTGTGTGAAAAGGAAAGGAGCGTATACCCGGTAGCCGAGGCCGTCCCTGACCTCGACGGCCCGGGTGCGGGACGACCCCGAGTAACGAGGCTCAACTCCGCCTGGAAGGGCAGGCCGCTCAGTGAATTTGCACACTCCTGTCGACACCACCTCATCAAGAAAACGTCCTTGACTGGAGTCACTCCCAGTAGTAAACTACCTTGGCGGTCTAAAACTGACGCAGTGATGTCGCCCGAAAGCCAATACTGGACGATAGGGGAAGCAACAGACGCAAGGTTGCTCCCCTTTACTTTTGCCGATTGAAGGAGGGTCGATCATGGATTACATGTTCATTGCGGTGATCGCCGGTGCCCTGGGACTGGTCTTTGCCCTCTTTTCGGTGTGGTACGTAATGAGGCAGCGTGAGGGCACGGAGAGGATGAGGGAGATATCATCGGCGATCAAAGAAGGCGCTCTCGCCTTCCTGCGCCGGGAGTACATGATTCTGGCGGCATTCGTGGTAGTCGTCAGCATTATCCTGGCAGTCATCCCGGACCTTGGCTGGCGAGTCGCCGTAGCCTTCATCTTCGGTGCCGTCTGTTCCGTGGGAGCCGGGTTCGCTGGAATGAGCATAGCCATCAGATCGAATGCCAGAACGGCTGCCGCCGCAAGTGAAAGCCTGAACCAGGGTTTGAGAGTCTCCTTCAGGGCTGGCGCCGTAATGGGAATGACCGTGGTCGGCGTGGGTGTCCTCGGCCTCAGCATACTGTACTACGCCTTCCACAACCTCGATGCCGATGTCTTCATCAAGATCATCCCTGCGTACGGCTTCGGTGCTTCAGGCGTGGCCCTGTTCAGCAGGGTTGGAGGCGGCATCTTCACCAAGGCAGCCGATACCGGAGCCGACCTGGTAGGCAAGGTGGAACAGAATATACCCGAGGACGATCCGCGGAATGCAGCCGTCATCGCCGACTTCGTGGGGGACAACGTAGGGGATGTGGCAGGAATGGGGGCCGACCTGTTTGAATCATACGTGGAGTCAATCATCGCCACCATGGCCCTGTTCACAGTGGCCATCCCCTGGCTGGCCGCAGACAAGGTGACGGCATGGCTCCTGCCCATGATGGTAGCTGCCGGAGGCATCGTTGCCTCGGTCATCGGCGCCCTGATGGTCAGGGTGGGCGAGACGCCGAAGATGGAAGCGCTGCTGGCTGCGCTGCGCCGCGGTACGTTCGCCGCAGCCATCCTCACCGCCATTTTCGCCTTTCTGGTGGTATGGTTTCTGGCCGAAAGCCTCGACCCCTTCTGGGCTGTCCTGTCCGGCCTGGTCGCTGGAGTCCTCATCGGCGAAAGCACCAACTACTTCACCTCATATGCTTACAGGCCGACCAAGTCGATTTCGCAGGCTTCGACGGCGGGAGCAGGGTCAAACATAGTCAACGGTTTTGCCAACGGCCTGCTGAGCATCCTGCCTCCGTTCATCTTTGTGGTGGGGGCCCTTCTGATTGCCAACCACTTCGCCAGCTTCTATGGCGTGGCCATCGCTGGCATCGGCATGCTGTCCACGCTGGGAATCACCCTGGCCACCGATGCCTACGGTCCGGTAGCCGACAACTCGGGCGGGATCGTGGAGATGTCAGACCTGCCCCACGAGATCAGGGAGAGAACGGACGCCCTGGACTCTCTGGGGAACACCACCGCAGCCACCGGGAAGGGATTCGCCATCGGCTCTGCCGGCCTTACCGCCCTGGCCCTGCTGCTGTCATATGCAGTGGCAGTGAACATAGTGTCCGTCAACACCCAGGGACAGGTTGTCTTCGACCCTGAATTCATCGAAGAGATGAGCCTGTTGAACGCGCCGATGATAGCTGGCCTGTTCATCGGCATCATGCTGCCGGGCATTTTCTGCGCCCTGACGCTGACTTCAGTGGGCAGGACGACTGGCCTGATCGTCGAGGAAGTCCGCCGCCAGTTCCGCGAGATCAAGGGGATAATGGACGGCTCGGAGAGGCCGGAGTACGGCAGGTGCGTAGATATCTGCACCACGGCAGCGCTGAAGCAAATGATTATCCCGGCCCTGATGGCCATCATCGTCCCCATACTCATTGGCTATATACTGGGCAAGTTCGCCCTGGCCGGTTTCCTGATGGGCGGCATTGCCTGTGGCTTCCTGCTGGCCATAACCATGGCTAACGCCGGCGGTTCCTGGGACAACGCCAAGAAATACATAGAAGCGGGCCAGCACGGGGGCAAGGGCTCCGACGCTCACAAGGCGGCTGTAGTGGGCGACACAGTTGGTGACCCGATGAAGGACACCTCGGGGCCGTCCCTCAACATCATGATAAAGCTCATGGCAGTGATATCGCTGGTCTTTGCTCCGGTGATAGCCAACTGGACCGGGCTGCTTAACTAGGCCCTACACATAGTGAGCCTGGCTGGAAGGTCGGTACCATCCGGGGGCTCGCCAAACCGGGTTCTTGGCACGGGAGCCGACTCCCGTGCTATTTCTTTGCCCGAAATGATATCGACAGGGCCGTGATGGGCTGGTGCGGGAACGATGACGACGCTTGTGGAGCCCGACGCTAGCTGCCGAGGAAGGGGTTCCAGCGACGCTCGAAGCCAATGGTGGTCTCGGGACCGTGCCCACAGAGGACGCGGGTGTCATCGGGCAGAACCATCAGCTCGGAGTGTATGCTCTGCATCAACTGGCGGTAGTCACCGCCGGGGAAATCCGTCCGGCCAATGCTGTAGTTGAACAGGGTGTCCCCACAAAAAACCACCCCATACCCCAGCAGACTCAGTCCCCCGGGGCTGTGACCGGGCGTATGCAGCACCTTGAAGCTCAGGTCTCCAACTTCAACCGTGTCGCCGTGGCGCAACAGCCTGTCGGGCGGAGACGGGGTGCGAAATGAACCGCCCAGCAGGGAACCCAGCATCTGGTTCAGAGCATTCGTCGCTCGCTTGCTGCCCTCACTCTCGTGGACGGCAAACTCAGCGCCGGTGGCCTCCTTGACTTCGGCCAGAGCCCCGATGTGATCAGCGTGCATGTGGGTGGCCACGATGATCTTGACCGAGAGACCCAGCTCTTCGACAGTCTTGAGTATGCGTCCTGATTCGGCACCCGGATCGATGATCATCCCGTCCCTGGTGGCTTCCCAACCTACGACGAAACAGTTGGAGAAGAACGGACCGACTTCCAGGCCTTTCAGAATCATGGGCCCATTTTTTCGTATTTGCCTGGCCTATGTCAAGCTTCGATAGCTTTGTGTCGGCTGGCAACGCACTCATCTTTTGACACTGACCATCCAAAGTTGATAACGTTAACTCCACAGGTAGAAGGAGGAAGGGCATTAGTGACACAGACCGCCAACGTTGATATGGACAAGATCGTCTCCCTCTGCAAGAGGCGTGGCTTCATCTTTCAGTCGAGCGAGATTTATGGAGGACTTGGTAGCTGCTGGGACTACGGGCCGATGGGCGCCGAGCTGAAGCGCAATGTGAAAGAGGCCTGGTGGAAGGCGATGGTATGGGACAGGGACGACGTAGTCGGCCTGGACGCCAGCATCCTGATGCACCCCCAGACCTGGGTAGCCAGCGGCCACGTCCAGCAGTTTGCCGATCCCCTGGTGGAGTGCAAGTCCTGCCACCAGAGATTCAGGGCCGACGAGCTAACAGAGAACAAGTGCCCTGGCTGCGGGGGCGAGCTTACCGAACCGCGCCTGTTCAACCTGATGTTCAAGACTTTCATGGGGCCGGTGGAGGACGAGGCTGCGGTGGTGTACCTTCGCCCCGAGACGGCCCAGGGCATATTCGTCAATTTCCAGAACATTCTGAACACCACGCGCAAGAAGCTGCCCCTGGGTATTGCCCAGATGGGCAAGGCCTTCCGCAACGAGATTACCACCGGGAACTTCATCTTCCGAAGTCGAGAATTCGAACAGATGGAGTTGGAGTTCTTCGTCAAACCCGGCACCGACAAGGAGTGGTTCAGCTACTGGCTTCAGGAAAGGTTCGACTGGTACGTGAACCTGGGGATCAGGAGGGAGAACCTGAGGCTGCGCCAGCATACGGAGCAAGAGCTGGCGCACTACGCCCTGGACTGCTACGACGTGGAGTACCTGTTCCCTATGGGCTGGTCCGAGCTGGAGGGGATTGCCAACCGGGGCGATTTCGACCTGGTGCAGCATGCCAAGCACAGCGGGAAGGACTTGAGCTACTACGACGAGGAGAGCGGCGAACATGTAGTCCCCTTCATCGTTGAGCCATCGGCGGGAGTCGACCGGTCTGTCCTGGCCTTCCTGCTCGATGCCTACGCTGAAGAAGTGGTCGAAAAGGAGAAGCGAGCCCTGTTGCGCCTCCACCCGGCTCTTGCCCCGGTCAAGGTGGCTGTCCTGCCGCTGAGCAGAAACGAGAAGTTGCTGCCCCTGTCGAAGGAAGTCCATGCGGGGCTGCGGGGAGCCTTGATGGTGCAGTACGACGACTCTCAGAGCATAGGCAGGCGGTACCGCCGGCAGGACGAGATCGGCACCCCGCTCTGCGTCACCATCGACTTCCAGTCCCTCGAAGACCGGCAGGTGACCATCAGAGACAGGGACTCGCTGAAGCAGATACGGGTGCCCATCGAGACGCTGAAGCCGACCCTGACTTCAAAGCTCGACGGGGAACCCTTCGAAGTGCTGCCGCCGGGCGGCACCAAGTGGCTCGGCTTCGACTAAGCCGCAGGGCCAACCTGGCCCCTCGGTAGAATGGCTCATGGCCAGCACCTGCCGCCCGTGTGACTCGATTGCCGCGGCTGTGCTTGACTTTTGCCTCAGAATCCCTTGACGCGCCTCTCGGCAAGCCCTGCTATCCTCCCACCAGAGACGGGGGCGTGAACCACTCATCCACGAGGGGTATCCACTTGTCGGCTGTGGCGTCGTATTCGTATAGCCTGACTGTGCGTGCAAAGGCGTTTACGCCTGGGACCAGCTTCCAGTCGTTGCCCCATCCCTGAGAGACCGCCTCCAAATCGGTCTCTGCCAGCGCATCTCGCAAAGCAGGGCCGTCCACATTCTCCGCGCCCACCGCGTCTACCGCCCTCTGGATGGCATCAACCAGTATGATGCCATAGGCCCAGCCACCCAGGCGGCCCGTGCCAAGAAGGACGGACTCTTGCTCGGCCGGACTAAGGAACTCGTCGAAGTGTGCCTTGACCTCGTTAATGAAGGGCACGTCTTCCCACCACAACGGATAATACATTCCCGAAATAACCCCATTGAGGTCCTGCGGCTCCACGGCACCCTTTACCAGCTCCCAGAAGGCCCAAAAACTCTCCAGCGGACCGATAAGTGCATTGTCATACCCTCTCGCTCTCGCATCCCTCACAAAGCTGGCCAGTGGTGGCCCGGACATGGCGGCGAAAATGAAATCGCTGTCCATCAGCCTGGTAGCCTCGACCGCTCAAGAAGTAGTCGTGGAAGGAGCCATCTCTGCTCCCAGCCACTCGAAGTCGTCCGGGTGTTCCGCCACCCATGCTTCAACCTTGTCCCGCTGGCTCTCATAGAAGGGAACACCAGACAGCCCTACGAAGCCGACCTTCGCTTTCTCCGCACCCTCCCAGGTATCCGTGATCCACTGCAGCTCCACCTCTAGCTGGCTTTCCGGTGGCCCATACTCAGAGAAGATCCAATCAGAGTCCAGCGTTGCCAAGATATTCGAGACCTGGAAGACAGGGATCTGGTCCGCCTCCAGCCGACTTCTCAGCAGCAGAACATCCTGGGGAGCAGCAGACAACACGTCCAATCCTCGACCCTTCAGCCACTCGTAGCCCCCCGGTACCCTGGCGGGGTCGCTCTTGGCGTCGTAGGGAACGACCTTTATATCAACTCCAGGTACGGTATTCAAGGTGAGATAGTCCCGCAAAGCATCGTAGACCTGGACTACGGCCAGCGCAGCTCGCCCGGTCAGATCCCACTCCCATCCGATGACAACCTCGTTCCCCCGACCCTCCTCCCGGCCACAGCCAACTGACCCTGGCACACTGGCAAGCAACGCAACCGCAAGCACCAAAGCCACTACTCTAGCCAGCTTCTTCATCGTTGCCTCCCTTCTTCGCCAAGCGGACACCCCCAGCTTGACGGTACTCCATCATGGTGCCTAACGAACTGGAACAAATCCCTTTGCACCCTAATGGGCCGAATGATAGTCTGCTTCAGGAGTCCTCTCAATTGGCGTTTCCAAAGACGGCAGGCATCGCGAATCTCGGGCTTGCGGGCCTGAACTGCGACTGCTCCCCTGTGGGAGCAGACCGCTCATCCAACCCCAATCCAGCCCCGCGCAGGCGGTTTCGACAGCTATGCGTCCCCCAGCGGCACAGGCGTGCCAACTGGCACCCAGAGGCGGCTCTCGTGCAGAGCAGCCAATTCAGACGGGCAGGACTTCCTCGTGTAGTCTCGATGGCAGGCCGGGAACACCAAAGATGTCTGGAAGCGGCCGTACCTCATCCCCAAGCTCTTGCAGTGCGCAGTCCCGAAGCGTCTTCAACTGATCGCACAAGCGGCGCGTCTCTTCCTCAGAGAAACACAACGCCACAAGACGATGGGCGTGTCCAAGCCCGGCCCTTTTCGCCGGCTCCAGGACCGCCTTTCCCCTGGCCGTGATTCTGACTTCAATCACCCTCTGATCGTCCCTGCTCCTGGTCTTCCTGACGTAGCCAGCCCTCTGCATGCGCGTCAACTGGGCTGAGACGCTGTGCTTCTCACGGAATACGTAGGAGGCGATCTGCCCCGGAGTCAGGGGGACCTCGGACCGATCGAGGAGCATCAGTATGTTGAACTGAGCCAGCGTAACGCCCTGGCGGCCAATCTCAACCTCCGTGGCCCGGTACGACGCTTCGAAAGCCTGAGCCATGAGCACCCAGGTGTTCAAGAAGGGGTCATAGAGATTCCAGTCGTACATCTTTTCTCCTCTTCCTAGGCTTCTCGCCCCACACCGACCTCCCCCGCGCTCCGCTCGAAGTCACGCTACCACGACGACCGACCTGCTCTGGTACTGCCACAACGTGGTATATTAAGTATATCACTCCCGACTATATAAGCGCGCAAGCCGAGCTTCTGAGCCACCCCACAAGCTACAGCGTCCCCAGGGCGGAAAAGGACAGGCGTGGCTTCCAAAGACACTGATTGACTGTCCGACCTGGCACACGCATCTGATTCAGTAAAGTAGAGGGGCCGGAGGGGAGGCTTGGAATGGAGTACGCAGGGTTCTGGGTCAGGTTTGCAGCCTACATAATTGACGCCGTCATCCTGTTCGTTGTCGGGGCAATAATATGGGGATTCACTGATCTGTCCTATGCCGCAGACCGCCTCGTGGGCTGGATAATCGCCGTCACCTATACCGTCGGCTTCTGGACCTGGCGCGGCCAGACCCCGGGCAAGATGGCTCTGAGCGTGAAGATCGTCAGGACCGATGGACGGCCTGTGGGCCCTGGCAAAGCCATTTTACGCTACCTGGGCTACTACGTGTCGGCGATCATCCTGTTGATCGGGTTTTTCATGATCGCCTTCGACAGCAGGAAGCAGGGGCTTCACGACAAGATCGCTGAGACGTACGTAGTCCGAGTCTGAGGGACGCCATCACGCCGTGGCATCTTCCGTCCGGTCCTACGCACCGGCCGTGCATGCCCGCACTAGAAAAGCCGGACGATGATCCTGCCGAACACGGGGCCGATGAAGTAGCGCATCAGAGGTACAAACAGGGGCGAGTATCTCCTGGAAAAGTCTCTGGCCATGTCCCTCCGGAAGTCGGCAAACGTCTTTTGCTGGAAGTCGAGTAATTCCTGCGCCTTGCGCGTATCGTACCAGTCGATGCAGTAGGGCTCCTGGCTGAATTTATGAGCCGGCGGCACCGGCAACCCGAGGACAGCCAGGGCGCCGCGCAGCACATCCCCGTACGTCATCCGCTCGCCGGAACCTCCGGAAATGACCAGCGTGTTCCCCTTTGCAGCCTCAAATCTCTTCACTGCGTTGACTATGGCCAGGACCACGTTGTCAGGATGGCAGAACTGAAACCGGTTGGTCAGCGGGAGCCTGAACATGAGCTTCACGGCACTCATGTCAAGATCGAAGGCAGCGGACATGCGCAGTATGATGTAGTCGATTCCCGATGCCCTTATCAGGTCCTCGCACTGGCGCTTTGTCTCCGCATACACCTCTTGCGGGTTGGGCGGGTGCTTATCAGGGTTGAGGGGCTCAGTGGCATCAGGCGTGGCCCCGAAGACTACAATCGAGGAGGTATAGACGAAAGGGATACTATCCCCTCTTTCCTTGAGCGCTTCAATCACTACACGGGTGCCACCCACATTCACCCTGGTAGCCAGCTCGGGCCGCTCGTCAGTGATGGGTGGCAACAGGCCAGCCATATGGACTACCGCGTCCGCGCCCTGGAGGGCCTCCTGCACCGACTCGGGGCACGTGACGTCTCCCCACAGGACCTCCGCCTTCGTGCCGAGCGCCTCGAGCCGTTCTCGGTTGCGGGCCGTGTCGAGGTCGAGCACCCGCACCTGGAGCCCGTCGTGCAGAAACGATTCGCAGACCTTGATTCCCAGCCGCCCAGCTCCACCAGTGACCAGAACTCGCATTTGCCCCCTTACTCTCCGTTCAAGGACAGAGCGGCGATCGCCATTCGTGCGCAAACGGATTGCCTTCTATCATATCCTGTTCGACTGGCGTGTCAATTATGGATCTGGGTCGTTCGGTTGTCAACCTCGGATTGCCAATGGAGGACGATGCCGGCCCCGGACCCGCTGGAGCGGGGCAATCGCCGGCGTCGGTCTGCCTCGGCCAGTCCCAGAGCAGCCCGCAGGGGGAAAACTGCAGCTCCCGGGTCCAAATAGCTGCGGGAAGGCGGTGGGATAGACCTGATGTGTCGTCCAAAGCGATCCCTGCCGTGCGCTGGCGATGCAGGCTGGGCTCCGGCCAGCCTGTATCGCCAGGGGGGGACGGACGACCTCGAGGTTGCTTTGTCCAGGCGCCTCTCAGGTATAGGGGCGTTCGTCAGAAGAGCTGCACAATGGCTTTGCCGAAGACGGGCCCGACAAAGTAGCACATGAAGGGCAGAAAGAGGACAGAATACTTCTTGGCCAGCGCCCTGGAATAGTCTCCAAGGTAGTCAGTAAACGTCTTGCGCTGGCACCGAAGGAGTTCACGGGTCTTGCTGGTGTCGTACCAATCAAGGTAGTAAGGCCTCTGGGTGAATTTGTGCTGCGGTGGTAGCGGCAGCCCCATGGTTCCCAGCATGGCGCCGACCATGTCCTTGTACAGCATTCTCTGCTCAGGCCCGCCGCTGACAACCAGCGTGTGCCCTTTGACCGCCTCGAAGTTCTTGACGGCGTTTAGTATGGCCAGGGCAGTGTCGTCCGGATGGCAGAACTCAACTCTATTGTCCAGCGGTATGCTGAATACGCGCTTCACGTCGCCTATTCCAAGGTCGAAGTAGATGGTCGCCGACAGGCGCAGTATGACGTACTCAAGCCCCGATTCCTTGATCACGTTCTCGGCCTGGAGCTTGGTCACGGCGTAGCCCCCTTCAGGATGGGGCTCGTGCCTGTCCGGGTCGAGGGGCTCGGTGGCGCGGGGGGTGGGACCGAACACCGCCACCGAGGAGGTATACACCAGGGGAATGTGGCCGCCTTTCTCCCTGATCAGGTCGACCAGCACCCTGGTGCCCTCGACGTTGACCCTGTAGGCCAACTCGGGTTTGTCGTCGGCCACAGGAGGCAGGACGGCGGCCATGTGCACCACCGCGTCCACCTCTGGCAGGGCCTGCCTGACCGAGTCAGGTTCGGTTATGTCACCCCAGACAATCTCCGCTGCCTGGCCCAACGCCCTGACGCCTTTGCGGTTCCGCGCCGTGTCAACGTCAAATATTCGTACCTGGAATCCATCTTCCATCAGCTTCTTGCAGACCGTGGTTCCCAGCCGGCCTGCTCCGCCCGTTATCAACAC
>CAZTYW010000038.1:0-18232 GCA_964617695.1 uncultured Dehalococcoidia bacterium
CGCAGAATGATCAGATTGTCGTAGCTCTCAGCCAGCGGCGCCAGCGTTTCTCCGCTGAATTCGCAGTAGGCCTCGTCGAGTACCAGCACTGCCCCAGTATCCAGCAAGTCGATGACGTCCTGCCTCGGTGTGGTGTTGCCGGAGGGATTATTCGGGGAGGCTATGAAAATGAGTTTGGCGCCTTCATTCGCAGCAGCCTTCTTGACCGCGGGGACATCGACTGCGAAGTCCTCGCCGCGGGGTACATCTACAAGTTTCCCGCCGCAGGTCTCTGTGCTGAATGGGTACATGCCGAAGGTTGGTGTGCAGTTGATCACCCTGTCCCCAGGCTCGATGAAGAGTCGCAGCACAAGGTCTATCAGTTCATCACTGCCAGCACCTGCAACTATGCGGCGAGCAGGTACCCCGACATATCCTTCCAGCGCTTTCCTCAATTCCTGCTGCTCTGAGTCGGGGTAGATATTGTAGTAGGGGTAGGCGGCCAGAGCCTCTTTGACCCGGGGGGAGCAGCCGTAGGGATTCTCGTTGCCGTCCAGTTTCACAATCTCCTCGGCACGCATACCGGCACGCTCGCCCAACACCTCAAGAGGAGAAACGGACTTGTACGGTGCTGTGTCGCGGAGGTTAGCCCTTATGAGTCTTTCTGGGTCGCTATTCGCCATACAGCTTGGATGCCGTCCTTCCTAGGGCATGTTCAGCATAAGCACCTCGAAGGCCAGTCGCGGGTTGGCATTCTGCTCAAGCTGCTGCCTGACCTGCTGCAGTCGCCTGATGAACTCCTGGACCTGGCCGATGGTCAGGTTCTCCGCCTGCCGAAGCAGATCCCGTTCGCAGTCAAGGTTGGTGATGAGTCTGCTGTTGCCGCCTTTGACGAGGAGCAGGTCGCGCCACCAGTTAAGCCACACGGCAAGGATGTCTTCTGCCTCTTCGCGGTTGCTGCCGAACACGTTTGCCAGCTCGGCGGCGTAGCCAAGGCGCCGAGTGGGAGTTGCATGCCCAACAAGGTCCACCAGTTCAGCCAGCCTGCGGTTTCTTTGCTCCAGCGGCCCGTCCTTCTGCAGGGCCATGAGTGCCCACCCCAGACATCCGCCGGACAAGCGGGCCAGAAGTTCTGCTCTGTCCTCGGTCACGGCGTACTGCGTTGTCAACACATCTTTGGTCAGAGCGATGGGCAGCGGGCGCAGTTCAAGTCGCTGACAGCGCGAGTGAATGGTCGGCAGGAGGTCGCTCTCCCTGTCTGTGGTCAGGATGATCAGTACGTGCGGCAGGGGCTCTTCGAGGGTCTTGAGCAGGGAATTGGCGGCCTCATGAGACAGGTCCTCAGCCCTGTCTATGATGAATACCTTGCGCCTTCCCTCAAAAGGGGGCAGGCTGGCAGCCGTTTGCATACCCCGTACCTGATCGATGCTTATTGACTTTGCTCTCTCTTCCAGGACAACACCGAGAACTTGAACGTCAGAATGCTTGCCATCTGCAATCCGCCTGCAGGGGACGCACTCTCCGCACGGAATGTCGTCTTCGGCCTGGCAATTCACTGCCTGGGCCAGTTCCAGGGCCAGAGTAAGCTTGCCTACGTGAGGAGGACCCGCCAGAAGATAGGCGTGGGAAAGCCGCTTCATGCTTATGCTGCGCGACAGGAATCTGGTAGCCTCGCGGTGTCCAATAACTTGCCACATGGGTCCAAACTACCGTCGGAACTGGCCCTAGGCCAGATCGCATCTGATGAGATCTTCGTGGGTCTCCCGACGTCGAACCAGCCGCGCCTTTCCATCCCCGACGAAGGCAATTGCTGGCCTGAGAAAGGCATTATAGTTGCTCGACATCGGGACGCAATAGGCCCCACAAGCTGGGACGGCCAGGATGTCACCCTGCTGCAGGTTGGGGAGACGAATGTCCTTGATAAGGACGTCGCCTGACTCGCAGAACTTGCCGGCTATTGTCACCTGCTCTGTTTCTGCTTCATCGGCCTTGTTGGCTACGACGGCTTCATACACGGCGCCATAGAGAGGAGGGCGAATGTTGTCGCCCATGCCTCCGTCCACGAAAACGTACTTGCGTATGCCTGGGACTTCCTTTGTCCCTCCCACGGTGTAGAGCGCCACTCCTGCGCGCCCCACGATTCCTCTACCCGGCTCGATCACGAGTCGCGGTGGGGTCAGTCCCAGCTTGGCGCAATGCTCAACCACCTTCGAGACAATCGCCTCGGCGTACGCCTCGACGGGCGGAGGTGGGGAATCGGTCAGGTACTGTATGGCAAACCCACCCCCCACGTTCAGTTCCCGCAGGTCAAAGTGGAGCCTGTCCCTCATCTGGGCCGCGAAGCCAAGCACTATCTCGATAGCTGTCAAGTAGGGCTCGGTCTCAAATATGGGAGAGCCCAGGTGAAAGTGCAGTCCCAGGACGTTGAGGCCGGGCGCGGCCATTGCCATGGCCAGCGCCTCTTCCGCTTGGCCCGTGCTCACCGGGAAGCCAAACTTGCTGTCAAGCACCCCGGTGGCAACGTACTTGTGGGTGTGGGCGTCAACGCCTGGCGAGAGGCGGAGGAGGACATCCTGCGTCCGTTTCGTTTCGTCAGCCAACCTGGCCAGCAAGCTCAGTTCGTGAAAGTTGTCAACCACCACGCGCCCGATGCCCCAATCCAGAGCCAATTCGAGTTCCTGCCTGGCTTTGTTGTTGCCATGGAAGTAGACCTTCTCGGACGGAAAGCCAACAGACCTGGCAATGCCGATCTCACCAGCCGACACGACGTCCAGCCCCAGGCCCTCATGTTGGAGGAGAACCGCCAGAGCAGGGCTTATGAATGCTTTGCAGGCATAGACAATGGCTGTATCAGGATAGCGGCCGCCGAACTCTCGGCGGTACTCAAGGCACTTGCTATGTAACGTAGACTCGTCGAAAACGTAGAGCGGGGTGCCAAAACTGGCTGCCAGTTCTACTGTGTCGCAGCCGCCGATAGTCAGATGATGCTTACCATTGATCTCCGCTGTCAGAGGGAAAAGTGGCAGCCTGGCGAAGGCGTGCTTGCGGTTCACTTCATGATCCCACTGGACCTGTTATTCGTCCTCGATTCCCAGGTTCACGATATAGTCAACAGCGTCCTTAACGGTTACTATTCTTCTGGCATCGTCGTCGGGTATCTCCAGCTTCTGGTTTGGGCCGCTGAATTCTTCTTCAAGAGCCATCATGAGCTCTACCAAATCGAGGGAGTCGGCATTGAAGTCCTCGATGAAAGAGGCGGACAGTACTACCTCTTCGTCTTTCACTCCAAGTTGATCTACAATAATCGCCTTCATCCTGTCGAAAACTGAAGCCACTATTTCACCTCTTTCCTTTTATTAGTGAGCTCGGAATAAACGGAGCCCAAAACGCCGTTCACAAACTTGGGAGAATTGTCGGTCCCGAAGCTCTTGGCCAGTTCAACCGCTTCATTAATGGCCACCTTTGCCGGAACCGCCTCAAACAGGATCTCGTAAACGCCAAGACGCAGGATATTCCTGTCAACCAGGGCCATTTGCTGCAAAGGCCAGGCGGGAGCAAACCTCTGAATCACTTCATCAACAGTATCTTTGTTATCCAGTACCTTCGACACGAGCTCCCGAATGAAGTCTGCCGTTTCTTCTGGCAGTGATGCGTTGTCGAGCAACCAGCCCAACGCCTGCGTGTACTCGTGACCTGTGCAGTCAACTGCGTATAGCGTTTGCAGCACCACTGCCCTTGCCTTCCGGCGTGCATACACACGCGTGCTGGTCCCGGTTCTGCCTATCATTTGTTAATGAATGGTGGAGTTGCAGATACTTGTCATTAAGTATAGCACCCGTCTTTGAGCAAGTGAAGATTTCCCACCGATAGTCGCCTCAGCCCCTGTCTACGAGCGGCTTGCAGGCATGTCTCAGCATGCTGCCTGGAGGTTGGGGGCAGGTCATCCATCATGAACTGGGGATGGAAAGCGAGCAGGCGATATGGTATGTCGGGGCCGAGGGATGCGATGAAGGAAGCAATCCCTGAGACCTCGTACTCGTCCACATAACCCGGCACAAGCAGAGTGCTGGCTATCAAGAAGGGAGGCGATGGCCTGGACGAGACGTACTTGGCAAGCGCCCGGAAGTTATCCAGCGTTCTCCTGTTACTTGTGCCGCAGAGGGCGACGTGCAGTCCCTCGCTCCAGGCCTTGAGATCGAATTTGATGCAGCCACCGGATGTCAATGACAGTTCCGCCATTGGCCTTAGTAGGTTAGGATGCATAGACCCGTTGGTTTCCCAGCAGATGCGCAGAATCCTGCCCTCGTTTCGTTCTCGCGCTACCCGCGACACGCGGATGGCGTGGGGTAACTGGGGTGTGGGGTCGCCTCCGAAGTAGCAGATGCATGACGTGCGGTCATCGACTTTGTCTGCCAGGGCCAGGGCGCTGACACGTTCTTCTCTGATTGCGGCGTGGCGGTAGTGCCAGTTCTGGCAGAACAGGCAGTTGAAGGAACACGCCTGATAGAAGACGGCCAGGTTCTTGTAGCCATACTCCGCACCCGGCATGTGGGCGAAATCCGGGAAACCGGCGCCAGTACCTCCCGGGCAGACCCAGTCGGCAACGCAGTTTGTGGGTAGGGGGTCGTAATACCAACTGACGTTGGCTTTGTCCGCGCTGACGCCGCTTAGTTTGCCTGTGTCATTGGTACGCAAGCCGCAGTAGCTTACTCCATGCTGAGGGATCCGGCACTCGTTGACACAGAGCCTGCAAAGCGCACCATCTGCCTGCCGGGGAGCATCGGCTGGCAGCCCGAACGGCGCCCGCGACTGCCGATGAGTCTCCTTGATCAGGGGAAGGACCCGGTCAAAATCGTGGCGAATGCAGTCGGCGCACAGTCCCAGCGATAGGGCAATCGCAGGCGACTTCCTGCCACAGTTCCGGCAGACCGGGTCGGATGTTCTGTCTGGTTGCCGATTTCGCATTACGGTTCTTCTCGTCACTGGATTGGGCTGCTACGGCACGGGAGGTGATCGGACGGCTTCTGTTCAGAGGATACGTTTGCCGCAGCCGTAGATCAAACGGAATGTCTCACGTCCGGGAAGCACCCATAGTCAGTGAACTGGGTGTGGTGGGACGGCAGTGGTCAAATCTTGTCACCTTTCTTGCTGTCTGTGGCGATAGCTTGAGCTTCTGTGGCGGTCCGCTTGATGAGCCCAGTCAGTACCTGACCGGGGCCGACCTCGAAGAAAGCGGAGACTCCTCGCTTGACCATGAATTCGACGGACTTCTGCCATTGAACGCAGTTGCATAGCTGGTTCAGGAGTTCGGTCTTCACTGCCTCACCGCTTGGTATTGGCTCGGCCGTGGTATTGGCTACGATGGGAATAGCGGGACTACGGAAATTCATCTTCGACACAGCCCGAGACATTCCCTCGATGGCTGGCTGCATCAGGGGCGTGTGAAAGGCCCCGCTGACCTGCAGAGGAATGGCGCTCCGGGCGCCTTTTGCCCTGGCCAGTTCGGCAGCCTGGGCTATGTTCTGAGTGGCACCGCTGATTACAATCTGTCCCGGGCAGTTGATGTTGGCCACCTGCGTCCCTGTTGACTGGCAGACCTCGCCAACCAATGCTTCATCCAGTCCGATGACAGCTACCATACCTCCCGGGTTCTTCTCTCCTGCTTCCTGCATCAGGCGGCCGCGTTCTCGCGCCAGATACAGCGCTTCGGCGAAGTCCAGCACTTGAGCCGCCGCCAGGGCGGTGTATTCGCCAAGACTGTGACCGGCAACGAACGCCGGGGATATGGCTTGCAGCTCCGGACTGGCGCGGAGGTAAGCTATGCTGACTGTCAGTATTGCCGGCTGGGCATTGACGGTCTGGCGGAGGACGTCCTCGGGTCCCTCAAAGCAGAGCTGGGTCAGTGGAAAACCAAGGGTCGAGTCTGCTTCCTCGAATACGGCTCTGGCCTGCCGTGAGCTCTCCCAAAGCTCGCGCCCCATACCGACCCGTTGCGCACCCTGGCCTGGGAAAACGTAGGCGACTTTGCCTTCTGCATTATTCATTGTGGACCTCAATTCAGGTAATGGCGGAGGTTGCCTATTATGCTTTCTGCCTCGGCCATGACCTCGTCGATTATCTGCTTGGCTGGCTTTATGTCGCCTATCAGGGCGACGGTCTGCCCTGCCATCAGGAAACCACCCTCCAGGTCGCCCTCGATCACACCTGAGTAAAGCTTGCCAGTTCGAAAGTACTCTTCCACATCCGCGTAGCTGGCTTCAGCGGCCTGGAACCGTCGCGTCAGGTCGTTTTCCAGGCAGCGGATCGGGTGCTGTGTCGACCTGCCTATGACCACGGCAGCATGCCCGTCTTCTTCCAGTATTCTCTGCTTGAACCGGCGATGAGCTATGCACTCGTCTGAGCATATGAAACGTGTTCCCATCTGGATGGCCTGGGCGCCGAGCGCCAGCGCAGCCACGAGCCCTCTTCCGTCGGCAAGTCCGCCCGCCGCCACCACAGGTATGCCTACACTATCCACAACTTGAGGCACAAGGACCATAGTAGCCAGGTCTCCAACGTGCCCTCCGGACTCGGTGCCTTCTGCTACCACAGCATCCGCTCCCAGGCTTTCGAGCCGCCTGGATGAGCCAGCGCTGGAGACTACAGGCATGACCTTGACGCCGGCCGACTTGAGTTGCGGAATGTAGGGCGCCGGGTCCCCTCCGCCAGTGGCCGCTACCGGTACCCTCTGCTCGATGATGACCTTTACCGCTTCACTGGCAAATGGCGACCTCAGCATGACGTTCACGCCAAATGGTCTGTCAGTCAGGGCGCGGGTCAGGAGGATCTGCTCCCTTATCCAGTCGGGGGGAGCGTTGCCAGTGCCAAGGATCCCCAGTCCCCCGGCCCTGGACACTGCAGCCACCAGTTCAGGGCATGCCAAATACGTCATCCCGCCCTGTATGATGGGGTGTTCGATGCCGAGAAGTCCGCAGATAGCCGTCTTGAGCAACGACTGCCCTCAGGTTTCCACTTACTGGCTACTTCTTCTTCTTGCTCTTTGCTGCGATCACCTCTTCACCACCATAGCTGCCACAATGGGGGCAAACGTGGTGACACAGCTTCATCTTGTGGCAACGAGGACACGCTTCGACGGGCGGAGAAGCCACGGATTGGTGGGTCTGTCTTTTGCCTTTGCGTGCCTTGGAGGTTCTCCTTTTGGGTAGTGGTGGCATTCAATCACCTCGACTTTCGGATTGAGTTAAGTTTTTCCACTTCGCTTGGGGGTAGTCCCTCAGAGGCGGGAGGGCAATCACAACTTGCCTGGTTCAAATTGACGCCGCAATGCGGACAGAGTCCGGCGCAGTCGTGTCGACACAGGGGCTTCATCGGCATGGCAAGCAGACCGTACTGGCGCAGGGGCTCACCCAGGTCCAGTATGTGATGTTCGTCTATGGTGAACGGGGCCGAATCCTCGTCCAGAGGGATAGCGACACCAGTACTAACTTCTACCGTCGGCAGAAACTCCTCTTCGATTTCGAAGGCAAGCGGATGTTCGAACGGGGACAGGCAGCGGCTGCACGTAAGTCTGGTGCTGCCCACAAAGGTGCCTCGCACCAGAACGCCCGTCTTTGTGCGTAGAAGCTCCGCCTGCCCTCGGATTCGACAGTCTGTGGCCGTATCGAGACGCAGGCTATCGTCGACTTCGAGGGTGCGAGTTGCCCCGGTGCTTTCTTTCATCAACTGGGCGACGTTGATCTGCATTGCGTCTAATCCGTGAACTCCGCTACGCTGCCCCACACAATCTTCTCAGCCGAATCCACCAACTTCTTCTGTTTGGCCAGCTCCCTGATCTTCAGGAGGCCCTCATTTACCTGGGGAGTCAGAAACACCCAGTCCTCACCGGATGGTATCCAGTAAGGTGAATTGATGCGAACTGCTTTCAATTGCCTGGTGTTCAGATAGATACCGAATTCTTTATCCCGCATCTAGACTCCTTTTTATCTGGTCCAATCTTAGCATGACCTCTTGCGTGACCTGGTCAGGTATGGACGTGCCGGTGGTCACTCCGACAAAGCTCTTCCCCCGTAGCCAGTCCTCTTTGATTTCCGCCGCTGTCTCCACGTGGTGTGTCTCTGTGCCTGCTGAAGAGCAGACCTCGGCCAGGCAACGTGTGTTGGCACTATTTCGCCCGCCGACTACTATCATCAGGTTCACCTTCTTGGCCAGGTCTACTGCCTCTTTCTGCCGCTTCTTGGTCACGTTGCACAGGGTATTGATTATTCGCAACTCCCCGATTTGAGGGAGGAACAAGGTGACGAAGCTGTTTATGAAATCAGCGAACTGGGTGGGATTGCGGGTCGTCTGGGAAAGTAGTCCCAGACGATGAGGCAGCTTGTCGAGCTTGGCAATCGACTCGGTGTCCAGGGTGGCGACTCCATTTCCCCCTGCCCAGCCAAGCATGCCCTTGACCTCAGGATGGTTCGGGTCCCCGAAAACAACCACCCAGAAGCCTGCCTCCGAGAGTTCCTTTGCCGCTTCCTGTGCCTTTCGCACATTGGGACAAGTGGTGTCGATTATGGTGAGCCCCTTCTCCCTCAAGTCCGCTGACACCCCAGGGGGCATACCGTGTGAAGGAATGACAGCAATGCTGCCTGCAACCTGTCCGAAGTCACTCACGGCTCGAACGCCAAGCTCTTGCAGGCTATCGACTACGCGCTGATTGTGCACCACTGGCCCGAGGGTCTCCACCGACCCGTGCTTCCCCACAGCCTCCTCCAGGATCCTCAGCGCTCTTTTCACGCCGAAGCAAAACCCTGTTTCCCTGGTTTTCTCGACCTGTATCATTCGATACCTTTAGTTCTCACACTGACACCTGAAAGCCCTGTGTCTCCCGCGGCTTGTGGCGCGCCCGAATAAATGATCGCGCCGGTCATTGCGCAGGGCAATCAGTCGGTGCCACCATCCCCGTACACCCCGCGATAGCTCTCCGGAAGCAGTTCTGCCAGGCGCATCATAATAGTCTGGGTGGATGAGGCCAGTTGCGCCCGGTTGGGGTTGCCATCGGCTTTTGGCAGCTTGAAAGGCTGGCCAATGTTGACTGTCACCTCAGGGCGATGCAGTAACTTCCTCTTGTTTTCGTATCTCTGCTTGATCTTCTCAGTGCCGGAGATGCCCACGGGCAGTATATAGGCGTCGTTTTGAAGCGCGATATAGGCCGCTCCCAGCCGTCCTCGCTGCAACTGCTGGGTGCGACTCCTTGTTCCTTCGGGGAATATTCCCAGGGCAGCCCCGTTTTTCAGTGCCTCTTGTGCCAGTTTCAGGGCGGTCCTGTCAACCACACCGCGCTCTACAGTGAAACTGCCGAAGATACGCATGATGAACACATGGACGGGAGAGCGAAAGTACTCCTTCTTTGCCATAAAGACTATGCGTCGAGGGATGCTGACTCCGAGCAGCGGGATGTCGATCCAGCTAATGTGATTGGCCACCAGGATGACCGGCCCGTCAGGCATGACTTTGATTCTGTTGTTAATCCTCCATCTGCACAGAATATGGAGCCACACAGCCACGGGTCGCCTGGCAACATCGTACAACGACAGCGACAACTATTCTCTCCTCTCAGGGTCGATTGTCTTGGCAGCGGACCGTTCCGGCACGCTGAAGTCCCTCCCTGCCATCTTTATCCCGCCCTCTAGTGCCCGCGGCGCTGCTCAGCCAGCAGCGCATGTCTCGTCACGGCCTCTGGTCGAGGCCTCGGTCACAGTGAAGCTGTTCACAAAGACGGGATTATACCGTCTCCCACCGTGCGGCGCAACCTCTATCTTCACCAGTTTGGTTGCTCAGGGCGCCTTTGTTCTTGAGGCGTGGCATTCGCGGCATTCTGCCCAGGGTGCATGCTGCCCCCTGCCCAGCGGTGGCGATCACTGTGGCGGAGGCATTCTCACCACCCTATCACCTGTCTTTGAACACGGGGAGCTTCTTCTCGGCGAAGGACTTGATTGCTTCCTTGTAGTCCTCTGATCCTGTAGCAATGGTGACGCAGGCCATGGCAAAGGCAAGAGCCGTGTCCAGGTCCATGGCCAGTCCCTTGTACACCATCAGCTTGGACAGTCTGAAGGCGATGGGCGAACCGCTGGCTATCTTCTGTGCCAGTTTCTGCGTCTCCTCCTCCAGTTGCTCGGCGGGCACCACCCTGTTCAGTAGACCTATCCGGTATGCCTCTTCTGCATCACAGGTATCACCGGTGAAGATGAGTTCCAGAGTCTTGGCTACACCGATGACGCGTGGCATGAGCCAGGTGCCGCCACTGTCAGGGGCAACTCCCGCACTGGTATAGCCGATGGTGAACCTTGCCTTGTTCGAACCGATCCTCATGTCGCAGGCCAGAGCGATGTCGAGGCCGAGGCCGGCGGCGAATCCCTGTATCACGGCCACCGTGGGTTTATCCAGGTTCTGCAGTCCCAGGATTACCTTCCTCTGCGGCTTCGGCGGAATCTTCCCCCTTTTTACCTGCTTTTCGATCTCCGGCCAGACCTTGAGGTCCTCAACAGCAACTTCCCCGGTTCTCACTTTCTCGTAGTTGAAATCCCCGCCAGCACAGAAGACACGACCCGCTGCCTTGATCACCAACACCCTGCTGGAGTCATCTTCAGCCACGTCTTCAACAGCCTCGACAAGCTCATTCGCCATCTGCTCGCTCACGGCGTTCAGAGCTTCGGGGCGGTTCAGGGTGATAGTCGCGATGCCGTCCTGCTTTTCCAAGATGATAGTCTGAAATGCCATGGTCACTCCTTTCCGTTTTCTTGGATTGCCTTGTGTAGAGTCTCTATGAAGCTATCGGTCGTCCCCTGCCGGGAGTCGTCGAAGCAGGGATTCGTGCTGCCTATGAGGCAGGCTGAGGATTCAAAGATCGTATCGATGATCTTCAGATCGTGCTGGGCCACAGTGCGTCCCGTTTGAACGTTCTCGATAAGCAGGTCGGCATCCTCCGGCAGGAAGGCCTCGCTGGCGCCCCACGTTGGGATCAAGCGATAAGGGCTGAGGTGGTTGTCACGGGCAAACTTGTCGGCAACATTGGCGTACTCCGACGCTATTCTCAGCGTGGCCAGTTCACCCGAGCGCAGCATGTCCCTCAACTCGTGGGGGCTGTCGACCGTCAGCTTGTTGCTCACTACGGCCACTATTCGCACTTTGCCGAATCCCAGCCTGAGGATTTCTTTCACCGGGCTGGAGGGGAACCGGTAGAGGTGATCGTAGAGCCAGTCTTCCCCCGTGATGGCCAGGTCGAAGTTGCCGTTGGCTACCTGTAAGGGCATGTCCTGCGGTCTGATCACCTTGATGGCGATGTTTTCGATGTTGGTACGTGGCCGGTGCGGGTCCGAAGGGCGGTCCTGGATTGAAATGCCTGCCCGGCTCAGGAATTCCAGCGTAGGTTCTTGCTGGTGCCCGTCAGGGAGGGCCAGACGAATAGCTGAATCCTGACGCGTTGAAATAGGAGGCCGTTCGCCACCGTGCGCCGCGTCATCCGGCACGTCTTCACTCATCGGCTCTTCAAGACCACGTGCGGCATGGAGGCGCTCTACCAGCGGACTCAGGTCTTTGGACTCCCAGCTATTGCGGTGGGCTATCAAGGTTGCGCCGGACCGGAGAATGGACGACACGGGGCAAAGTCCCTGGTTCAGACAGTCGCCGGGCGACAGGGAGAGCAGCGCCAGCTCTGCGTTTTCCGGCGGGTAGGCAGCGGCATTGCCCCAAAGCGGGAATACCCTGAAGCTCCTGAGTCTGAGACCGATGGCAAAAGCATCGGCGAGGTTGGGGTATTCCGAGGCTATCCGTATTGTTCCCGGCCTGGTTCTCACGTCCTCGATGGACTTGAGATTGTCTGACCGGCTGCTGGCCATCCACAGACTGCTTCTGCCGTATCCCAGGTCGAGCACCTTGACCAGGGCGCTGCTGGGGTACTTGGCCAGAAGTTCCTCGACCCAGTCTCGGCCGCAGATTCCCAGGTCGTAGTTGCCGACTGAGACCTGGATCGGGATGTCTTTCTCGTGGAATACCTTCAGGAACACGCCGGGAGAGCTGCTGCACCGGGGTCTGTAGGACCGTGACTGTCCATCATAGTCGCTGAGTTCCAGTCCGGCCCCACGCAATAGCATTGCAGTCGGCTGGAGAAGTCGCCCTTTAGGTAGAGCTAGCTTTACCTGCATCTGCTGCCCGCAATGCTTCCAGGACCCCAGCCGGTGAATCTGCTTCTACTGTCGCGCCGCTGGTCTGATCGGTCAGTAGAAAGACGGGCCTCTCGCCTGCAACTTGAATCGAGACGGCCCACCCGTGATCAGTTGGCCCTGCGTAGCCCTGGTCAACCTCCGCTATGTACCCGTCTCGCCGAAGCAGGCTGGCGGTTTCAAAAGAGAGCCTCTGACCGCTGGTAGTCTCAGTGTCGCTTCGGACCAGGACTCTGGCTGTGTTGTCCTGCCAACTGTCAATAAACCCCAGCAGACGGTCGACGTCGAGAGCGAAGCCGGAGGCTGATACCTCTCCGCCGCCCAGCAGAGGGATCAAGTCATTGTATCTTCCGCCTCCTCCCATCTTCTCCCCGTCGAGGAACAGTCGGAAAATGACCCCGGTATAGTACTCGAAACCTCTGCCGGAGGCAATGTCGACTTCGTATTCACATCCCAGCTCGCTCAGACCCTGGCAAATGGTGATGAAGTCCTCCATGCTGGCTTCAAGGCCGGGACTGGCGAAGTTCTTCAGCAGTGAGGCCTTGAGGTTCTGCAGGAAGCCTGCCGATCTTCCCTTGCCATTGAACACCTGTGAAAGCGTATCTCTGAGTTGAGCATGGGCGCCAATCACGTTGCCGAATACCTCTGTATCACCGTCCAGGATTCGGTCGAATACGTCAACCTGGTCGGTTGGTGTCAAGCCAGTCTCATTCAGCAGTGCCCGTATCAGGCCGGCATGTGACAGGTGCAGCTTCACGCCGGTGATGCCCAGCCTGCTCAAAGTCTCCAGTGCAAGTAGTATCAGTTCGACGTCGGCCATCGGCCTGGCGCTTCCCATGATCTCGGCCCCGCATTGCCAGCGCTCTCTTGACTCCTTGCCGGTCTCTTCAAAGCTGAAAACGTTCTGCACGTAGAAGAGCTTGGCTGGGCGGATCTGGGACAGATTCTCCATGTAGAGCCTGGCGGCAGGGATGGTGCCCTCCGGTCGCAATACCACCCTCTCACCACTCCAGCCGTCCCAATCCAGGAAGGAGTATACCCTGCTCAGCATGCTGGGGGTGAGGGTGCCTGTCGAGGTGAACAGGTGCAGGTACTCTATGGTGGGCGTTCGTATCTCTCTGTATCCCCAGCCCAGGCAGCAGGACCTGAATACGCCCTCGATATGGCGAAACGCCGCCATATCCTCGGGAAGGAGGTCCCGGCTACCCTTACACCTTTGCGTTTTCACGACTTCTTCCGATCAGAGGGGTCTGCTGAGAACTTGTCGGGGGTCTCTTGTCAATGATGATGTACATGTTGGCGGTGAAGCGATGGCCGCACATACAGCTTTCCGGCCATCTCATTGGAGACCGAGAAGTATTCTATCATCAACCATCACGTATGGCAATCTGGAGGGTGTGTGCTGAGAGACGTCGGTTCGGTAGCGGTGCGGTGGATGGATGCTATGAGGAACCGTTCAAGGACTTGGTGTCGATCCTGGACTCTGTTACGGCTTCTATCATCTGGATGGTCTCTTCCAGCCGGTTTAGCCCGAACGACAGGCCCAGCCGTCTCAAGTCTCTCGAATGTAGACCCTGGAAGTCGCCCTGACCTGCTACTCTGCACATCTCGTCATATAGGGCTGGCCATTTCTTCCCGTCGCGGGCGCAGTAGAGGATGAAGCCGGCGACCTGGGGGTGAATTGTCATGGGGCCAATATACCCAAACCGTGGCCGTGAAATCAAAGGTGCTGACGGCTGATCCATCAATAGACAACCTCTCGCGACTAGCTTTGAAAGGCGACCGCGACAGGCTTGAATTCTCACGTTTTCGTAAGCATCAAACCTGTTGCCTGGTGAAATGCTTATTCAGGAATGGTTGTCGCCTTTAGCCAGTCATTGCGTGACATAATCCGAGGCATCGTTGATGGCCGCCTTGGGCGCTACGTGACAGGGGGGTCATCCTTGCAGCCTGTCAATGGCTGACTCTATGCGCTGCAGGCACTTGTCTTTCCCCAGGACTGCCATGGTCTGAAACAGCGGCGGTGCGGCGGTGCGACCGGTGATTGACACTCGCAACACCCCGAAAAACTGTCTCGTTTTCAGGGACAGTTGCGATGCCAGGGAACGAAGCATCGATTCGAGGGGATCATGATCGAAAGAATGCAGTGTCGCCAGCCCTTTCGAGGCAGCCTGCAGCGCCTCGACAGCCTTGTCGCTCGGCAGGCCAGCATTCAGCAGCAAGTCCACAGAGTAGTCTGGCTCGTCGACGAAGAAGAACTCGCCAAGCTCCGGAAGCTCATACAGGGTCTTGGCCCGTTCCTGTTCGAGGGAGACTACCTGCCGAACATAGTCGGGGTCAAGCGGGCGCTTGACCTCCGTCTGCAGGTACCTGTCGAAGAACGGCAAAGCCTTTTCGGTGAGTTCGTCCAGGTCCAGTCCCCGCATGTAGACGCCGTTCATCCAGTTCAGCTTGTCTACATTGAAGATGGCGCCGGTCTTGCTGAGACGCTCGAGGGAGAAGTTGCCGACCAGCTCGTCGCGGCTGAGGAGCTCCGTCCGATCATCCAGTGACCAGCCGAGGAGGGCCAGGAAGTTGACCATTGCTTCAGGCAGATAGCCCTGGTCGCGGAACTCGAGCAGCGAAGCGGCACCGTGACGCTTGCTGAGTTTGCTTCGATCTGGCCCCAGAATCATCGGCAGATGTGCGTACTGCGGAGGCTCATACCCCAGGGCCCGGTAAAGGAGCACGTGGCGCGGCGTGCTGGCCAGCCATTCGTCGGCCCGGAGAATGTGCGAGACTTCCATCAGGTGATCGTCAACCACGTTGGCCAGGTGGTATGTGGGGAAACCGTCTGACTTCAGCAGCACAAGATCATCCAGAGTGTTGTTGGAGAAGACCACCTTGCCTCGAATCAAGTCCTGGAACTGGGTCCTGCCGGTGAGCGGTATCTTGAAGCGTATTACTGGCGTGATGCCCTGTTGCTCAAACGCAGTACGCTCTTTCTGACTCAGGTTGCGACACCTTCGGTCGTAGCCGGGCGGCTGCCCGCGCCGTGCCTGCTCGGCCCGCATCGCCTCCAGACGTTCCTGCGAGCAGTAGCATGGATAGGCGTAGCCATCCTTGACCAGTTGCTCAGCTACGGGATGATACAGTTCCAGGCGTTGCGACTGGAAATAGGGCCCGTAGGCCCCGCCCACTTCCGGGCCTTCATCCCAATCAAGCCCCAGCCAGCGCAGGCTCTCAAGGATGTCCTCTATGGCCCCCTCAACCTTTCTCTCTACATCGGTATCCTCGATGCGGACGATGAAGCTCCCCCCATAGCGCCTGGCAAATAGCCAGTTGAACAGCGCCGTCCTGATATTGCCCACGTGAGGATACCCCGTGGGGCTCGGGGCATAACGGACCCGAACGGGCTGGTCCATGTCGCCGCTGGTTGAGCCACTCTTAGCCATGGAATTGCGTCACACTTGCCTTGCGTTTGCGCAGCTTTATCACGTAGGTGTCAGCAATCTTATCATGCACCCCTTGCTTCTTTGGGTCAACACCAATCCACAGGTAGCCAATGAAGAGAATCAGCCCCGAGACAATATAGCCCAGGTACCTCAGGATGGATTTGCCCAGGCCGATGGGAGCGCCGTCAGTTCGGACTATCTTGACGCCCATCACCATTTTGCCAGGCGTTTGACCACGCCACGTCCAGAAACCGACCAGGTAGACTAGGGGCAGGAGATTGTCCACCAGGGCTGTTACCGCTCGCTCAGTCGCCGGACTGATTGCCAGCGCGGCCTCGACTATTGGGCCCTCTTCGGGAGAAGCCAGTTGGGATTGGACCAACTCGAGAACCAGGTAGCCTATTCCGGTCAACAGCAGCCCGTCAATCAGGTGGGCGATCAGCCTGACCCAGAAGCCGGCGTATTCTGTAGTTGCTGCTCCACGCCCTTCGTACATCGTCCAAGGCTCGATCCGAACCCGAGTCACCTATCTCGGTGGGCAACATTGTAGCATTTGTCGAGAAAGCCCAGCAACGGGAATGAAGCTTCAGTTGGCGCCGGACGGACGGGGCGAAACGGGGGTACGCAGGTGTTCACCGGGCCGTGCTACTGCCTACATGCCCCGTGACAGGACTACGAGCACTGTCTCCAGCTCAACGGGCAACTCTGAGGTGAATTCGACGTAGTCCCCCGTACCGGGAAGCCTGAAGCCCAGCAGGAAGGCGTGGAGAAACTGCCTCTCCAGGTATGGCGACCGCACCCCGTAGACTGCATCTCCGATCACAGGGCAGCCAATGAAAGAGAAGTGGACTCTGATCTGGTGAGTACGCCCCGTCTGGAGGGTTACCTCCACCAGGGTGTAGCCGTCAAGACGCCTCAACACGCGGTAGGAAGTGCGTGCCTCTCTGCCATTGGGCACCACTGCCATACGCTTTCGGTCTCTCGGATGGCGGCCGATTGGCGCTTCAATCACGCCCACCTCCGGCATGGGACACCCTCTTACTACCACCAGGTACCTCTTCAACATGCGGCGGCTCTTCAACTGAGCAGCCAGTTTGAGGTGAGCTGCCTTGTTCTTTGCCACCACGAGCAGCCCGGAGGTGTCCTTGTCGAGACGGTGCACCACCCCGGGGCGAAGCGAGCTGTCGATAGCTGAGATCTCGGGGCAGTGGGCCAGAATGGCATTCACCAGAGTGTGACTGGGATGGCCCGGCGCAGGGTGAACAGGAATACCCGCTGGCTTGTCGATTACCAGGACATCCGCATCCTCGTAGACGATCGACAGGGGAATCTCCTGGGGGACCAGGGTCGGCGGCGAAGTTGGGGGAGGCAGATGGAGGATGATGACGTCGCCCGGGCTGGGCTTCTGGCTCGCTTTCGCCACCCTGTCATTGACGGTAACGCAACCGTCGTCGATCAATTTCTGGACGTAGGAGCGTGTCAGGTCACGGCATGATTCGCTTACGTACTTGTCCAGGCGAAGGTCTGTTGCTTCTGCTACGAGACGAATAGTGTTGGCTATTTCCATCAGGCGTGCTTCGGAGCCCTTGCAGATCGTATCCAGAAGTAGATGAGAAGTATGATGCCCAGCACGACGGCCATATCAGCCGCATTGAAAGCTGGCCAGTGGAAGTCACCCCAGAGGGCCACGTCAACGAAGTCTGTAACGTAGCCCAATCGCAGCCGGTCGATCAGGTTGCCCACACTGCCGCCAAGGAATAGCCCCACAGATACCTTGATCAGCCTGCTGTCGAGCGCGGCGTATCGACGGGCAAGGAATAGCACCAGAGCTATCACCACGACCGTCAGGACCAGGGGCACAGCTTTGTGGACGGAGAGCCCGAAAACAATGCCTGTATTGTGGATGTGGGTAAGCCGGAGAAACCCCTCCTCAGGGCATGACTCCGACACGGCCAGGTTCTCTCTCACCCAGAGTTTGGTCAGTTGGTCTGCTATCACAACCAGGAGGGCAACAAAGAGAAGCACCGTTTGGGATCGAAGCCTACTTAGGAGGGAATCGAACTTTTGCATTCTTTGCCTGCCGTGTCTTGCAGGCGACGCAAAGATTTGCCTGGGGAAGGACCTCCAGTCGCTCTATGCTTATGGGTTCACCACAGACATCACACAGGCCGTATGTTCCCTGCTCAACCTTCTCCAAAGCGTGCTCGACTTCGCTGAGGAGTTCCGACAGGCTCCGTTCCAGAGCCAGCCGCCTCTCAAGCTCCCAGGTCTCGGAGGCTCCCTCCTCCTTCTTGCCGTAAGGGCTGCCTTCTTTAGCCTCGCCCACAGGCGGGGCGCTGGCTCTCAGTTGTTCGAGGCCCTTGCTCAACCTTTTCCGTTCCTCTTTCAGTCTCTGACTAAATTCTTCCACGTTAGCCGGCATTTTCGTTCTCCTTGGCGATGGCCAGACAGCTGTTGTGTAGCCGCGCCGAGCTTCTAGCTGCAAGAAGGAACACTAATTACCGCAGGGGAAATAGGGGGTGTTCGCCCGGGTGGCAAACTGTTGGTCGCGATTATAGCCCCGTTTGGCGGAATAGTCAAGCCTGTGTACCCGTCCATATGATTAGTGACACC
>CAZTYW010000039.1:0-15591 GCA_964617695.1 uncultured Dehalococcoidia bacterium
TCTGGGTGCTGCTGTCCACGGTGAAGTGGCTGACGGTTATTCCTGACCCGAAGAGTACCTCCGTGGCTCCGGTCAGATTGGCACCGGTGATGACGACAATTAGATCCTCGGCCTTCTGACAGCCGGTATCGGGGTCGGCAGAGGCTATGGTAGCCGGTGCTTGCGTCACAGTGAAGCCCCCCACAAGAGTATCCTGCCCTTGCGGACTGGTGACGGTGACATCCCTCGGCCCGAGACCCGCATCGAGCTCGATGGTTATGTTGGCGGACATGCGGGTCCGGCTGTCGCAGTCGAAGCCGTTGACGATCACTCCGGACCCCAGTGTTACGTTGGTGACGTTGGTCAAGTTCCAGCCTATTATAGTGATGCCAAGCGTCTGTCCCACGTATCCTCGATTCGGGCCGACCGAAGCAATATCAGGTTTTGCGTCAGTCACCGTGAACCCGTTGGCGAGGGTAGCGGTGCCTTCAGGCGTAGTAACCGAGACATCCCTGGGCCCCAACGTAGCGGCAGCATCGATCGAAATGCTGGCCGTTATCTGAGTCAGGCTGTCAATGGAGTAGCCCGTCACGTTTATCAACGGACCGAAACTCACCGCCGTGGTGTTGGTCAAGTTCCAGCCGGAGATTATCACGTCGAGTGCCTCTCCCTGATTTCCTCTGCTGGGAGTGACCGAGGCTACGGTCGGTGCGCAATGCAGAATAGTGCCATACCAGCCGACTACAAACACGTCCGCCGGCGAACTGCCCCAGACGTCCCACAGGCTGTCCGAGGTACCACTGCTCATCGAGACCCAGTCGCTCCCGTTGTAGTGCATTATGGTACCGGCCCACCCGACGGCAAAGACGTGGGAGGACGACGTGCCCCATACAGCCCAAAGCAGCTCCTGGGTATTGCTCGTCATCCGGCTCCAGGCGATGCCGTCATAGTGCAGGATTACGCCATAGCTTCCTACCGCAAAGACGTCATCGGGCGAGCTGCCCCACACACCCCAGAGGACAACCGAGGGCAGACCCTCCGTGTCCATCTCGGTCCAATCGATGCCGTCATAGTGGAGGACCGTGCTGTAGTCCCCCACGGCAAAAACATCGTCGGTGGAAGGGCTGCCCCACACGCCCCACAACCCCTGTGAAGAGACGGTCTCGTTGGTCATGTCGGTCCAGTTGCTACCGTCGTAGTGCAAGATGGTGCCATAAGTCCCCACGGCAAACACGTCTTCCGAAGACCTCCCCCACAGGGCATGGAGATCGGACTCTGTACCACTGGTCATCTCGGCCCAGGTGCTGTTGGTATAATGCAGAACGGTGCCGTCCGTTCCCACAGCAAACACATCGTCCGACGAGCTGCCCCAGACGTCCCACAGCAGCTTTCCTGTCGTGTTTGACATCAAAGCCCAGGTGCGGTCAGTGTAGTGCATAACGAGGCCTGCATCCCCCACGGCAAACACGTCATTGGACGAGCTACCCCAGACAGCCCACAGCCAGTGATCCACCCCGCTGTTCATCGAACTCCAGAATCCATCGGCATAGTGAAGTATGATGCCAGCCTCGCCCACGGCAAACACGTCGTCGGCCGAGCTACCCCAGACACTGTTAAGATGATTCACAGTCACGTTGCTCATGAGGCTCCACGAGCTACCGTCGCGCCGCAGGCGAATGCCCGAGTCGCCGACTGCAAATACGTCAGCCGAGGAAGCGCCCCACACTCCGTTGAGGTTGCCGGTGACATTGCCCATTGGGTTCCAGGTGCTGCCATCGTACCGCAGGATGGTGGCCCCTGGCCCCACCGCAAATACATCAGTCGAGGAACTACCCCATACAGCGTGAAGGCTGCTTTCTGTGCCACTATTCATGGAACTCCAGCCAATGCCGTTGTAATGGAGTATTGTCCCCGAATGCCCCACGGCCATCACATACTGCGACGAGCTGCCCCAGATGCCGCGCACCGTTTGCGTCGTGCCGCTGCTCATGGAGCTCCAGGCGCTGCCGTCATAGTGCAGGAGGGTGCCGGAGTCACCTGCGGCAAATACGTCGACGGAGGAACTGCCCCACACAGCGCGCAGGTTGCTTGCGCTGCCGCTGCTCATGGAACTCCAGGCATTTCCATCGTAGTGCAGGATAGTGCCGGAGTCACCTACGGCAAATACGTCGACGGAGGAACTGCCCCACACAGCGCGCAGGTTGCCTGCGCTGCCGCTGCTCATGGAACTCCAGGCATTTCCATCGTAGTGCAGGATAGTGCCGGAGTCACCTACGGCAAATACGTCGACGGAGGAACTGCCCCACACAGCATGCAGGTTGCTTGCGCTGCCGCTGCTCATATGGGTCCACGTTCCATTGCGGTAGTGGAGGATGGTGCCCAGAAGGCCTACAGCGAATACGTCGGTGGAAGAGGTGCCCCACACACCATCGAGCTCGTTCCCCTGGGGACAGGGGTTCTGCCATTCCCAGCCATCGGGACTGGCTGCCAGAGCCACGGGAGGCGATGGCCACAAGGAGAAGAGGACAGCCACAATGGACGCCAGTACAACGAACTCGGCGACCCTGTTTCTTCGACGCATCGGTCTCTCCTACGAAGCCCTAGTGAGGCCTTGTTGCCGGGCTTCCCTCCACCAGACCGTTGGCAGGTTGTCGCAGAGCATCGCCATCTTTCATAGAGCCGCCGACCCGAACAGTGACCCGGGTCCCCTGAACACATCATCCGGGCTTGAGGCGCTTCCTCACCGCTTCAACTATCCGCTTGGCACCCTCGGCACAGCCGGAAGTCCCGCCGATCCCCGGAGAACACACTGCATCACCCACGTTGTAGAGGTTCGTCACCGGTGTCTCCCGCTGCATGTTGTAGGCGGGGCCAAGCCAGGTACGGCCTTCGGGCAAATCGTGATCGATGTTACGCACCTCGATCTTCAGGACCCGGCCGTCTTTCTTGTCCATGTCGGGGAAAACCATCTCCAGGTCCTTGGTACACTGCCTCACCTCTTCGTCAGGATCAACGGGAAAGAGGGTAGACGGCGGCGATGCGCATGCCCAGGTGAGGTGCTGGCCCGGCGGCGCCATATCGGGGCAGGCATTGGTCAGGGGGATAGCGTCTGTTATCCTCCTGCCGCCCGACACAAGCATGGCACCCGCTTCGCCGCCCTCCATACACAGAGGCCTGTCACTGGCAAGGTGGATTATGGTGATGGGCGTGGGCCTCATCTTCACCCTCATATCAGCCAGGTAGTCCTCGTCAAAGTGCTCCTCACCCGTTAGCTGCACGGTCTCCCTGACACCAATGTTGCTGATGGCTACCCTGCACGGTATTTCTACCTCGGCACCGTTCTTCTCGACCACTACACTGGCAACCGCCCCCTTATTCACCACAATGCGCTTGGCAGGGCAGTCTACCCAGACACCACCCCTGGTCTTCACCACGTTCGCCAACTTCTCCATGTTCCTCAGGTTGCCGAAGGTTGACAGGTCCACGTCGTTCATCCCCTTCTGGGTGGCCATGAAGTGAAAGAAGTTGTATACGGGTATCTCGTAGGAATGGGCCATCAGGAACCCGACGGCGATGGCATCAAAAATGCCGTGCACGTCTTCGTTGGCCGTGTACCGAAGGAGCCATTCCTTCAGCGTGGTCGAGCCTACCTTCTCCGGGTCACTAGCGGCCCTGCGGATGCTAGTCATGATCTTCTGACCTGCTATCTCTTTCATGATCCCGCCCATCAACTTGACCCTGTTGGCCTCTATCCTGTTGCAGATGTCGAACAGAGCGTTGATGCGGTGGGCAAGCGGAAGCTTGTATTCTGCGCCCTTGACCCAGTAGAAGACCTCCAGGCAAGGCGTGAGGTCAAACTCCACCCCCACCTCCTTACAGACCTTTGGCACCCAACCCGATTCATGGATGAACGGTGCACCGGTCATGAGCTTGAAACCCTCGACCTCTTCGGTGGAGAACCTGCCACCGATGAAACCCCGCTTCTCTACTACCAGTGTCCTGTAACCCTCCTTGACCGCCAGTGCAGCGGCGCAAATGCCCCCCATCCCCCCGCCGACGACAACCACGTCGTATCTTTGTTCACCCATTCCGTACCTCCTGTAACATATACCAGTTCCTAACCGCCACAGACAGTACCATCGGCTTAAGAATCATAAGACTTTAGTAACACGCAGCCTTTGACGTGTCAATTTGGACGCCCACTGCGCTTCGACCGATAACGATTGACTTTGCGCGCCTGGCCCGCCATACTTTACATTAGTCGCGGGGAGATGAAGGAATTGTTACTTGGATGGCCCGGGAGGTAACAGCAATGCAGCTCAGGAATGATCACGTCAAACTAAAGGTCGAAGGACTCCACCTCAGCTTTGGCGGCGTCAAAGCACTGGACGACGTGGGCTTTGACGTCAAGGAAGGAGAAATTCTTGCCGTCATCGGGCCCAATGGAGCGGGCAAGACCTGCACCCTGAACTGCGTAAACGGTTTCTACAGGGCACAGCGTGGAGAGATCTATTTCGAAGGGGAGAGGATCACCAGGATGCGCCCCGACAGGATCGCTCAGTTGGGCATAAGCAGGACGTTCCAGAACATCCAGCTTTACACAGGTCTGACCGTGGTGGACAACCTGATGGCGGCCAGGCATTTCCGTTTCAAGTCGACCTGGCTGGAGGGAGCACTTTTCTTCGGAAGGGCCCACCGAGAAGAGGTGAGCAACCGGAGGCAGGTGGAGGAGATCATTGACTTCCTGGAACTGGAACGATGGAGGAAGTCAGTGGTGGGAATGCTTCCGTACGGAGTGCGCAAGAGGATCGACCTGGGAAGAGCGCTTGCCCAGGAGCCGAGACTGTTGCTTCTTGACGAGCCAATGGCAGGCATGAACGTAGAAGAAAAAGAAGACATGGCCAGGTTCATCCTGGACGTGCAGGAGGAGAAAGACATAACCATCGTCCTCATTGAGCACGACATGGGCGTAGTAATGGACATCACCGACAGGATCGTGGTCCTGGATTTCGGACGAAAGATCGCTGAGGGAGTCCCTGATGAGGTCAAGCACGACCCGGAGGTCATCAAGGCCTATCTGGGTGAAGAAGCCGCCGTTGCCGAAGGGGGGAGGTGATCCTTCATGGCACTGCTAGAGTTGAACAACGTCGAAGTGAAATACATGGATGTCATCCTGGTGCTGAGAGGGGTATCGCTAACGGTGGAAGACGGAAGCATCGTCACCTTGCTGGGTGGCAACGGCGCCGGAAAGACTACAACCCTCAAGGCCATTTCTGGTCTGCTGAAGACTGAAGAAGGAAAGGTAACGGACGGCAGCATCTACTATAAGGGAGAGAGGATCGACAACGGGGACCCGGAGGTCATCGCCAGAAAGGGAATCATCCAGATTCTTGAAGGCAGGAGGGTGCTGGAGCACCTTACCGTAGAAGAGAACCTGAGGGCCGGGGCCTACATCGCAGGCAACGGCACCAGACAGAAGCATGACCTGGACATGGTCTACACCTATTTCCCGGTGCTAAAGGAACTGCGCAATCAGACCAGCGGCTACCTGTCCGGAGGGGAACAGCAAATGCTGGTAGTCGGAAGAGGGCTCATGTCCCACCCGAAGCTCATGCTGCTAGACGAAGCCTCCCTGGGCCTGGCGCCCCTTCTGGTGGGAGAGATCTTCCAAATCCTGCGCAGGGTCAACGAGGAGGAGAAGGTGTCCATACTGCTTGTGGAACAGAATGCCCGCGCTGCTCTGTCTCTCGCCCACTACGGATACGTGATAGAGAATGGCAGAATCGTGCTCGACGACACCGCCGACAAGCTCATAGAGAACGCGGACATAAGGGAGTTCTATATGGGACTCAGCACAGTCGGGGACACAAAGAGCTACCGTGAGGTGAAACACTACAAGAGAAGGAAGAGGTGGTTGGGCTGAGAACAGGCAGACAGGTTCAGGATCTCAAGAAGGGGAGGAGGCATCCTCCCCTTCAGCTTTGTCGGACAGGAGGGAGACGAAGTCGCCGTCGAACTCCTTGAGGAAACTGTGCATGTTCAGCACATCGTCGGAGTCTACGAGGGCGGAGTACCTGCCTGCTTCAGCTTCGGTCAGGTCGCTGATGATTTCAGGTGCCTTACCCTCCTTGACGACGGCGGCCACGAGGCCCTGGCTCTTGCATGAAGGGCAGTAGACCGAAATAAACCACAGGTTATCTCGGTGGCCCAGCACGTTGATATTAGACGCTTCGTAGTGCCGGCCGCAAACACTGCACTTCATGTTGGAAAGCAGCTTTTTTATGAACCTGTCGTCCATCGTCTTTCCCACGGCTTACTGGTCTTCGCTCTTGCCCTTGTCAAGGTCATGCAGGTCAAGCGTATCGATAAACTCAGCAAAGGCCGACAGCTTACGGAGCTCCTCCTCGGTGACCTCCTGGTCACCAGGCTTGGTCACCTGGGCGCTCGGGATGGGTTTGCCGGTTTCCTCATCGAAGACTATCCCAGCCTTCTCCATGACACCCTCCTCAGCGAAAATCGGTGCCTGCACCCTGACGGCAATCGCAATTGCGTCGCTGGGGCGGGAGTCTATGTCCAGGCTCTTCCCATCAGCACTCACATTAATCTTGGCATAGAACGTGTCGTTCAGAAGGTCGCATACCACAATGTAGTTCACCTTTGCGCCCAATGAAGACAACAGAGAACACAGCAGGTCATGAGTCAACGGGCGCGGAACGGTAATACCCTGCAGCTTGATGGCTATGGCATCCGCCTCTGCAGGGCCAATCCATATGGGCAGGTACCTCTCAGCCTTACTCTCCTTCAGTATCACAACCCGCTGAGAATTCATCACGCTCACCCGAATGCTGTCAATGCTCATCTCGATCATGTTCCCCACACCTCCAGGTCCTGCCATGTTCTCCAGTTTGATTTTAGACGGGCTAATCTCATTCTGTCAAATGCGCTGAGGCGGGTCTTGAGGCGGGCCACCGCCCCGAGAACCGCGCCCTGCTGGCGACAACTCAGTCATACAAAGATAGCTGAGCCGCAGAAGCACGGAAGACGGCCCCCGACCACCCTCCCACCCCACCGGCAAGCGCAACTCCGGGCGCAGGGCGCCTGATCCTCCGCCTTCACTTTTCGGCCGATTTTGATTATACTGGCTTCTGTAGTATCGACACAGGCGGCCTGTCGGGCCGCTTTGCCAGTGTTCTATCGACAGGCATGATGGTGCCTGTTTTCTACTAGTATCGGTGATCGGTGAAGGAGGAGGGTCTGATGCAGAACTTCGGCGCTGACCAGATACGCAACGTGGTCTTGCTGTCCCACTGCGGCGCAGGGAAGACCTCGCTGTCCGAGGCAATGCTATTCACTGCCGGAGCGATCCCGCGACTGGGCAAGGCTGACGAGGGTTCCACCACATCAGACCACGATCCGGACGAGATAAAGCGGAAGATAAGCATCAACCTCTCCCTGCTGCACTGTGAATGGAAAGGCACCAAGATCAACATCCTTGACACCCCTGGCTACGCTGACTTCGTCGCCGGGGTTAGGGCGGGGATGAGGGTGGCGGAGGGGGCTGTCATAGTGGTTTGCGCCACGTCAGGAGTGGAAGTAGGCACCGAACAGGTGTGGCATTACGCCGAGGAACGCGGCATGCCTCGGCTTATATTCCTCAACAAGATGGACCGAGAGAATGCCGACTTCCACAAGGTAGCGGATCAGATCCGCCGCAGCTTTGGCAACCGGTGCGTTCCTATCCAGTTGCCGATTGGCTCGCACACCTCCTTCAAGGGAACTGTCGACCTTATTTCCATGAAAGCCTATACCGGGGTCAAGGAGCAGGAGGAGGATGTTCCTCCCGAGATGGAGAGCGAAGTGGCGGCCTTCCGCGACAGACTGGCCGAGGCTGTAGCTGAGATAGACGATGACCTCACCGTGAAATACCTGGAGGGAGAGGAGATCACTTCAGAGGAGATTGTGGGCGCCTTGAGACAGGGGATCAAGTCCGGCAAGATAGTCCCCATTCTGACGGGCTCAGCACTGCAGAACGTCAGCATAAGGCATTTCCTGGATGCCATCTGCAGCTATCTGCCTTCCCCCAGAGACGTCGGGCCTGTAGAGGCGACCAATCCGGCAAAGAAAGCCTCCGAGGCGATTGAACCGGATGCTGGCGCCCCTTTGAGTGCCCTGGTGTTCATGACGAGTGCCGATCCCTATGTAGGTAAGTTGACCCATTTTCGCGTCTACTCCGGTACACTTGAGAGTAATTCTCAAGTGTGGAACGCCAACAAGGGGCAGATAGAGAGGATGGGACAGCTCTTCGTATTCGAAGGCAAGACACAGGAGGCCGTGCCCAAGGTCACCGCCGGGGATATCGGCGCTGTGGCCAAGCTGGCAGTGACCGGCACCGGTGATACCCTGTCTTCCAGGGAGCACCCGTTGAACCTGGTGCAGATCGAGTTTCCCGAGCCGGTGTTCAGCGTGGCCATAAGCCCCAAAACGAAGGCGGATGTGGACAAACTGGGCACAGTCTTGCCGAGACTGACTGAGGAAGACCCTACTCTCGAGGTGCGCAAGGACGCGGACACCGGGGACACGGTCCTCTCGGGCATGGGCGATTCGCACGTTGAGGTGGCAGTCGAGAGGATGCGGCGCAAGTTTGGCGTAGCAGTGACGATGGATACCCCCAGGGTTCCATACAAAGAGACCATCGGTGCCAGTGTCAAGGCAGAGTACAAGCATAAGAAGCAGACCGGAGGACATGGCCAATACGGCCACGTCTGTCTGGCGCTTGAACCTCTGCCGCGAGGCGAGGGCTTTGCGTTCACTGAGAAGGTGGTAGGTGGGGCAGTGCCGAAGAACTACATACCTGCCGTCGAGAAAGGTGTGCTTGAAGCAAAGCAGGAGGGCGTGCTAGCGCGCTACCCGGTAGTCGATGTCAGGGTAACCCTCTATGATGGCAGTTCCCACCCGGTGGACTCATCGGAAATATCGTTCAAGATCGCCGCATCGCAAGCTCTCAAGAAAGGTCTGTCGCAGGGTCAGCCAGTCTTGCTTGAGCCGATAATGCGGCTCCAGGTGGTCGTACCCGAGGCCTTCATAGGTGACATAATCGGCGATCTGAATACCAAGCGAGCCAGAGTGCTGGGCATGAATCCGCAGGACGGAAATCAGCTAATCGAGGCTCAGATACCTTTGGCCGAAGTCCTCAGGTACGCTATCGACCTGAGGTCCATGACTCAGGGACGGGGCACCTACAAGCTCGACTACAGTCACTACGAGGAGGTGCCCCCTCACGTAGTGGAAAAGATCACCAGCCAGCGGGCGGCTGAGAAAGCCTAGGAACCGGGGCCCGGGGAGGCCCCTCAAGGACATCGGGCCGGTCTGTGCCAGCCCCGAGCAGCGGGCGGAGCAATCGGGCTGGCTCGCCTATGAAAGCTGCTGCTGCACCGACTCCACTTTCGATTCCATCGTCACTTCCTTGTCGCGCCTGTCGTCGATCTCGACGGTGGTGACGACCCGCGTCACCTCATCAACGAAGGTAGCCTCGTGCATCTTCTTCACCGCATTCAACACATTGTCCAGGCTTCCCTCCAGTACCGTTCCGGTAGGCGTGAGTTGGTACCTGATGCCCTGTTGCCGCCTCACCGCGTCAACAGCACGGGCCACGTACTTCGTCAGCGATGACGTCCTTGTCCCCACCGGGACTACGCGCACCTCCGCTATAGCCATGTCAACCACCTCCCTTCGCAGCCACCCTGCACGCAGGATTTCCCCCGCAACAGATGGCCGGCATCCCACAACACAGGCATCCGCCGTTCTCAATCATTCACCGGGGAAGCCAAATCGCCAGGCGCCGTGCGATGGTTCGAACAGCTTATATCACCGCGATGCCGGCCTGTCAAGCTGCCCACACTGAAGGCATCACAGGCGGAAAGACGACCGCTCGGCCAGCGGCCTCCCAGTAATGTAATCAATTCGCAACCTTTCCGTTACCAACCTTTATTGGTTCTTAAACATCCGTGTGATAACCAAGTAGATAAGCATGTCTCAACGGCACCGGCCGACTCGGGTCGGGCTGCGGCGAAGACTGGCAGGCGTGCCATCCTCAGGGATGTCGTGAACGAAGAGGGAAAACCCATCCATGGAACTCCGAGACTCAGGCACTGGCCCTTTTCAGAGCGGACGTAAGCGCAGCAACTCCAAGCGTGCACCAATCCTCGTCGGCTATACCTACGACCCTGAAGATGCCTACCGGGCGCGCCAGCACAATCGTCTGCTGGCCATTCGCCTCGAAACGAACCGCTCCTGCAACCTGAGATGTCGTTATTGCTACGCTGAAAGCGGTGTCCGCCTGAATCAGGAGCTGAGCTACCGAGCCCTGACCAAGGTGATTGAGCAGGCCAAGGGGCTGGGGGTACGCTCGGTCGTTGTGATAGGCGGCGGTGAGCCCACATTGCACCCGCAGTTCCGAGAGCTGATCTCATATATCCACTCCCTGGATATTGTTCCGATGATTTTCAGCAATACGGTGGCGATCACCCGAGAGCTGGCCGAGTTTCTGTATGCCAGGAACGTCTCAGTAATGGGCAAGCTTGACTCCCTGCGCCCCCGACTTCAGGACTTCATAGCAGGGCGCCGGGGCGCCTACGGCCGCATCCACCAGGGCCTCAAGAATCTGATCCAGGCAGGCTTCACGCAGGTGGAAGACCCCCGCAGCCTAAGGCTGGGGCTGTCCTTTGTGGCCAGCAGGCTCAATCTGGAGGAAGTAGAGCAGGTGTGGGACTTTTGCCGGCAAGGCAACATCTTCCCCAACATAGAGGTCCTGACCCCGACCGGCAGAGCCAGGCAGAACCTGCCAGGTCAGAGCCCAAGCCTGGAAGAGATCAAGGGCTACAAGCTGAGACTCCTGGAAATCGACAGGAGCCGCTACGGCTATGATTGGCTGCCCTACACGCCCCTGCCGGGCAGCGGCTGTCTTCAATACCTCTACAGTCTCTACGTAACCATCGACGGAAACATCCGACCCTGCGCCCCCACCAAGCTCGACGAGAACCCTTCTCTGAGAGAAAACGGGGCCTATCCCTACAACTTGCTCAGGTGCTCCCTGCGAGAGGCCTACGAGTCTCCCCTTTTCCAGTACGTCAGGAACATTGACCGCTACCTGGAGGGGAAATGCAGCGGTTGCCCGCACCTGGGCGAGTGCGTCGGCTGCCGGGGGTACGCCTACAGTGTTGGAGTCAACCACGGCAAGGACCCGTACGCTGCCCTCCGCGCCGAATGCCTGCATTGCTTCAGATAGGGAAGGGGCACCTTGACCAAGATCGTGTTAATAACAGCCGACGAACTGGAAGCCAGGCTTCAGCAATGCCTAGGACAGCACCAGATGCCTGATTACTTCCTCTACCTCGGAGACGACGGCGCCAGCAACTGGCTTGACCTGAGCGAGTCGGACGCGTTCCCTGTGGCCGCGCGCTTGACGGGCCTTCTGGCGCAGAACCTGGCTTCGGTGACCCGGCATCTGCCTGGCAGACTCGACCTGGTTAGCATAGGCGTGGGCAGCGGTGAGAAGGAACGCATGTTGCTGGAAGCCATGCTGGACAGATGCGTGCCCACCTACTATGCCGTGGACGTCAGTAGCCAGATGGTAGACAAAGCCCTGAATGCCGCAGCCCGTGTCCCCGTCAAGAAGACCGGCGTGGTAGCCCTGCTGGAAGATATGGCGCTTCTGCGGCGCCTGTGGGACCCTCCCGTCCTCCTGTGCCTATTGGGTAACAGCTTCTGCAACTACGATCCACAATTCCTTCTGGAGACTGTGTACCGCCATCTGGGGTTCGACGACCTGTTCCTGTTTGACTGCCACATGCTTCCCGCTGCTGCGGAAGGCGGGGCCCAGAAACGAGGGGAGGTGGAGGCAGCCTACCGCTGTCAGGCCAATGTGCGCTTCAACATCGGCCCTCTCGTACGGCGTGGACTGCATCCAGGTGATTGCGCTTTCCAACTGGACCTCCTTCCGATGCAGACATGTGTCGGCACCGTTTACCGGACCGTAAAGTCCGTACGAATCCTCAAGGAGACGACCCTATCATGCGGAACAGGCGCGGTGAGGCTGGCGGCAGGCGACGTCATTCACCTCGGCTTCACCTACAAGTACACATTGCCCCATATCGAGACAAGCCTGGAAAGTCATGGCTTCCAGACAGTGGAGCTTCTGCTGAGCCGCGACGGTGAGAACCTGCTGGCACTGGTGCGGAAGAGGTCTGTCTGAGGAGGTGGAACGACTATGCCTGGACCGACAAGCTGCAGAATACCCTACGGTTGCGAGGAATTCGGCAGGCTCAGCCAGGTCCTGATGCACAGACCCGGCAAAGAACTTGACCTGATAGACCATGGTAACTACCAGGAGTGGTTGTTCGACCGAGCCCCCGATGCGGCCCGGTTTATCGATGAGCACGACCGCTTCCGATACATCCTCATATCCCACGGGGTTGAGGTGCTGGAGCTTTCGGACTACATCAATGACCACCACGAATGGACGCGCAGGATGCCAAACCTGACGTATCTTCACGATGCTGCTGTCATTACCAGCAAAGGCGCTATCCTTTCGTCCATGGCCTGGCCCGCCAGGCAGAACGAGGAGACCGTCGTGCGCGAAGCGCTGTCGAATCTGGGCATCCCGATATTCATTGACTTTGACGACCCAGAGGACGCGTTTGAGGGCTGCCTGTTGTTGTCACCCGAGACCGTGCTGGTAGCGGAAACGGAGAGGCACCGCCGCAAAACCATCCTCGAATTCGTGCATAAGGCGCTGGAGGTATTCGAGGAGGTGATATACGTAGACGTCCCCAAGGCCCGCCGCTTCATGCACCCCGACACCATCTACAACCGGGTGACCCGGAACCTGGCCCTTGCTTACCTGCCAGCCTTCAGGACTAGCTACCGGTTCGCCATAAAGGGTGTTGAGAAGATAGACTTCGCCGAACACATGAAGAGCAAGGGCGTTCAGATCGTCAACGTATCCGACTCGGAGCAGATGAGGCTGGCCTGCACTTTTGTGGCCCTCGAACCCGGCGTCATCTTCCATTACGACACTGCCCTGGACGGTGAAACGCAGGTGGCACTGGCCCGGAAAGGGGTCGAGATAATCTTCTTTCATCCGGAGGCCCTGACGGCCGGTGGTGGCAGCCTCAGGTGCATCACGCTGAGGCTGCGCCGCAGCCCGGCACCGTGAGATCCACTAATCCGGCCGACTGCAGCGTGGGCCGGTCCTCCTCGCCAGTGTCGGCCCCCAAGTGCGCAGGCCAGGTGGCCAACAGTAATGCAAGCTTTTCGGTACCGTACCGTAACTGCACTTAACGCCTTCTGAACCTCGCCTGTGGTTAAGTAGTTAGCGTCGCCGCATGAGCTACGGCAGCGGGAACGGGTGCAACAGCCGGATTTGGCCTCGACAGGAAGGACGCATACACGACGCTGGCTGCCTCCCCAAGGCCAACACGGAGCCCTGACAAGGCAAGGGCCACTGTCAGCGCTGGAGATCGGGTAGGAGGCAGGGGAATGGTCAACCTTGATGTCCTGGCTATTGGGGCGGGAACCGCAGGCGGCTTAGCCGCCTGCGCTGCCGAAGGCAGCGTTGACCCGGTTGGCCTGGTCGAAAGGGGACGCGTAGGCGGAGACTGCATTTTCCACGCCTGTATCCCAACCGAGGCGCTGCCTCACGGCTTCGCGGGTCACCCCTATGGGGTTGGCGGGGCCGTCGCCCGAGAGCGCAGGGAGGGGCGCGTGGGCGATCTCTTTCGGCAGGCGACCTGAGGACGCAGACGCGTCCTGAAGAGCCACAAGGTTGAGTGGAAATGGGCTACAAGGCAATAAGTGACTACGGCATCATAGGCAATATGCTTTCTGCGGCCCTGGTGGGAACCGACGGATCTATCGACTGGTGCTGTCTGCCGCGGTTCGACTCTCCCAGCGTCTTTGCGGCCATACTGGATGACGAGAAGGGCGGCAGATTCCGTGTAAGTCCTCAGACGTCTTTCGAGTCCCATCAAGCCTATCTGTCTGATACGAACGTGCTTCAGACCACGTTCGAAACAGACTCGGGCAGGGCCACCGTAACTGACTTCATGCCATGCTACCTGACACCGGGGCGCAGGCTTGCCCAGTTCAAAGAGATCCACCGAATGGTGAAGTGCACCGCGGGCCACGTGGCGCTGGAGGTCCTCTTCGAACCGAAGATGGACTATGCCAGGGGCAGGACCTGTTTGAGTTCGTCAGAATACGGCGTCGCCGCAAAACAAGGGACGGAGCGACTGGCGCTATCCTCTGCAGTCCCTTTCACTTTGTACGGCGACGAAGCCGTGGCTCGCTTCACACTGCAGGAAGGACAAAAGGCGGACTTCGTACTGAGCTATGGCTCTGAACAGCCCCGGCCAGTCACCGGCCACCGCTCGGCGGCAAGGCTGCGAAGCACGGCATCTTACTGGCAACAACAGGCAGACGGCTGCACCTTTCATGGACCCTGGCGTCCGGCTGTAGTACGGTCCTACCTGGCTCTGCACCTGCTGGTGTATTGGCCGACCCGCGCCATCGTGGCTGCTCCTACCACGTCCCTTCCCGAGCGAATCGGTGGCGAGCGCAACTGGGACTACCGGTTTGCCTGGCTTCGCGATGCGTCTCTGATACTGAACGCTTTCTCCTACCTGGGGCACCGGGAAGAGGCCACCGGCTTTATGAGATGGCTATTCAGAAACTGCGGAGAGTGCGGACCCAAGGCGCAAATCCTGTACAACGTTAGCTTCGGAAATCCGCAGGACGAGGAGGAGCTTGATCATCTGGAGGGACACCGCCAGTCACGCCCGGTACGTATCGGAAACTCTGCCTACCGGCAATTCCAGCTAGACGTTTTTGGCGAAGTACTCGAGGCCGCCTACAACCACCTTATGGCCGGGGGCCGGATAGCACCCAGCAACTGGCACCTGCTCGAGACCTTCGTCAACGCAGCCGCCGAGACCTGGCACCTGCCCGACAACGGGATATGGGAAGTCAGAAGCGGCCCCTTTCACTTCGTCCATTCGAAGGTTATGTGCTGGGTGGCCCTCGACAGAGGGATCAAAACAGCAGAGCGGCTCGGGCACAAGAAGAACCTGGCCCGGTGGCGAGCAGCGGCCCAGCAAATCCAGAGCGACGTACTCAGCAGAGGCTGGAAATCCGAGCAGAGAGCGTTCACCCAGCACTACGACACACAGGCCCTGGACGCTAGCAACCTGCTCATACCTCTGTACGGCTTCCTACCCATGTCCGATGGGCGCATCACGTCCACGATCGAACGCACCGTCGAAGACCTGAGCTGGAACGGCCTTCTTCGCCGATACAGGACCGAGGAGACTGACGACGGGCTAAGTGGGGCGGAGGGGGCCTTCTTGTGGTGCTCCTTCTGGCTGGTGAGGAACCTGGTCCGCCTCGGAAGGCTGGAAGAGGCTGCGGAGCGCTACGAAAGACTGCTCGGCTACGGCAACCACCTGGACCTCTTCTCCGAAATGGTGGACCCCGTGTCAGGCGGGGCGCTGGGCAACTTTCCCCAGGGTCTGACTCACCTGGCGGTGATCATTTCCGGCGTGGAGCTCACCCGCGCCC
>CAZTYW010000039.1:15691-17769 GCA_964617695.1 uncultured Dehalococcoidia bacterium
GAAGATATTGGCCTCGGGATCTTTATTGATGGCGACAATAGTCTTGGAGCCCGAACAACCAGCCATATGCTGGCTTGATCCGGAGAGAGCCACGGCGATGTAGAGATCAGGCGTAACGATCTTGCCGGTGAGGCCGATCTGTACACTGGTGGCAACCCAGCCGTTGTCAACCGCCGGCCTGGTTGCTCCGATCGCCCCTTTGAACATCCTGGCCAGTTCCTCCAACTGCTTGAAGCCCTCGGGCCCGCCGACCCCCCTGCCACCACCTATCACTACGGGGGCGTCCTCTAGCTTGACGCCAGCCACCTCTTCCTTCACCTTCTCCACGAACCTGGCCTTGACTACGGAGGCGTCGATCCCAGCCTCAATATCGATGATCTCGCCCTTCCTGGCATCATCACGCTCCAGGGCTGTCATGGACTTGGAACGCACCGTGGCCATTTGAGGCATGCATTCCATAGTGAAAATGGCTTTGGCATTGCCGCCATATACAGGGCGAGTCTGAAGAAGGAGCTTGCTGTCAGGATCGATGTCCAACTCCACACAGTCCATGGACAGCGCTGTCTCCAGCCTGAATGCGAGTCTCGGGGCCAGGTCGCGTCCGACCGTTGTCTGCCCCATCAACAGTATCTTGGGCGCCATCTGCTTTGCTACCTTCTCCATCACCGCCGTATACGGGTCGGCCTGATAGTCCTTCAGCAGCGGATCGTCAACAACGTAGACCTTGTCCGCCCCGTAGGCAATCATCTCCGAGGCAATGCCCTTGACACCGCTGCCCACCAAGACCGCAGAAAGCTCCTCTCCCAGGGTGTCAGCCAGCTTTCTCCCGCAGCCCAGCAACTCCGGAGTTATGGCCGCCAGTTTGCCTTCGACGATATCTCCACAGACTAAGACGCCTTTGTAATCTGCCATCTACTCCTCCTTCAGAAACTTGTTGTCCTGTACAACGACGGTTGTTTTCTGCTCTTACGCGCCGGTGTCTTCACTTCCGCATCTGCTCCAGCTTCCTCCGCCTCGGCCTCCTGCGCCAGCAACAAGTCCTGCATCAGTTGTCTTGCTGCTTCGGAACCCTGCTCTTCGGCAGCCTTCAGTCTCTCGTAGAGGAAATCAGAAGTAAATCCACAGGCCACTTGCTACCTCTTCCCAAAGCCCTACAACACCTTCGATTCCCGAAGCCGCACGGCCAGGTTGGCCGCCGCCTCCGCTACGTTATCACCCTCGATAATCTCGCACTTCCCTTCCTTGACCGGCTGGTACAGCTTGACAAGCCTGGAGCGTCTCCCCTGAGCACCGATTTTCGAGGCATCCAGACCGAGGTCCTGGGGTTTCCAGATTGTAGGCTGTATCTTGGCCGCCTTCATGATGCCTTTGAGTGGCGCATACCGGGGCTCACCCAGCTCGCTGGTGACGGTTATCAAGCAGGGTATAGGCACCTCGATTACCTCAAAACCGTCAGCGACCAGGCGCTCCACTCTCAGCTTCCCATCCACAGCGTCGACTTTCTTGGCCAGACTGACGCTGGGTAGACCCAGGAGTTCACCGACGCCGGTCCCAACCTGACCAGCATCCCAGTCGCCGGCTACCCTGCCGCAGAAGACGATGTCGAAAGTACCTATTTTCTTTATGGCCGTAGCCAGGGCATAGGCTGTGGACCAGCTATCGCCCTCGTCGTAGGCCGCATCTTCCAGGAGAATCAACTCATCAGCACCCATAGCCAGGGGCTTCTTGACCACATCTCTGACCAGGGTATTGCCCAGACTCAGAACCGTTATCTTGCCGCCGCTGGCCTCCTTGACGCGCAAAGCAGCCTCCACGGCATTCTCATCGTAAGGACTAAGCACGGGGGGGACACCTGGCGGGGGAACAACCTTGTTGGCACTTGTGTCAACTTTGAAGCTGGCTGGTGGTGCTTCAGGATCAGGTATTTGCTTGACGCAAACAATCATCTCCATAGACTGTATCCTCCTCTCAATCGCCGTTGCAGCGCGGGCATTGGCGAGTTAATAACCGAATCAAATGTAGCATGCGTGATCGTAGAGTGTCAAGGAAAGCGCTTCCCGCCGGGTGCCTAGCCCGAA
>CAZTYW010000040.1:0-17674 GCA_964617695.1 uncultured Dehalococcoidia bacterium
GATCATGGTCAGGGCACCTGATGGGGTGAAGGCAGGGGATGAACCAGGATCTGATGGCGAGGTGGTGAGAACATGCTGAAGGTGACGCCGCCAGAAGGCTATCCTCCGGAGGAAGGGCGCTACGCCAGGGGCAACGATTTCTCGCCCGTTGCGGTCTGTGCCATCCTGGACGATTTTGATTTCCGTATTCCCCCCGAGTTGCAGGAGCTGGTGATGGCAGGTCTGGACGCCGGGGCAGCCCTTTCCGGGATGCTTCAGACCGAGAACGTCGGCCTGGAGAAAATGCTGTGTAACGTGGTGGCCAATCCAAACATCCGCTACATCGTGCTGTGCGGCAGGGAGTCTTCCGGCCACATGCCCGGTGAGTCGCTTCTGTTGCTCAAACAGGACGGGGTCGACGATAGGAAACAGATCATTGGGTCGACGGCGCCCACTCCTTATCTTCATAACATCCCCATGGAGGTGATCGACAGGTTCAGGCAGCAGGTCAGCATCATCGACCTGCTATGCAAGCCTGGGGAGAAAGACAGGAAGGCACCCGGACTGAGTGCGGAGACCATAGAGAAGGCCGTGCGGAGCTGCTACCAGGAGAGCCCTACCGGGTTCATGGACTATACGCTGTACGACATCGGGGCGTATCCTGAGCCAGCAATTTGCCGCAGAATCGTGTCGAAGTTGACCGAACCGGGGCAGGGCGTTGTCGCCGCTCCGGGGGGCGCAGGCGGCACGGCAGGGCCGGGGGCGGCCAATTCGAAATTGGGCACGGGGCTGATGCTGCAGAAGCTCCTGCCCGGCACCAACTGCAAGGAGTGCGGCAAACGCACCTGTCTCGCCTTTGCTATTGACCTGGCAAAAGGCAAGTCCCGGCTGGAGGAGTGTCCCGTGTTGACTCAGCCCGAGTTTGCGGCGGAGCGTCAGGCTCTGGCCAGGCTCCTGGAATGAACACGGTTGGCGGGAGCGATTCGGCAAAGCTGCCGGGTGAGCGCTCCTGCTGAGATACAAGGAGGCAAGCTATGAAAGACGAAGAAGTGAAGGACGCCGTAAAGAAAGCCTACTCCGAGATAGCCAGAACAGAGCCGCAAAGCTGCTGTTCGTGCTGCGGGGATGGTGCTGTGTGTGCGCCTGCTGCGTATACAGCGCAGGACCTGGAGCGAGTGCCCGAGGAGGCAATCATGGGCCTGGGGTGTGGCAACCCTACGGCCGTAGCCGGCCTTAAGGAAGGCGAGGTGGTCCTGGACCTGGGGTCGGGTGCGGGGATTGACGCCTTCCTGGCGGCGAACAGGGTGGGCCCGAAAGGCAAGGTCATCGGAGTCGATATGACCAGGGAGATGGTTGACCGGGCAGCAGGCCTGGCCAGGGCCAACGGCTACCAGAACATCGACTTTCGGCTGGGAGAAATAGAGGACGTACCCGTTGAGAATAGTGCTGTGGACGTGGTGATCAGCAACTGCGTTGTCAACCTTTCTCCCGACAAAGCCGGGGTTTTCCGGGAGGCCTACCGCGTGCTGAGGCCGCAGGGAAGGCTGATAGTCTCCGATGTAGTCTCGGAGAAGACGCTGCCTGCCGCATTAAGGCAGGACCTGGACGCCTGGGCAGCCTGCGTGGGAGGAGCTCTGAAGCGAGAGGAGTACCTGGCGGCAATAGAGCAGGCTGGCTTCACGGACCTACGGGTAACCTCTGAAAGGGAGTTCTACGTCGAGACCGGCCCCGACCAGGAAATGGCCAGGCTGATGAGCATAACGGTAGAGGCACACAAGGTTGACGGCTAGGCGCTGCTTGCCGGCGACAGCCAGGTTCCCTCAGGGCTGATGCCCAGCAAGGCACGTTATAAGGAGTGCAGCACGTGGCTGAACAGAAGGAAAGGAAGCTGGGGATTTGGGACAAATACCTCACCATCTGGGTGGCGCTGTGCATCGGCGCCGGCATTGGGCTGGGCAAAGCCTTCCCGGGAATCTCGGAGGTATTGAGCGACCTGACAGTCGCCAGCGTTTCGATCCCGGTGGCCATCTGCCTGTTCCTGATGATCTATCCCATCATGGTGCAGATAGACTTCGGACAGGTGGTAAGGGCGGCCAGGACTCCCAAGCCGATAGTCACCACTCTGGCCGTCAACTGGGCGATAAAGCCTTTCACCATGGCCTTCTTTGCCTGGCTGTTTATGGGCGTGGTGTTCAAGGACTTCCTTTCACCCGATGTTGCCCAGGACTACAGGGCCGGCATGATTCTTCTGGGCGTGGCCCCCTGTACGGCGATGGTGCTGATGTGGAGCTACCTGGCGCAAGGGAACATGGGGCATACTCTGGTCATGACGGCCATAAACTCACTGTCGATGGTGGTGCTCTACGCGCCCCTGGCCGGGCTTCTATTGGGCATCTCCGGGATAAGCATTCCCTGGGGCACGGTCGCCTTCTCGGTAGCGATCTACATCGGTCTCCCGCTCATATTCGGCTACTTCACCAGGAAGCAGGTGATCCAGCGAAAAGGCATCGAATGGTTTGAGTCGAGGCTGGTTCCTGTTCTGCGCACAGTGGCTATCGTGGCCCTGCTGGTCACGCTGGTGATCCTGTTCAGTCTGCAGGGAGAGGTGATAACCGAGCTTCCGTCGGCCGTGGGCATGATTGCTGTCGGCATATTCTGCAACATACTCCTGGTTTTCGCTTTCACTTACCTTGTGTCCAGGGTGATCCGCCTTCCCTATGAGGATGCCGCACCGACGGCCATAATAGCCGGAAGCAACCATTTCGAGGTGGCCGTTGCCGTGGCCACGACGGTCTTCGGTCTGGCCTCCGGGGCAGTGCTGGCCACGGTGGTTGGAGTTCTGACAGAGGTGCCCTTCATGCTGTTTCTGGTGTGGCTGTGCAAGAAGACCAGAGGCTTCTTCCCCAGTGCTCCGGCATATGCGGCGCAGGATGTCAGCCTGGCGTATAGCGATCCACAAGGAGGGCGGCAGCGGATTGCTGGAGACCACTGAGCGCGGGCTCTTCCGCTTGCCGGTTGGCGCTGGGCTCTCTTGAGGGGGGGACGCGCCCTTTGTCTCACTATCTGTCCTGCCTGCTGTGCGTGTAACATGTCAAAGCGGTGGGGTCTCCTTTTCCAGGCTGGTTTGACGCCAGGGTATTGATTTCTACTCACACACGCTGTATCATGTGGCCGAGGGACCAACAAGGGGGACAATCTACTCCGGCCGCATTTCTCTACCAGCGGTTTTGTCAGCCGGAAACAGTAGTATCGGCCGTCACCGTATTCCTCATCCCAACCGCGGCTCGGGCGATTGTTCATTGCAGGACGATGGCGATGCACAGGAGTCCGTCAAAGCTAACTGGCATATCCAACGTCTGCGAAGCAGGCGGACCCGTTCACGGAGAGGGGCGCAAGGGGACCGATGCGGACAGGGACCATGCTGGTGCCGATTTGCGGAAGTACAGGGCGGCAGTGTTCCTGAGGGACGGTTCCCGCTGTTGCCTGCGCCCCATCAGGCTTAACGACGAAGACAAGTTGCTGGCCCTCTTTTCCCGTGTCAGCCCGTACACGTTGTACCTCAGGTTCCACCATGTCATCGGCCAGATTCCCAGAGAGGAGGCACATCGCTCGTGTGCCGTCGACTACGAGAACACCTTCGCCCTGGTGGCCACCGTTGGAGCGGGCAGAGGTGAGAGAATCGTAGCTGTAGGCCATTTCTACCGGCTGCCGAGCAAAGACGGGGCAGAGCTGGCCCTGATGGTCGAGGACGCCTACCAGGGTAGGGGAGTGGGGACTCACCTGCTGGAGCACCTGGTAATGGTGGCGAGGGAGAAGCGTGTGAGGCGCTTCCACGCGGAGGTCACGTCCGACAATCAGCGAGGGTTGAGGTTGCTGGAGCACAGGGGTTGGCGGGTGAACCAGGACCTGGAATACGGGGTCTGTCACGCGGTGTTACCCATTGCACCAGCGGCCAGGTTCAAGGCGGGCTCCACCAGCCGATAACAGGCGGCCCATTTGCCTCATGGGGTCTGTCTCCCCCCAGGTCAACGCACTGGAGACTTTCAGCAATCCACTGACTTTGGCCCCCGGAGAGGGTGAAGGGTTATTCGGATGGAGGAGGAAGTGCAATGGCAGCGAGTGTCGCCATCGATGCCCTGGAAAAATACAGAACGGCAGTGCTGCTCAGGGATGGCTCCACTCTGCATCTGCGGCCTATCATGCCTGAAGACCAGGACAAGCTGCTGGCCCTTTTCTACCGCCTGAGCCGGCATACTGTCTATCTCAGGTTTCACCATGTGCTCACCCGAATGTCGAAAGAGCAGGCGGGCCGCTTCAGCACTGTTGACTACGACAACACCTTCGCTCTGGTGGCGACGGTCGGGGAAGGCGAGGAGGAGAAGATCATTGCCGTCGGACGCTACTACCGGCTTCCCAGGCGGGACACAGCCGAGCTGGCCATCGTCGTCGAAGATACGTACCAGGGGAAGGGTATCGGTACCCACATGCTGGAGCAGTTGTCGGGAATAGCCCGTGATAACGGTATCCGCGCTTTTGAGGCTGAGGTGCTGGCTGAAAACGAGCAAATGCTGAAGGTGCTGCATGATAGCGGTTTCCAGGTCATTCAGGAGTTGGAGCACGACGTTTATCGGGTGGTGCTGCCCATTGCCGAAACGCCTGCAGTCGAAGAAAAGTCAGCGGAGCGCGAGAAGATTGCCGCCATAGCCTCCTTGAGGGCCTTCCTCAGGCCCCGTTCCGTTGCAGTTGTCGGGGCCTCGCGGAAGGAGGGGACCATTGGCAACAAGCTCTTCCGCAACATACTGCACCAGGGATTCAGCGGCGTTGTCTATCCGGTCAACCCGAACGCAGAGGTGGTAGCCTCCGTGAGGGCATACCCCTCAGTGCTTGACGTTCCGGGGGAGGTGGATTTGGCCGTGGTGATCGTTCCTGCGGCAATGGTCGAGCGGGTGATCCAGGAATGCGGCCGCAAGGGCGTGCACGGCATCGTGGTCGTGTCCGCCGGTTTCGCAGAGAGTGGGGACGAGGGCACCAGGAGGCAGGAAAAGCTGGTTGAAACGGCGCGCAGCTACGGAATGCGCCTGATCGGCCCCAACTGCATGGGGATCATCAACACTGACCCGCAAATCAGCATGAATGCCACCTTCTCGTCTGTCTGCCCGCCTGCCGGGAACATCGCCTTCTGTACCCAGAGCGGTGCCCTCGGACTTGCCATCCTGGAGTATGCACAGAGCGCCAATATCGGCCTGTCTACGTTTGTCAGCATAGGAAACAGGGCCGACGTGTCAAGCAATGACCTGGTGCAGTTCTGGGAGGAAGACCCCTCCACTGACGTGATCCTGCTCTACCTGGAGTCGTTCGGCAACCCGAGGAAGTTCGCTCGCATAATAACCAGGGTCGCTGCCAGGAAGCCGGTAGTGGCAGTGAAAAGCGGGCGCACCACGGCGGGATCAAGGGCGGCGGCATCCCACACCGGGGCGCTGGCTACCGGCGAGGTGGCCTCGGAGGCCCTTTTCAGGCAGGCCGGGATAATCCGGGTGAACACGCTCGATGAGTTGTTCGATGTGGCCAGCCTTCTGAGCCACCAGCCGCTACCTGCGGGCAGGAGGGTAGCTATCCTCACCAATGGCGGAGGGCCAGGAATCATGACGGCCGATGCTTGTGCCGCCAGAGGACTGGAGTTGCCGGCGCTTTCAGACAGGACTGTTTTGGAGCTGAAGGAGTTCCTGCCGGAGCGGGCCAGCTTTGCCAATCCGATCGACATGACTGCTGAGGCGACGGCTGGCCAGTACAGCCAGGCGATGAACGTGCTGGCCGAAGATGATCGCGTCGACTCGGTCGTCGTCGTCTTCATTCCTCCCATAGTCACAGAGCCTGAAGCGGTGGCCAGCGCCATCCGCGACGCGGCACCCCGGTTTCGCCAGAAAGGCAAGACGGTACTGGCTTCATTCATGAGTTCACGTGGTGCCCCTTCCGAGCTGGGTTCCCGGCGGGACGGCTATGTGCCCAGCTTCATCTACCCGGAGTCTACCGCCACGGCTCTTGACCATGCCTGCGAGTACAGCGAATGGCTGAAGCGACCCAGGGGGGTCGTCCCGGAGCTGCCAGGAATAGAAGAGAAGGAGGCCGAGGCGATAGTCAAATCGGCTCTGGAGCGGAACCCTGCACGACCGCTATGGCTTGACGCTGCCTCTGTGATGGGTCTCCTCGATGCCTACGGCATACGCGTGGCACAGTCAATTACTGCTGCAAATGCCACTCAGGCGGTTAGGTCAGCCAAAGAAATAGGCTTTCCGGTAGCCGTCAAGCTGATGTCGGATACCATCGCCCACAAAACGGAGCTTGGCGGCGTGTCACTGGATCTGCGCTCACGGAGAGAGGTGGAGCGGGCCTTTGCGCAGATCAGGGGCCGTCTGGCCGCTGCGGGGCGGGAACACGAAATGCAGGGAGTTATCGTCCAGAAGATGGTGGAAGAGGGGGTTGAGGTGATTGTCGGCGTGGCCCAGGACCCGTCGCTGGGTCCGTTGATCCTTTTTGGTACAGGCGGCATTTATACCGAGCTCTTCAGAGACGTGGCTTTTCGAATCCACCCTCTGACCGACGTTGATGTCCGGGAGATGGTGCGCTCGGTCAAGGCTTATAAGCTTCTTGAAGGTTGGAGAGGATCAAGACCATCTGACGTGGAGGCACTTGAAGAGCTTCTGCTGAGGGTCTCGGCGATGGTGGAAGACCTGCCCCAGATAACGGAGGTTGACCTCAACCCGGTGAAGGTGCTTGAGCGAGGCAGTGGCTACGTGGTGGTGGATGCCAGGGTCGCCCTGTCATAGCGCGTCACACACCCCTGGAACATTCATGCCGTCTACCCTTCTTCAACCTCCGCCGCAACATCCGACAGGCTCCGCGACCTCTTCTTCTCAGACTGCTTTTTCTTCTCCTCCTCCCGTTTTTGAACAGCGCTCAGACTGGGCTTCGTCTTGACTCGGCGCTTCACGGGCCGGTTCAGTCTGGCCAGCTTTGCTTGAAGCCGGCGAAAGGCAATGTCACGGTTCATGGCCTGGGAACGGCGTTCTGACGCAACCACCGTGATGCCGGAGGGTGGGTGCGTCAAGCGAACGGCGGTCTCCCTCTTGTTCTTTCGCTGTCCTCCTGGCCCGGGAGCCCTGTACGTCTCGACAACCACCTCTTTTCGCAGCGTGTCCAGGTCCGTGGCGAAAGCGACCCCTGGGGTCTCTTTGCGGTCTGCCTCGCTTTGCCTTTCCACGGCTTTGCTCCCGCCTGCGCTCAGTCCGGCTTTCGAACGCCCTCACACAGAAAATGGATCGGGTCGGCTGGTCGTATGTTACATATTTCCCGGTTCGACAGCAAGAAGCGGTGAAGGCGGGCGCCTGCGTCTGGCATTGCAGGGCGCGGTTCGGCTCCCGCGGTAGGCCCGTCGATGCGCGGGCCGTGCCTATCCTGGGCCAGCCGTGACCGAAGTGGCCTGGTGTAACCAGTTTGTGACCCCAGTGTGACAGAGTGTTGTCCCTGGCGTAACGCCGGTTAACCGGTTTTTTACCGACGGGCTGCTAATCTATAACAGGGTGGCCTGCCCCCTCTGATGTGGACGGTGGAGACGTGATGCCTGCCAACGCGCGTGCTTTGTGGCCCGGCTGAATGATGGGCGTGGGATTTGAGGAAAGACAGGCAACATAGGTCACCGGACCGGTGTCAGGCTGTCCCCCTGCCGTCGTGGACGATCTGGGCGGCGGGTTCTCGTACGTTGGAAACAGGACTGCGACGATGCGGATCGCCTTGATCTGTCTGCTCGAAATGAGGGTGCCGCCTGTCGGTTACGGCGGTACGGAACTCGTCGTCAGCCTCCTCACGGAGGGACTGGTCGACAGAGGGCACGACGTCACTCTCTTCGCCAGCGGGGACTCGATCACCAATGCCAGGCTCGAGTCCGTTTGTCCCTGCTTCTTGAGGGGCTCACAAAGGGATAAGGCAATACTGAACATGCTCAACGTGGTGTCATGCCTGGAGCATTCAGGTAGCTACGACATCGTTCACAACCACACCGCATTGGAGGGCCTTGCCACCGCGGGACTGACAACGACGCCCATGCTGACCACCCTGCACGGGGACCTGAAGGGCGATTTCCGGGTCCTGTTCGCTCACTACAGGGGATGGTACAACACCGTCAGCCAGTCGGCCAAGCGCCTGCTGCCCGAGAAGGAACGCTTCGCGGGCGTCATCTACAACGCCATAGATGTCCAGTCTTATCCGTTCAACGGTGGCAAGCGTGATGACTTTCTGCTCTTCTTGAGTCGTATCAGCCACGAGAAGGGGCCGCACCTGGCTATCGCAGCAGCGAAGAAGCTCGGCCGACGTCTTCTGATTGCCGGCAATGTGGACGTCGTGGACGAAGATTACTTCCGTACAGAGATAGTCCCAGAGGTTGACGGGGACCGGATCCAATATGTGGGGGAGGCAGACTATGAGCGCAAGCGCGAGCTACTGCCCCGGGCGCACTGTTTGCTGGCGCCGATCACTTGGGAGGAGCCGTTCGGTCTGTTTCTTGTCGAGGCTATGGCCTGCGGCACGCCGGTGGTGGTCTTTGACCGTGGTGCAGCGCCGGAGGTGGTGAAGCACGATGAGACGGGTTTCGTAGTACATACACTGGACGAAATGGTTGCCGCTGTAGACCGGGCAGATCGTATAGACCCAAAGCGGTGTCGCCAGCACGTGGAACGTCACTTCGATGTCCCCCGTCTGGTGGACGATTACGTCGCAGCGTATCAGCGGGTATTGGGAGAGGCCGAGATTGTCCGAGGGATTCCGGTGACTGTGGACCATGCCCTGGGCTCATCCCTCGACATCACGATGAAGGAGGGGATTGCCGATTTGACCAGATCAGCCACCGGCAGCCCTCAGGCGAAGGGAGGTGATGACATTGCCGACAGATACCGGCAGGACAAGAAAGGGACTTGAGGGGCTCCTTCTGGAGTGTCTCCACAAGCACGGTGTATTGGAATGTGGTAGCTTGAAGGCCAGGGTGGTGAAGGGGGTGGCCTACCTGAATGGCTTTGTCTCGAACCGGCAACAGAAGAAACTGGCTGGGGAAGTATGCAGCAGACTCGAGGGAATCCGGGACGTTGTGAACATGCTCAGAGTCGTCCCCTTGCCATTCGTGGATGACCACAGCCTGGAAGCTCAGATGAGACAGACATTGGCCGGGCTTCTCCGTGTCGACGTGGGCAAGATCGCGGTACAGGTGGTGGGTGGGGCTGTGCGCATCGGGGGCTGTGTGGCAAACATGCGCGAGAAAAGGCTGGTCGAGGACCGGGTCTGGGCGATATCCGGTGTGAGACATGTGGTGAACAATCTTGTGGTACTTTCCGCGGCGGAAGTCAGCGAAGCTCAGGTCGCCAGCGAGATCCTGGAAAGCCTTTCTTCCTGTTTGGGCCTCGACGTGTCAAAGGTGAAGGTAACTTTTGGGGATGGCATTGCCCGTCTTCAGGGCAGCGTAGGCAACCCTCGTCTGAGAATGGCCGCAGAGGACGTAGCGCGATGGACGCCGCTGGTCAAAGGTGTAACGAATGAACTCAGGTGTCCTGCCACCAGGCGGGTCGAAGAGACCGGTGGGGTGGTCAAGGCAAATGCAGTAGGCAGGCCTGCTTCAGGAAGAGCCACTGGCACCAGGCCGATGGCAGCGCCCTAGGCTGGCGGAGTTCGACAAGCAAGAAGGATCGAGGAGCTGCAGCCTTGTCGTCAACGCTGAGCGGTAGGGGTGGTGCCAGGCTCGCAAGGTTCGGCCAGATCCTGCCTCAGGGCGAGCCCGTAGGACTTGCCGATATCAGGGATGCTCTCGTCATCAAGGAGAGTGACCTGTTCTTGATGACCGATGCGGAAGGCAATCTGCCTCGGGAGAACAACTCCGGCTACGGGCTTTACAAAGGAGATACCAGGCACCTCTCGGTATACGATCTGTCCTTTGACAGGGTAAGGCCGACGGTCCTTCTTTCCTCCGCTGAGCTTGGGTATAGCTCTGAACACCACCTGACGAATCCTCACATGCCGTCGATTGACCAGCAACTCATACCCAAGGACAGCCTTGAGATAAGGCGCCAGAGGGTGATCAACCGCGTATTGCTAGAGACTATCCACATAACCAATTTCAGTATCTCTGAAGTGACATTCAACCTGCGTTTCGAGTTCGAAGCCGACTTTGTGGACATCTTCGAGGTCAGAGGGCATAAAAGGCGGCGCCGGGGCAAAATATCCACACCTGTGGTGGAGAAGGATAAGGTCAGGTCCAAATATCATGGGTTGGACAACGTTTGGCGCAGCACGGAGATCAAGTTCTCACCCCAGCCCGACCAGATATGGTACAACGGGGCGCTTTTCACCGTCACCCTCGGCCACCGCGACACTGCCGTCATAACAGTGACGGTCAGCCCGGATGACGCTGTAAGCGGCAGCCATTTCCAGGGCGCCTTCGAGATGCTTGCGGCGTCATACGCCGACTGGCTCAGTTCTTGCACCCAGGTGTTTACGGACAACGAGTTCTTCAACGCCATACTCGAGCGCTCATTGAAGGATGCCAGGATGCTCACTGTCGGCGATGACGGCGGGGCATTCATAGCTGCGGGAACCCCGTGGTTCAACTGCCTGTTTGGACGTGACTCAATCATCGCCTCGTTGCAGTTGCTGGCTTTCCGCCCCGACATGGCCAGGGGTACCCTGCGCATGCTGGCCCGGTGGCAGGGCAAAGACGTGGATGACTGGCGAGACCAGGAGCCCGGGAAGATACTGCATGAGCTGAGGGTAGGAGAGATGGCATCAGTGGGTGAGATACCGATGACCCCTTACTATGGTGCCGTCGACTCCACCCTCCTGTTCCTCATGCTGGTTGCAGAGTATGTCGCCTGGACAGGCGACCTGGGACTTGTCCGTGAGCTTGAGCCCAACCTGATGTCGGCTCTGGAGTGGGTCCAGAAGTTCGGCGATGCCGACGGTTGTGGCTACGTGGAGTATTCCAGGCGCTCACCACAGGGGCTATTGAACCAGGCCTGGAAGGACTCCCGGGACAGCATCGTCAACGAAAACGGTACGCTGGCGAAGCCTCCGATTTCGGTAGTCGAGGTCCAGGGCTATGCCTATGCTGCCAAGAATGGTATGGCGTGGCTTCTTTCTCTGCTGGGCAAGCCGCGGCTGGCCCGCATGTTGCGGCGCGAGGCCACTGATCTCAAGGTCAGGTTCAACCGCGATTTCTGGATGGAGGACGAGGGCTTCTGTGCCCTGGCGCTGGGAGCGGGCAGGGAGCCGGCACGTAGCATCGCCTCCAACCCGGGGCAGTGCCTCTGGACAGGCATAGTCGACGAGGGTAAATCAACCAGGCTGGTGGAGCGGCTCTTCTGGAACGACCTGTTCTCAGGCTGGGGCATCCGGACGATGAGCAGCCGGTCGGTGCGGTACAATCCGCTGAGTTACCACCTGGGGAGCGTCTGGCCGCATGACAACTCCCTCATTGGGATGGGTCTCAAGCGGTATGGTTTTGATGAAGAGCTTGATGATCTGGCCACGGCACTGTACGACTGCTGCCGCTCCTTCGCCTACTACCGTTTGCCTGAGCTCTTTTGCGGCGTGCCGCGCACCTCCCACAACCTGCCGGTGCGTTATCCCGTTGCCTGCCGTCCCCAGGCATGGGCGGCGGGGACGTTTCCTCTGCTCCTGCAGGCTATCCTGGGACTGGCCCCCAATGCCGCCAGGAATGAACTCAGGGTGGTTCACCCCAGGCTGCCGCACTGGTTGCGCCAGGTCGAGGTGAGGGGGCTTCGGGTCGGTAGCGGTGCAGTCGATCTCTTGTACGAGAGCCGCCGGGGACGAACTCAATTGTCTGTGTTGGCCGAGCGTGGTGTCAGGGTTGTGCTGAGCAGGAAGTGGCCCGGCCAAAAGAGCCGGTACTGAGTTCACCAGGCGCCGGTTGCAGGGTTCGGGAGTCGGGTGAAGGGTGGTGCGGCTGTACCGTATTTCAGGGCCAATGCGAGGTGGAGCTCGGGACGGACTGCCTCGGGCAATACGGGCATTCCCCGGGCAGGTCGTCCGACCCTCCAATCGAGGCCTCTATTCTGGATTCGATTTCCTCCGCCAGTTCCTTCAATCGGTGCCAGACGGCCATATCTGGGCTTTCGGCGATGCTCTCCAGCAGGGAACCACCGCATTCCCGCCACTTCTGATAGGTCGACGGTGCTCCTGAGTCGGCCAGGTGGTTCATCAGCGAGCTACTGAACAGGCTTTGGCGATCGGCAGAGCATCCCAGCAGTAGCTTGCCATCTGAACGTGTTTCGCACCTGTAGCCATTTGGGTAGAGATGTTGGGCAAGAAGCATTTCGTAGGCTACGGGATCGTCTCTGTACAGGTGGGCCTCAGGGATTGTCAAACCGAGCAGAAGGTGGGGACTCTCCCTGATCTGGGCCTTGAACCTTCCAATCAGGTTCAGCACAGCCGTTCGGTGAATTCTGGTCGCCTTGCGGTAGTATGCTGCCTCGCGGTAGCCAGCCGCACCTAGCAGCGTCCCCTTTGGCACCAGGAGCATCTCCTCGAGTGCCTCCACGACATGGTCTGGTGGCCTGATGGTGCCGCTCTCCCATCTTGAAACAGTCGTAAAGCTGCACCGATTATCGCCTGTTCGCCCAGCAAGTTTCTCGGCGAGGTTCTGTTGAGTCAGGCCCACGCCTTTCCTGTGCTTTCTTAGCAGCTCCCCGAACTTGTTTGCCATCTTTGGGCGCAAACCTCGGCAATAAACCGCCAACAGGAGTATGTGAAAAAATGACTATATCGTTTCAATATTACACTATAGGAGATCTGATCTTCAAGTGATCGCAGCCCTTGTGGTGTTGGCCACCACGCGTGCCACTCAAATCACAGGCCCGTGCTGCGTCTGGTAGGATCGGGTCCCGATGGACGTTCCGGCCGAACCGGCCACCCCGTCTGCGAACGGACTGATATCCCTCTGCCCCGGTCCTGCCTGTCTCACGCCGGGGCTAGTCTGCTGGCCTCTCGTTGCCGCTGTCGCCGGTTCTGTTGGGGCCTATGTCGCAATAGAGGGCATGATTGTCACATCCGGGGCATTCGAGTTGCACTGTCGTGTGGCATATATTGTATCGTCGCAGCAGCAAGTCGTGCAGCCTATTCAGCAGCACGCTCTGCTGGCTGATGGCCGCATCCGCCACCACGAGGTGGCAGCTCAGCGCGTGGATTTGCGGGGTGAGGCTCCACACGTGCAGGTCATGAACATTGTGGACTCCGGGAGTGTTGCTGATGGTGTGGACCAGATCATTCATGTCCAGGTGCCTGGGCGAGGCCTCTATCATGACGCCGACGGCCTCACGGGCTATGGCATAGGCAGCCACCAGGATGATGAGGGCGATGACAACGCTGACCAGGGGGTCAAACCACAGCGCACCAGTGAAATGGATGATCAGTCCACCTGCGATCACGCCCACGGAGGCCAGGGCATCACCTCCGGCGTGGACGAAGGCGCTACGTATGTTAAGGCTGTGCCGTGCCTGTCTGCGAAGCCAGAAGACAACGATCAGGTTGGCCAGGAGACCGACGCTGGCGATGCTGAACATGAGCACGGCGTCCACGTCCTGAGGGTCTCGGAAGCGCTGGTAGGACTCATAGAGAATGACTACTGCGATGAGGGCGATGAGGGCAGCATTGAACATAGCTACCAGGATGCCGATGCGGTGGTATCCGAAGGTCATTCTCGAGTTTGCAGCCCGGCTGGCTTGCCGAATGCCAAACCAGCTAAGGGACAGCGCTACCACATCGGTGAAAACGTGTGCTGCGTCACTCAGGAGCGCAAGGCTGTTGGCCAGGAAGCCCGCCACCAGTTCCGCAACCAGGATGGCGCTGCTTAGTGCTATGGCCGTAGCGAGGCGGTTCTTCGAGGACAATCCCCAACTGGCCGACTGGCTCATACGGTTTGCTGCACTCCGCTCCGTGGGGCCTCTGGCTGGAAGTTCTGAAATGCCCGACTTGCCGACTTCAATTATAGCACTGCGGCGCTCGTGGACTGTGTCACCCCCGTCTCTTGTTGGGTTGGGGTGATGGACCTCTGGCCGGCGGCGGGCTTGAGGCCCCGAAGTATGGGAAGGTCTTATGGCGGCGAGAGTGGGCTGACGAGCGCCGAGAATGGATTCGGGCTAGCCTGTGCCCTTTCTCAGGGGGAGGGTAAAGGCGAAAGTGGAACCGCGGCCCGGTTCAGACTCGACCCAGATACGGCCACCGTGGGCCTCCACAAGCCGCTGACAGACCAATAAGCCCAGCCCGGCCCCCCTTGTCCCATCAGGTGCAGATTCTTCAAGACGCTGGAAGGGCTGAAAAAGCTTGCTCTGATCGTGGCGGCTTATGCCTATTCCCTGGTCGCTAACAGAGATAACGAGGTCCTCACCATGGCCTCTGGCCGTAACCCGGATTGTGCCTCCCCCAGGTGAGTATTTCACTGCATTCTCTAGGAGGTTGTGCAGCACGCGCTCAAGCCTGAGTTGGTCGGCGTGCACTTGGGGCAGGCCGCGGGGCAGGTCTACCAGGAAACGGTGTCCAGGGAAACGCTGCCTGAAGCTCGTGACTGAATCCTGAATTACATCTTCGACGCTAAATGGCTCTGGAAACAGGAGCAAGCGGTCGGCCTGGGCCCTGGAAAGCTCCAGGAGGTTTCCCAGGAGGTGAGACAATGACTCTGCCTCCCCGGACGCATCCTGCAGGAGTTGCCGCATCTCTTCCTGCGTAAGGCGTGTCCCCTCGCTCAGGGCGGTATTGAGGGCCCCCACGATTACGGTCAGCGGACTGCGAAGCTCGTGCGACACGAGCCCGATGAGTCCATTTCTTAGCTGCTCAAGCTCACTGGTCTGCCGAACGTCACGGATGTACATCACATATCCGGCAATGTTCCCTTCACTATCATGCAACTCCACCGTCCTGGCCCAGGCCGGGACGACGGGATGACCATTGGCGTGCTTGAGTTCAAGCCGGTTGTCCACGTCGGCGTTGAGGATAGGGCCGTTGGAGTCGAGGGAGTGGCCCTCCCCCGCATAGTTCACCAGCATCTGCCGGAAATCCCTGCCCACAATCTGTTCCCTGGAGTAGCCCAGCAGTCGGCATGTTCCTTCGCTGCAATCGACAACCCGCCCTTCGGTGTTCAGACAGATAATCCCGTCCGGTGAAGAGTCCAACAGCGTTCGGCAGCCCGCCTCAGATTCGCGCCAAGCCTCTTCAGCCATGTACGTATGCAAGGTCTTGCCGATCTGTCCTGCCACCTGCTCAAGGAAGCGGAGTTTCTCGGTCGCCATCCTGTTCGGGTCGCTGTCAGCTAGGTCGATCATGCCCAGCACCTGGCCTTCGTGCATCATAGGCACCATGGCTACCCATTCGTAGTCGGACGTGCTGCTCTTGTTCTGCGCTCTGCTGTGCTTCTTGCCGGGAATTGGGTTGGCAAGCGTTTGGCTACTACGGCGCGTCGGGTTCCTAACGCCATCGAGCCAGAATGAAGAGCTGGCATCCCGTTGCTTGCCAGCAGCGGACACACAGTCGGCGGGCTCGATGGAAGGGTGGCTTTGAAACCCATAGAACCCCGGCTTGAAACCGGCGTAAGAGATATACGCAGTATGGTCCCCGTTGTCCAGCAGTCGTATGCCTGTGCAGCTACAGCCCGCATAGGCGCTCACGTGGTCGACCAGTCTCCCCAGGCATTCGGAGATGTGTCGGCTCCCGCTCAGCGTCTCCAGTATTCCCAAGAGCAGGTTCTTCTCCGCAACGAGCGACGTCACGTTCAGACTGTTGTGCGTTGCAGCGTTGGGCCTGTGTGTACGCAGGCTTCTTGACATGTGTTTTTCCTCTCAAATGCCAGGGACAGTGTTGGAATGGTTGCGTGGTGGATGAACGCCCTTTGTTCCGACGGCGGCCATAGTCTAGTCTCCAACTATGGCCTCGTCAAGGCTAACATCGCCACGGATGTAACCTCCGGGCTATGTAGAACGAAATCAACCTGGAACCGCAAAGGTACCGATTTGGTCACACTTTCGTGAGGTGTGGCCACGTGATCAGGCCTTCGAACCTTCCCCGGCAGCGGCGCCAGATGTCATAAGTTTTCAACCTTTTTGCTCACCATTTTATGACTTCTTCATGCTCAGTCCGGTATCATCCGCGTTGCTGACCGTTTTGGGGGGCCTCATCTGGCAGCGACGGGGTCAGCGCTCACGTTTCCATGAGGGGCCATTGCTGGCGGCTCGCCTACAGGGCGAAGTCTGGCAAATGAAAGGATGGCAACCGATGGCTAACAGGGTTTACGCACTTCTGAACGTCGCATACGGCAAGTCCGAGGAGATAGCCCGGGCTCTTCGCGGCAAGCCCGGCGTGGTGCTGGCAGACCCGCTGGAGGGTCCACCCGACCTGATTCTGGTGGTCGAAGCACCCGAGCGGCAGAAGCTGGTGGAGTTGACCATTGATGCCCTCGCATCCGTGGAGACCATGACTGAAGCCCTGCGCCTGCTCGACTGTCGAACGGACACACTGTAGGATTCAGACTTCCTGAGCAAGTCTCGTACCTGGAGGTGGAAATGGCTGTGTCGGGAAAGTACGGCCGGTTGGACATTCCCCGGATTGGGAGCGATGAGCCTGTATTTGTCCTTCGGGCGCAGGACAGGCTGGCTCTGCCTGCTATCGAGATGTATCGGCTCCTGGCAGCTTCGCACGGGTCTCCGGTGGCCGAAGCGCTGGAGAACGAAATTGACGGCTTCCGAAAGTGGGCCGGCAACAGAAAAATGCCTGATTAACGGTTTGAAAGGCCTCATGGGCGGTTGTTTCACGTGCCTGTGAGTGCTGTTGGGGGATGGGATGGCGGTAGACATCACCGTTATGGTTGGGGGCGAGGCCGGACAGGGGGTGCAAGCCATGGGCTACGTCCTGGCCAAGTCCCTGGCCCGGGGCGGCTACCACGTTTTCGCTGATCAGGACTACGAGTCGAGAGTCAGGGGAGGACACAACTTCTTCCGGGTCAGGGTCAGCAACAGAAAGGTGGCTGCCATCTCCGACGCGGTGAACATCCTGGTCGCTCTCGACAGGGAGAGCGTTGACCTGCATCAGAAAGAGTTGGTCGGCAACGGGGCCGTAGTCTTCGATGGCGAGGCGCTCACAGGGCTCGGGGGGGCCGAGGTTCCCTTTCCGGTGCCGCTGCGGCGGTTGGCAGAAGAGAGCGCCAGGAACCGTCTCATGGCCAACACAGTTGCTCTGGGCGTCGTCACATACCTGATGGACTATGATCTCGGCATATTGAGCCGGGTGCTGGAGGAGCATTTCGGCGAGGGCGACGTGGGCCGTGCCAATGTCGCCGCCGCGGCGTCAGGCTATGAGCATGCCAGGGCCAGTCTCAGGGCCGATTTCGCTCATCAGCTGCGGCCCGTCGGCGACAGGAACAGGATGCTGCTCACTGGCAACGAAGCCATTGCTCTGGGAGCTATTGCCGCCGGCTGCAAGTTCATGGCGGCGTATCCTATGACTCCGGCGACGTCGATAATGGAATACATGGCGGGAAAGGCTGAGGACCTGGACCTGGTCGTGGTGCAGCCCGAAGACGAAATCTCTGCCATCAACATGATAATCGGCGCTGCCTTTGCCGGGGCAAGATCCATGACTGCCACTTCAGGAGGCGGGT
>CAZTYW010000041.1:0-17532 GCA_964617695.1 uncultured Dehalococcoidia bacterium
ACCCTGCCCGATGGAGCCCGGACTTTCCTCCCTTCTGGCGGCCAATCGGCCCCAGAACGGCGACCACCCGGCCTACTTGGCCCAACCACCGTCTAGTTTACTACTTCGCCGAACGAATTCAACCATGCGCATGCGCGTCGAGTGCCTCGTTCGCCAGGGCATCGGCCGCGCTGTTTTGATTGCGGGGGATATGCGTTATGGTAAACGACTTGAAGTTTGTCAGGAGCTGCTTTGCCTGCTGAAACAGGGGCTTCAGATTGTCGTGCCGCACCTTGTAGCTGCCCTGAAGTTGCCTGACGAGCAACTCCGAGTCCGACTTGATGTCTATGTGCCTGGCCTTCAACCTTGCTGCCTCCTCGAGCCCCACCATCAGCGCCCTGTACTCCGCCTGATTGTTAGTAGCCCGTCCGATATAGCTGGAAACACTGACCGCGGTGTTGCCCTTCTCATCCTCGATAGCAACACCTATGGCGGCCGGTCCGGGGTTGCCCCTCGCTGCCCCGTCCACATAGATGGTGAGACGTCCAGCGTCTGATTGCCCCATCGTTGTTCGGTGAAGGTGAATGGCCGTGAAGGGCTTCGAGCCGCAGTACCAGGCCCAGCCTCAGGGCGGTCGTCTCCTGGCTTCAGCCGATGAAAAGGACGCGGCTACAACTGTCGCACTGCACCAGCTCCCCCACGGTGGCTCGCTTTACCTCCTTCATAGAGAGCGTAATGCGGCATCCCTGGCACCTTCCCTGCTCTATCCGCGCCACCGCCTGTCCCTGCTTCGTTGCGCGCAGGGTCTCATATAGTTCAAGGTGAGCCGCCTCCACAACAGTTGCCAGCTCTTCCCTTTTCTTGCTGGCCGACTCGATAGCTGACATCAGGCTAGCCTGCTCAGCCGACAGTTCCTCCCGCTTCTTCCCCCACTCTTCCTTCAGACGCTTCACCTCCGCGGCTTGCTGCTGTATCTTCTTCTGCACCGCCTCGACCTTCCCCATTGCCTCCAGGGTCTTGTCTTCCTCTTGCCTTATCTGAGCTTTGAGTTGCTGGACCTGCTGCTGCAGCGCATCAAGCTCTTTGGGGTTCTTCACCGAACCATCGTAGAGCTTCTTCTGCAGGGGCGCTACCTTGGCCAGCAGGTCGTCAGTGACCCACTCTGTGGCCTTCTGCTCCTTCTCCAGTTCGGCAAGTTCCTGGCGGTGCCTCTCCAGCTTCGCCGTTGCCTCGGCCAGCGCCGCATTCGAGCTCAGTTGGCTCTCCACCTGCGACAGCATTTCAGCCTTACTTTCCAGCTCCAGGTCAACCTCTTGCAGGTCGTGCAACTGCTTACCTGGGTTCACCCATACACCCTCATGGTTCTCGATTTCCCCTTGTGAGACCGGGCCACATCATTGTAACAGTGCCCCGTAGCACGCCTCAATTGAAAAGGCACATTCGTTCCATTATAATCTTTTTGTCGCCTGAGGGGAAAACTTTGTTCAGGACTCATAGCTGTGGAGAACTTAGCGCGAAAGACATCGGCAAGGCAGCAACCGTTGCCGGCTGGGTGCATCGACGCAGGGACCATGGCGGCCTGATATTCATTGACCTCCGGGACAGACAGGGAATACTTCAGGTAGTATTCAATCCACAGGTCTCTCACCACGGGCACGAACTGGCCGCCAGCCTGCGCAGCGAGTACGTCATAAGCGTTAGCGGCAAGGTCGTCCGGCGCCCAGCCGGGACCGAGAACCCCGGCCTGTTCACAGGAGACGTTGAGCTGATCGCTGAAGACTGCACCATTCTCAATCCTTCAAAGAACCCTCCCTTTTACGTAAATGAAGACACCGAGGTGGACGAGAATCTCAGGTTGAGGTTTCGCTACCTGGACCTGCGTCGAGAACGTATGAAGGAGAACATCATACTCAGACATCGTGTGATCAAGTTCCTCCGCAGCTTTCTTGACGCCAGAGGGTTCATCGAGATTGAGACGCCGATCCTGCTCAAGAGCACACCCGAGGGCGCCAGGGACTTCCTGGTACCCAGCCGCATCCATAGCGGCAAGTTCTACGCCCTTCCGCAGTCACCCCAGCAACTGAAGCAATTGTTGATGGTGGCTGGCTTTGAGAAGTACTTCCAGGTGGCCCGATGCTTCAGGGACGAAGACCTGCGCGCCGACCGTCAGCCGGAATTCACCCAACTCGACCTGGAGATGAGCTTCGTGGAAGAGGAGGACATCCTCAACCTGCTGGAGGAGATGTTCACCTCCCTGGTGGAGACGGTCAAACCTTCAATGCGACTGGTCAAACCCTTCCCGCGCCTGTCTTATGAGGAGGTCATGGAGCGCTATGGGACCGACAAACCCGACATTCGTTTCGGTCTCGAATTCCGCGACTTGACCGACATAGCCGCCGCGACCGACTTCGCCGTTTTCCGCAGCGTACTGCAGGAAGGGGGCAAGGTTAAAGGCATATGCGCACCCGGCTGCGGCACCTACACCAGGCGACAGCTCGAGGAGTTGACCGAACTCAGCAAGGCCCACGGCGCCAAGGGCCTGGCAACGCTGGCCCTGGCCGATGAGGCCGGCGACCTGGTTGCAGATAAGGCCGGCTCTTTCGTTGCCAGGTTCTTCACGCCGGACCAGATAAGGGCGGTGGCCAGCCGCTTCGGGGCCGGGGGCGGCGATCTCCTTCTGATCATCGCCGGCCAGATGGACGTGGTCAACAGGGTGCTGGAGCAATTGAGGCTCGAGATGGGCCGCCGTCTCGGTCTCATAGATGCAGACCTTCTAGCCTTCGCCTTCGTACTTGATTATCCACTGTTGGAGTGGAACGTCGAAGAGAACCGATGGGAGCCAATGCACCACCCCTTCACCGCCCCGAGGGAAGAGGATATTGACCTGCTGGACACTGCGCCCGAGAAAGCGAGGGCCCGGCACTACGACATCGTCTGCAACGGCAGTGAACTTTCGAGCGGCAGCATTCGAATTCACAGCCGAGAGCTTCAGGAAAAGGTATTCCGCCTGCTGGGCTACAGCCCCCAGGAAGTAGAGCATCGTTTTGGCCAGTTGCTTGAGGCACTGGAATACGGCGCTCCTCCTCACGGAGGGATTGCCCCTGGCATTGACAGGCTGGTAATGCTTCTGGCCGGTGAGCAGAATATCCGTGAGGTGATACCCTTCCCCAAGACGCAGAGCGCCTACGACCCGCTATTCGACGCACCTTCGGACGTATCTGAAGAGCAGTTGAGAGAGTTGCACCTTGCAGTCCTGAAAGAGTTCCAGTCAACCTAGAGATGAGATAGAGACATGAAGATAAAGACGAAGGAGTTCGAAAACGGACAGGCAGTCCTCAGCATCGAAGTTGAGCCGCCCGAGATGGAGGAGTCGCTGGCCGCGGCTTATCGTCACCTGGCGAAAGAACTCAACATACCTGGCTTCCGCAAGGGAAAGATACCCAGGTCTGTGCTCGAAAACTACGTAGGCCGCGAAGGCTTGCAGCAGGAGGCCCTGGAACACCTTATACCTCAACTGTGTGACCAGGCGGTCGAAGAACACAAACTGGAGGTGATTGCCCAGCCCCAGGCAGAGGTTCTCGAGTGGGAGCCCGTGGTGTTCAAGGCGACTTTCCCACTCCGGCCCACAATTGAACTGGGCGACTACCGGAGCATCAGGATTGCCCCGGAGCCCATAGAGGTCACCGACGAGGACACTGGCAACGCAATAGAACGTCTTCGTGACCAGAATGCCGTCTGGGTGCCCGTTGAGCGCCCGGTGCAATTTGGAGACATGGTTACTGCTGATATCGAACAGAAACAGGTGTCCGGTGCCCCCACGAGCTACACAGGCCAACAGTTGCCCGTGGTCCAGGGCTCCCCCCTCCCTCTACCGGGTTTCGCAGAGCAGTTGGAGGGAATGGAGAAGGACCAGGAGAAGGAGTTCACTATCAGCTTTCCCGAAGACCATGAAATAGCTGAGCTTGCCGGCCAGGAGTATAATTTCAAGGTAAAGTTAACTGAGATCAAAGAGAAAAACCTCCCCGACTTGAACGACGAATTCGCCAAAAGCGTCGGCTACGACGTGGAGACCCTCGATGGGCTTCGGGAGGTGGTTGGGGCCAGGTTGAAAACCGCTGCCGAAGCGAGGGCCAGGAGCGAGTTCGAGGACAAGGTCTTGGAGAGGTTGGTGCGCATGTCCAAGGTGGAATTCCCACCGATTCTGGTCGAGCGCGAGATTGACCAGATGCTGGCTGAGCGAGACCGCATGTTCAGGGCACAGGGCGGCCTGGAAGCCTACCTCGCAAGCATGGGCAAGACTGAAGAAGACGTAAGGCAAGAGCTCCAGCCCAGAGCGGTCGAACAGCTCGCGCGAGCCCTGGTGCTGGGCAAGTTGGTCGAGGAAGAGAAGATCGAAGTCAGCGCAGCAGAGATAGACGCCGAAATCGACAGAATGGTGAAAGATGCCGGTGATACTGCGGAGGAGGTGCGAGACGTATTCGGCACGCCCCAGGGACGCCGCTGGGTATCGGACAGGCTGATGAGCCGGAATGCCATTCAGCGGCTGACCGACATAGCCTTGGGGGATACTGGCCAGCCCGACACCGCTGAGGAGCCTGCTGAGGCACCTGCTGACGAAGAAGGAGCCGACTGACAACCGGCAGGAAATCGGGACAGGGCCTCTGGATTCCGGGCCGCCCAGGGGCGACCTGGTATTAGCAGGCCCAAACGAGGAGAGTTTCAGAAGGGCGAACGCCAGCCCTTCAGAAAGGAGCGGGAGATGGAGAACTTACCGAGCAGCATAATTCCCATGGTGATCGAGTCTGGTACCAGGGGTGAGCGTGCCTTTGACATATACTCGCTACTTCTGAGAGAGCGCATCGTCTTCCTGGGTACGCCTATTACCGACCACATAGCCAACCTGGTAATTGCCCAGCTTCTATACCTGGAGCGGGAGGACACCGACAAGGACATCAACCTTTATGTCCACTGCCCCGGCGGTGTAATAAGCGCCGGCCTGGCTGTTTACGACACGATACAACTGATCAAACCCGATGTTTCCACTATCTGCGTGGGGCTGGCAGCCAGCATGGGTACTCTTCTCCTGGCTGCGGGGACAAAGGGGAAACGCTATGCACTGCCAAACGCCACTATCCACATGCATCAGGCAGTTGGGGGTGCGCAGGGCCAGGCAGCGGATATCGAGATCGCTGCCAGAGAGATTATGCGCTTGCAGGAACTGATCCGCAACATACTGGCCAAGCACACCGGCCAGCCCATGGACAAGATCGTCCACGACACTGACCGCGACTTTTACCTCAGCCCTGAAGGCGCAATAGAATACGGAATTGTAGACGAGATCCTGACAAAGCCTTCCACCTAGAGCCAGCCCGTCAGAGCCGCTCACCAGACTCCAGGTAGTACCGTTCTGACAATTCGGCCAGAGAGGGAAGCCCCTCTCTGGCCCCCATTCTGGCAACACAGAACCGGGCCATGATTTCGGCCAGTAGTCCGCATTGCGGTAATTCCTTGTCTTTCACCAGACCATAGAGAAACCCGGCGGCGAAGGCGTCTCCGGCACCCAGAGTGCCCACGACAGGCTCTCCCTTTCTTGCCCGCGACTCGACGAGATACTCGCCCTCCAATGAGAGGATATGGCCCGCCACGACGGCCTCTCTCCCGCCGGCACCTGGCCTGATCCTGGACAGTCCCAGAGTGGTAACCACTGTTTGACAGCCCAGGTCCAGGCACTTCCTTGCCCCCTCGGCAAAATCATCTCCAGTGAGCAGCTTCATCTCGCTCCTGTTGAGAAACAGGACGTGCGTCCTTTCCAGGAAAGGTATGAGTTGCCTCATGCCCTTGGAGGCATAGACAGCGCCTGGAGCAAAGCTAATCCTGACATCGTTGCTGAGCTCGGCCACGATTTTCCGCTGAAGCTCAAACTGCAAGTCGTCCAGGAACGACGACAGATGGATAACTGCTGCCCGATGCGCATATGCCAGGTCTACGTCATCCGGCGCCAGCAGGCTGTTGGCACCGGGCATGACGTAAAGTGACCGCCTGCCACGCTGGTCGGCCAGGCATATCGTTGAGCCGGTTTTCACCGCCTTTTTGACCCTGATCTGGCTCACGTCCACACCGCACTTGACCAGATCGTCTATGAGTGCCCTTCCTGCTTCATCGCCTCCAACGGCACCAACGAATCCCGTCCTTACTCCGAGCTTCGCCAACCCACAGACGGTGTTGGCTGCGGACCCACCGGGGTAGTAACTGAACCCCTTCACAGGAGCTTCGCCGTCGACCAGAATTTGATCGACGCGGAACAACTGGTCCAGGTTCATGGCCCCCATCCCCACCACTTCAAACGACTTCATGTTACTGGTCTCAGAGCTGACGGTCCCATCATTAGCGCCTGCAGGCACTGCTAACCCAGTTTGGCCGCCTCGTCTCTGACAAGACGGCGGATTCGACGATGAGTCTCCAACACTGGAGCCAGATCATCCAGCCCCTGGACCCAGTGGAAGTGATCCCGGTCTCCATGACCGCCGTTTCTCTCCTTCGCCTTCACCATCTCCTTGACACCCCCCATACCACCCGCAGCCCAGGCTTCCAGCAAGGGAAGCAGGTCGGACAGATGGGTGGAAGCCATTGCCACGTTGGCATGCGGCAAAGCATACTCGTTGGCGTTGAAGGCAATGGCCAGCCCTCCCGCCTGATTGACAGACTGGAGCATCCGGCAGTCGGTAATGCTATCCCCGACAGCTACAAAGCCGCCCAGCGACTCTCGGTACTCCCTGGCAAACCTGGTTAGAGCCCCTACCTTTCTTCTGCCGCCCACGGGCTTCACCTGCTCGACAATGCCGCCCAAAGCAGTAGAAGACATCTCATGCCAGAAGAAGCGGTCGAGAAGTCGATTCGTCCGCTCCTCATCTATCGAGTGCGACGACAGCAGAGCTTCCTCCACCCTCTCCACCATGGCCAGGTCATCGCGGGTCACAATACCCGCAAACCGATCCAGAGGGAACAATGTACAGGCCACATGCTCGGCGGCTATACTCAGCCTCCGGGTGACGGTGAGGGCGTACTGCTGGTAGCTGGTGCTGATGCAGAACACCTTCCACTCCCGCAGGAGGTCCGCAATCAGGTCGCCAGCCCCCTCAACCAGCATGGCCCTTTCAGCCAAAGACTCAATATGGCGTTCAGAAATGCCGTGGTACAGCAGGAACGGCACTATGAGAGCGAGCGTGTCGCCCGGCTCATAGCCCTCCCTCTCCTGCAGTGCCAGCAGATCGTCGTATCGGCTGATCGTCTCAAATACCCGGTCACCACCCGGAATGAGCTTCATCAGGTCGTATGCGTTGTCATGCGGCGACAGGGGACCTTCCAGATCAAAACAGATGAAACGGCTCATCGATCTTTCCGCTGCACCATCTCGTCGATCTCGGCAGTCAAGTCGTAGCCGTCGATAGGCCTCCCGCCCGAATTGACCACCTTTTCTCCTTCTATGCGCACTCTGCCCTGGCTGAAGGCCTTGATGGTGGCAGTAATCAATGGCAATTCCCTGGCCAACCCGTGTTCTCGGATGAGTCTGAATAGCGGGTTGTTTTCGCCCTGCTGCGTCTTTATCTCCTCGATGGTGAGTCCCTCAATGTCTCTCCAGTACTGGTCAAAACGCCCGCCCCGAATGGCAAATGTGCAGAAGGTGACCGGAGGGCCCTGATCCAGGTCGGGAGTTGCAAGATGCATCACCACGCCTGTGCCCTCTGCCCGACTGGCGATCAACTTCCATATCACCTCCTGCCAGGTGCCTGAAGGTCCCCCGGGTGCGGCGGGGTGAAGGTTGATCATGGTGTATTCCCGGCACATCTCGCTGCCCACAATCAGCATGTAGCCGGCCAGTATGCAAATGTCGGGACTGTAGCCCTCCAGTCTTCTCATCACCTCCCGGTCGTATTCGAGCCGCCATTGTGACAGGGAGTCTCTTCGCCTGTCAGGTTGGAACCGCTGTGAAGAGTAGCAGATCAAAGGAATATCATACATTCTGACCAGTTCGAAGTACCGGTCGCTCTCCAGCGACTGACCGGGCTCGCGGTTGCTGAAGACGTAACAGATGTCTGCCTTTATCTCGCCTCGCCTTATGCCGTCCTGGACAACTGTCAACAGGTCCCTGGCTGCCTCGTCTCGACCGCTGGAAAACCACCCCACCCGATACATGTCTACTTAGGCAACCCCTTCTTGAGGTTCCTGCATAGACTCCTCCAGGCACTGGCGAAGTGCACCAGAGGGCTACTGCGATGGCCGAAAATCCTACCCTGCGCTAGCGCAGAGCAGAATTCTTCGCTGCTATTGAACTCTGGTATCTCCACGTAGGCACGGCCAATCTCGCGCGCGGTATGGGCATCACTGCCGGCACTGCAAAGAAGCCCATGCTCTTCAGCGAAGCGGCTGGCTTTTCTTCCTGAGAAGCCAAGAGGAAGGGCTCGGGCGTTAAACACCTCGACAATATCAATGTCCGGAACAAGGCTTTCCAGAGATTGGGACTTCTGGTTTATTCCTCGCATGTAATCAAAAGGGTGCGGGAGGCACACCAGGCCCTTTTGCTCCCTTATGCGGTGAATAGCCTCTTCGGCAGAGACACCACTCGGTATTTCTTCGCTGAGGAAGATCCCCATAATCTCTCCTATGGGAGTCAGGATCTCCTCGGCGACAATAACCTTGAACGGGGCAACCTTCCTGAGCTCAAGAGCACCCTCAATTGTGCCGTGGTCCGCCACAGCTACACAATTGATATCTATCTTGAGGCAGCGATCGACAATGTCTTTGGCGGTCACGCAGCAGTCAAAAGAGTACTCGGTATGAATGTGAAGGTCCGCTCTCAGCAACAGCTTACCCAGCCCTTTCCAGGTACTCGCCGCTGCGGGTATCCACCTTCACAATGTCGCCGTTGTTGATGAACAGCGGCACCTGGATCACAAGGCCCGTCTCAAGCGTGGCCGGCTTTGTCCCTGCCGTGGCAGTATCCCCCTTGAAACCAGGCCCGGTTTCAACCACCTCGAGTTCGACGGCGACAGACAGCTCCACCCCAACGGGCTCATCCTTATAGCGCAGCATCTCCAGGTTCATCCCCTCCTTCAGGTATTTCACGGCATCGCCCAGAAGGTCTGCCGTGAGCGGAGTCTGCTCAAAGCTCTCATTGTCCATGAAGTGGTACATGTCGCCGTCACTGTAGAGATACTGCACACTGCGGTGCTCGAGATAGGCGCGGGTGAACTTCTCGCTGGCTTGAAAGGTGCGCTCGATGGTATGACCAGCCCGAACATCCCTGAGCTTGAGTCGGACCTGGGCACTGCCCCTGCCCATCTTGATATGACTGAAATCAAGGATTCGGTATAGCTGCCCGTCCAGATCTATGGTGCTGCCTTTCCTGAGTTCGCCAGCGCTCAGCACAATCGCACCTCCAACAGCCTTGCCTATTTGCCCGCTGTGGTCAGCATCTTCACCCTGCCGTCAAGCATCATCACGGTGTCCTCGATCCTGACTCCACCCCAACCAACCACGTAAACGCCCGGCTCCACGGTGAACACCATTCGATCCGCCAGAACGTCTTTGGAGTTGGGACCAAGCCGAGGTGCTTCGTGGACGGCCAGCCCAACACCATGCCCCAGCCCATGCCCGAAGGCAGTCCCATAGCCAGCCTTCTCGATAACCGCTCGTGCCAGGCTGTCCGCCTCCTCTCCGGTCATGCCGGGTCTCAGATTGTCCAGGGCAGCTAGTTGGGCCTGAAGTACGACTTCATAGACCCTGACAAACATCTCGGGGCGTTGGCCCAGACACAGCGTTCGGCTCAAGTCGCTGGAATATCCGTTTACCCTGGCACCCAGATCAAAAACGATGGGTTCGCCCGCAGAGATGGCTCGATCCGTAGCCCTGGCATGCGGCAGAGCCGCGTTCGGCCCTGAAGCCACAATCACATCAAAAGCGACGTTCTCGCTACCGTTCTCACGAAGGAACTTCTCCATTGTCCAGGCCACTTCCTTTTCGCTCATCCCCACCTGCGTCTCCCCAGCAATATACTCCATCGCCCTGTCCGCGATCTCAGCCGCCCTGGCCAAATAGGCGACTTCCTTCTCCTCTTTCACCGCTCGGATAGACTCTATCACCTCTTCGGTAGGCACGAGTTGCGTCTGAGTCCTCTCCGCCCGTTCGGAGAGACGGCCATGCTCAGCGAAGCTGACGCTATTGGCCTCGAAGCCTACCCTCTTTCGCTCCTGCCCCCGCAACAGCCCGGCCATCCCTTCAGACTTGCTCCTCATGCGGATTATGTCGACCCCGTCCGTCTCCAGCCAGGCCTGCTCGTAGTGAACGGAGTCCGTCGCCAGGATTACCTCTTCATGCGAGACGAGCAAAGCCCCTGCTGAGCCCGTGAAGCCACTGATGTAGCGGTAGTTCTCAGGCTGGCACACCAGTATGGCATCCAGCTCCTTTTCAACGAGCCTCTGTCGCAGCTTTTGCAGTCGCTGACTCATCGCCGGGTTCTCACCCATGGCACCGGTGCGATTCCTGGTCCAGCGCTCCGTTCTCGACCCATCGGGGCACCATGCGGCGCCCTCCGCCACGCCTGCAGCCGTCAACTACGAACTCTCCCCTTTCAGTTCTGCCGCCAGCGTGTTCAAGGCAGCAAGGTAGCCCCTCCACCCCAGTCCGCTGATCTGCCCACGGGCGATTGGCGCAATTACCGACTTGTTCCGAAACCCTTCACGGGCATAGATATTGGACAGATGGACTTCGATCATGGGTAGGCCCGCATCGGACAGAGCGTCACGGAGTGACAGACCGTAGTGAGTCAACGCTCCCGGGTTGATTATTATGCCGTCGGCTCTCGGAGATTGTTCCTGGATAAAGTCAATCAGGCTTCCTTCGCTGTTGGACTGGAATGCGACCAAGTCTACCCCAAGCTCCGCAGCCCGCTGCCCCAACAAACGATTGATTTCCTCCAGGGTCTTGTCCCCGTAAATCTCCCTGGTTCGCTTTCCAAGCTGACTGAGGTTTGGCCCATTGACGATTAGTATCTTCATCCCCTTTTCTCCCTACACTCTTGACTTCTCGACCTTATCCTTCGCCGGTTGGCGGGGCTTTACGGCCTCCGAAACAACTCGGGTCAACAGTGTGAGTCATTCCGCCGGACGCGCTCCCCACAAGTTCAGGCTGCCCCGACCTCCGCTTTCAGCGACTTAGTAGCCCTGCACTTCGGGAAACCGGTGCAAGCCAGGAACTTTCCGTAACGCCCTGCCCTGATTACCATGGGCTTGCCACACTCAGAGCAGACCTCGTCGGTTGGCTGGTCAGGCTCTTTCACCTTAACGATTTTTGCGCTTGCTTCTCTGAGCGCTACTTCGAAGGGGCCGTAGAACTCCTCTACGACTCCCACCCAACCCCTTTCGCCCCGGCCAATCTCGTCGAGTTGCTCTTCCATCCTGGCAGTGAAGCCGGTATCAACGATCTTGGGGAAGTGCTGCACAAGCACATCGTTGACGATAAAGCCCAGGTCCAGAGGGTGAAATCGGCCGTCTTTCCTCTCGACGTAGCTCCGTCGCTGCAGGGTGGATATGATGGGAGCATAAGTACTGGGGCGCCCGATTCCCCTTTCTTCCAGTGCCTTCACCAGTGTGGCCACATTGTAGCGCGGGGGAGGCTGGGTGAAATGCTGCTCCGGCAAAATGTCCAGCAGGCGAAGCTGCTCACCCTGTTCCAGGGGCGGCAGACCGGCCTTGCCCACGTCATCAGCCTCCGCCTCATCCCGACCCTCGCTATAAAGCACAAGGAAGCCGAGGAAGCTCGGGGTTGACCCCGTAGCTTTCAGGACGTACGTCGTCCCTTGCTGAGGTTCCCGTGCCTCGATATCTGCCGCCGTGGTATCGAATACGGCGGCAGCCATCTGGCTGGCTACCATCCGCGCCCATATAAGTTGGTACAGCTTGGCCTGATCGGAAGTCAGATAGGGCTTGACGGACTCAGGGTCGCGGTGCACTCTGGTGGGCCGTATGGCTTCGTGCGCCTCCTGTGCGCCGCGGGCCTTCTTAGTAAACAACCTCGGACGAGCAGGGAGAAAGTCCTTCCCGTATCTCTCGGCGATGAAATCTCGGGTCTCTTGCACGGCCGACTCGGCTACCCTGGTGGAGTCCGTCCGCATGTAGGTGATGAGTCCCACCTCACCTTCTTCGCCAATCGGCAGTCCCTCGTAAAGTTGTTGTGCAGTAGCCATGGTGCGCTCGGCAGCAAAGCGCAGTTTGCGCCAGGCTTCCTGCTGAAGCGTACTGGTGATGAAGGGTGCGGCTGGCGGGCGGGTGACCTTCTTCTTGCTTATCTGGACGACAAGGTAGTCTGCTCTCCGGAGCTGGTCAGCAATCGGCCTGGCTTCACTCTCCTGCCCAATCGCAAGCTTCTCGGCCTTGCCCTTGATGGAAGCAAGCCTGGCCCTGAAGCTGGGAAACTCCTTGTCTGTGCCACTCTTGCTGAGCTCAGCCTCAATGGTCCAGTACTCCTGCGGAACGAAGTTCTGGATATCGCGCTCTCGCTCCACGATCATCCTCAACGCTACGGATTGCACTCGGCCCGCCGACAGCCTTCGTCTCACGTTTCGCCACAGCAGGGGGCTGATCTTGTAGCCTACCAGGCGGTCCAGGACCCGCCTGGCCTGCTGGGCGTCTACCAGGCGCATGTCGATCTGACGGGGGTGACGAAAAGCCTCCTTGATCGCCTGCTCAGTTATCTCGTGGAAGACGACTCTGTGGGTCGGCACATCCTTGAGCCCAGCCGCCTCCACCAGGTGCCACGAAATGGCCTCTCCTTCACGGTCAGGGTCAGTGGCCAGGTAGACCGCTGTCGCCTTCCTTGCCGCTTCCTTCAGGGCCTTGACCACCTTCCTCTTCCCCGGTGGGACCACGTACCTGGGGGCGAACCCTCCATTGACGTCAACACCTATGGCCTTCTGCGGCAGGTCTCGTACGTGCCCTACGGACGCCTTGATGCTGTAGCCACTGCCGAGGATCTTGTCCAGCGTCCTCGCCTTGGCGGGAGACTCAACGATTACCAGTTTCTTGGACATAACTCACGACGCAACTTGTTCAAGTGCTGCCCGCCAACCTGCTGACGCTCAGGCAAGCACATAGTTCATGCCACCTACTTGCTTCGCCAGCCCCTTGAGCTCCAGCATCGCCAGCGTGCTGGCCACCGTGGCAATAGGAAGGCCACTGTGGCGGCAAACGTCATCAATATGCGTGGCCTGTTTGGAAAGGTAGCTCAGTAACTGCGACTCAGTGTCGTCCGTATCCACCAGTTGCCTCATCTCCAACTGCTCGCCCACTATCGTCATGTTTAGCTCTACCAGGATGTCGCTGTAATGGCGAACCAGCTTCGCCCCGTCCTGGATAAGCCGGTTGGCGCCACTGCTGGCCGGTGCATATATGCTGCCGGGGACAGCAAACACATCCCGGTTCTGCTCTACTGCCCAGCGGGCGGTGATGAGAGCACCACTCTTCTCCCCCGCCTCCACAATGAGGACCCCCATGCTCATGCCGCTGATGATCCTGTTGCGCTGCGGGAAATGCTCCGCTTTCGGTCTGGTACCCAGAGGGAATTCGCTGATCAGAGCCCCATGCTCCATAATCCGTCGCGCCAGATTGACGTGCTCGCTGGGATACACCATGTCCAGCCCACAGGCAGCCACCGCAACGGTCCGCCCGCCATTCTGCAAAGCTGTCTGGTGGGCTATGCAGTCAATGCCCTTGGCCAGCCCGCTGACGATAACGATCTTGTCACGCGCCAGACTGGCCACGATCTCCTCGGCGACCTGACGCCCATAGCTGGTGGCCCGCCGGGTACCCACGACGCCAATAGCCCACTCATCCTCCGGGGCGAGTTCACCTCTTACGTAGAGTACCGGCGGGTAGTCATAGATCTCCTTGAGCCTTCGAGGATAACCCGATTCGTCGCCGGTGATTACCGTTACTTTGTACCGTCTGAGCTTCTCCAGCTCTTCGTCCAGGCATACTCGCTGGCGTACGGCGACGACCGACGCTGAAGATTTCTCGTCCAGACCGGCCGCTATTAGCTCGGTCGCTGCGGCGTTCCAGGCCCGCCCCAGCTCGCCGAAGTAAGACTCCAGCAGGGAGAGCTTTACTGGACCGATGCCTGGAACGAGACTGAAGCCTACCGAGTACTTGACCTTGTCCAAGTCCATGCTCTGAAAGAGATCTTCACACCGCCGCAGGACTCTGTTTCAACCTCGATAGGTAGTCTCTATTCTGCCTCTCCCACTTCCTGATGATTCGACGCCCCTCGTACCTCAAGGCAAAATCGCGATACCTGCCTTTGACCAGCATCTTGAGCATATTGACAGGTGAATAGAATTTCTTGAGCGCCCTGACCGTCTGCCTCTGCATATCCAGGGGTGACATGTTGTCCGGCCAGTGGACGACGTGCATGCCGTCGAACAGACTCCAGTCACTTGGGTAAATCTGGGTTACAAAACGACCAGCTTCCTGAACGGCCCTGTACAGCCGACTGCCGATGATCGGGGTCAGTATGGTCAACTGAAGGGTATCCAGTTCCAACCTATCATAGACATCTGAGTAGCCGTCTGATATGAACATTCCGTGGACTTTGATACCCCGCCTGTGGAGCGCCCTGATGCACCTCTTGACATCATCCGGGGTCTGCTTCTTCCCGTACTCTCTGAGCCTTTCCGGGTCCATCGACTCAAACCCGATGCACAGCCGCCGACAACCCGCCCTTGCCATCAGCTCCAGCATCTCCTCGTCCTCAGCTATCCTCACGCTGGTCTCGGCTGTCCACCGTGGTGTCACTCGGCGATCAATCATGAGATTCAGCAGCTCCTTTGTGACCCTCGCGTTAACACCGAAATTGTCATCGCAAAAGAAGACGTGCCTGTGCCTGGACCGGGCAAGTTCCTGCATCACACTCTCAGCGGTTCGAAATCGATATCTCCGCCCAAACATGGGGCCGACAGAGCAGAAGGTGCAATCGTTTGGACAACCTCTGGAGGTCGACACAGGTGTAACAGCTTGCCCCCTTCGCCCGTGCATGAGCGAGAAATCGGGGAATGGCAGGTCATCGAGTTCTTCCACCGGCCTGCCCGATACTATCTTCTCTCCACCGTACCTGACAACGTCCGGGACAACCAGCTCCCCCTCCCCCACGACCACGTGATCCGCATACTCGGCTGCTTCTTCCGGTGCAAAGGTGGCATGGCAACCACCAATGAGTACCCTACCCTTGGGATTCATCGCCCGATATGCCTCGGCTATCTCGTAGCCTCGGGGAGCAGTAGTCGTCATAATCGATATGCCCAGGATGTCCGAATCCCCTATGACCGAATAGTCAAGTTTTCCCATGTTCTCGTTGTGGACGGTGACCGTATGACCTTCGTTCCTGAGTATAGTGGCAAGATAGAGCGGCCCGAGCATCGGCAATTCTCTAATGACTCTGGTGTAGAAATTGTAAAAGGGGGCTTGCGGCTCAACTAGCGAAATCTTCATCGATAAGTGCCTCTCTCCTAACCCAGATTCTTGTCCTGCGCTGATTTACGGCCACAATGTTAGCACAAGGAGGCCGACATTCAAAACCCCACGTGCTCAGGCGCGTTCACCAGCAGCGGAGAGGGTGGGATTCGAACCCACGGTCGCCAAAGGCGACACGCGCTCTCCAGGCGCGCCTGTTAAGCCACTCCAGCACCTCTCCCCGCGGAGAGGGTGGGATTCGAACCCACGCTCGCCATAGGGCGAGACCGCTTTTCGAGAGCGGCACCATCAGCCTCTCGGTCACCTCTCCGGGCACCTATTCTACCCAGGGCCTAATGGAGCGTCAAGGAACTTGGTGCTGGCCCAGTTCAACCACAGCCTTGCAGGACGCAGCAGAGGCCAGTTCGGGGGCGAAAAGCCGGGGCATACACAAGATGGTCAGATGTAGTAGACGCCAGCAATTACAGGAGAGGAAGGCCCTTTCCTCAATAGCTGGTCATCAGGGAGCGGAAGATCAACTTCCCGTCGGTCCCGCCAATCAAATCCTCGCAGGCGCGTTCCGGATGAGGCATCATACCCAAAACATTGCCTTCCCTGTTGGTAACGCCAGCAATATTGCGTATGGAGCCATTGGGATTGGCTTCTGCCGTTATCTCGCCATTCGGGCTACAATAGCGGAAGACCACCTGTCCATTCGCTTCCATTTCCTGTAACGTGGCCTCATCTGCGTAATAGTTGCCGTCACCATGGGAGACAGGAATGCTAAGCGTCTGCCCCTGCCGGCATAAAGAGGTGAATGGCAAGGAGGCGTTTTCCACCCTGATGGTGACCCACTGGCACCGGTACTGCAGATGACTATTGGTCATCAGGCAACCCGGCAGCAAGCCAGACTCGCACAAGACTTGAAATCCGTTGCAGATCCCGATTACCAGCCCACCACCGTGGGCGAAGCGCTCCACTGAGGTCATCACCGGCGAGAAACGGGCGATAGCACCAGCGCGAAGGTAGTCTCCATAGGAGAAGCCGCCGGGGAGGATGATACAGTCGTAACCGGAGAGGTCAGTTTCCCGATGCCAGATATAGCTGACCGGCTGACCGACGATCTTGTCTACTACGTAGTAGCAGTCCGTATCACTCCACGTCCCGGGGAAAACGACTACGCCAAATCTCAATTTCGTGCGACCACTTGTCGGAATGCCTACGTTGTGAATGCCGGACTGCTTTCCGAGAGTGAATCTAGACTAGCGTTTGACTCAAGAACTCGCTTGCCAAAAGCGGAAGATCACAGATTGGCAAGCAATTCCGTTACGAGGGCGTTCACTTCACTGCCCTCTGCCTTGCCTTTCACCTGAGGCATGAGCTGGCCCATCACCTTGCCCTTGTCTCCAGGACCCCTCGCCCCTACGTCACTAATCACCTTGCGGGCAGCGGCGACGATGTCTTCCCTCGACATCTGCTGGGGTAAATACCCCTGTACAATAGCAAGCTCCTTCTCCTCTTTGGCCACCAGATCGCCGCGATTTCCCTGACGAAACGCATCGATGCTCTCCCGATGCTGCTTGGCCTGTCTGGCGATTACGCCCAGCACATCGGGTTCCTCAAGCGAACCGCCCTTGGCGATTTCGGCATTGCCTATATTTGCCAGCATCAGACGAAGAGCCGAAACCCGCTCTTTCTCCCTGTTCTTCAGGGCGTCCTTAAGATCACCCCTCAGCTTCTGTACCAGAGACATCTTACCTTCCTAACGGACGGTGATTCCTCGAGCTTCTTGCGCTCTTACGCCTCTTTGTTGCTTCCTTCTTCTTGCGCTTCACGCTGGGCTTCTCGTAGGACCCTCTACGACGGATCTCCGCCAGGATCCCGTCCTGCTGTACCTTCTTGTTGAATCTCTTCAGCAGGCTCTCGAAGCTTTCGTTATCGCCCGATCTTACGTGAGCCACCTATCATCCCCCCTCCTAACTTTGACTTTAAGCTTCACGAATCCGTATCGTATTTTAGCTTCTGAGTAATAGCACGTCAACCTGAACCGCCTGCC
>CAZTYW010000042.1:0-17152 GCA_964617695.1 uncultured Dehalococcoidia bacterium
AGCTCCTGGAAGATGGCTATGAAGTCCTCTTTCTGCAGCCGGTGCAGCAGGGCCAGCGCCTCCGTCCTTTCCGTGGCGCTATCAGCCAGAATGAACGCCCTGATGGCAGCAAGCCGGTCCGGAGCATTGAACTGTCGCTCAGTGCGGCACAGGCCGATGCCCTCTGCGCCGAATCTCCTGGCCAGGGCTACGCCCTCGGCCGTGTCGGCATTTGCCCTCAACCCCAGGCGCCTGTAGCCATCCGCCCAGTTGAGCAGTTCGGCGAGTTCGGGAGTGCTTTCGGTTTCTGCCAGGGGGAGGGCCCCAAGGTATACGCTGCCCGTGTTGCCGTCTATCGTGACGACATCACCCTTCTTGACGGTATACTTGTCCACCTCGAACCGCTCGGCCCGGAGGTCTATCTTCACATCTTCGGCCCCGCAAATACAGGGTTTGCCCATGGCCCTGGTGACTATTGCAGCGTGGGAAGTAAGTCCACCGCGCGACGTGAGGACCCCAGTTGAAGCTGACACTCCCTGTATGTCATCCGGGCTTGTCTCCGGCCTCACCAGGATAACGGCCTCGTTCTTCTCCATGGCCTCCACGGCCTGGCGGGGATGGAATATCACCTTGCCGGTGGCCGCCCCGGGGGCAGCCCCCAAGCCCTGGGCGATTCGCTTGTATTTTCTCGGCGACTTGATGCGCCGGTGCAGAAAGGCTGCCACATCTTCGGCCGATATCCGCATGAGGGCTTCCTCGGGCGAGATAAGTGCCTCCCTGGCCATGTCGACCGCAATCTTGACAGCCGCTTGCCCGCTACGTTTGCCCGATCTCGTCTGGAGAATGTGGAGTACGCCCGACTCGATGGTGAACTCCACATCCTGCATGTCACGGAAGTGTTTCTCCAGTGTAGTGGCTACGTTTTCGAGCTGAGCGTAGGCGTCGGGCATTTGGGACTGAAGCGCACTGATAGGCTGCGGTGTCCTGCGTCCAGATACCAGGTCCTCACCCTTTGCCTGCATGAGGTATTCTCCAAACAGACCCGTTTCACCTGTGCTGGGGTTTCGAGTGAACATCACTCCAGTTCCAGAGTTGACGTCCATGTCTCCGAACACCATTGCCTGCACTATTGCCGACGTACCCAGGTCGGCGGAGATGCGGTTGATACGGCGATACTCTGCTGCCCTGGGGTTGTCCCAGGACTCAAGCACCCTTTCTATGGACGAGATAACCTCGGCCGGCTCCCTGACGTCGAGCACCGTGTCCATCATCCCTGGCATCGATGCCGGCGCCGATGAGCGGACTGAAACGGCCAATCCGTCTCCGAGTGCCTTGCCTGTCTGTTGCTCCAGGTCTCTCACAGCTTGCTTGATCTCGTCCAGTGGCAGCTTCTCGGTACTCTTGTACTCTTTGTAGGCTCCGATCGACACTACAAACCCCGGTGGCACTGGCAGCCCGATTCTGGTCATCGTCACCAGATTGGCACCCTTGTTACCGAGAGCATTCTTGTCCTCACAGTCGTCGGTGAAGCGATACACATTCTCCATGGTCTAGAACCTCCTCCAGCACTGCCTGATTGCGCCTCTGGCAGGGCATGTGCGCTTCATCCCGGGGGGTCTCGCCAGACGTGGCCTTTCGTGGCCCTCCTCCACCGCCACCCCAAAAGCAGGACCCTGCAGTATCCTGGTGGATGGTCACATGGTCCTGGCCCCGAGGCGTTTGTCCTTGCACGAGCACTTCGTCGGGTTGTGAGCATGTTATGGTGAAGTATCAGCGCTTGTGAGGCTGCCCGGGCTGTTGAATTGGTGCGGGTCGCCGGCCCGCGCTGCTGCGGGGGCAAACGCACTGGCGGCGGGCTGACCAGCATACGTCAACCTGTCCGCTGTTCCTTCTCTGGACTGCTTGTCAGCAGGTGCACCCGTCGAGCTTGTTGTGAGGCGGTCCAGAGAAGCCCTGAACGCGGCGAGGGTTCCGAAAGCAAGGAGTGCTCCCGAATTGCCTGCACAGGTTCCGCCACAAAACATACACATTCCGCCCATATCCCCCCGCCGGGTTTCGAAGGTGGTATTGTATGACATAACGCAGGCAGTGTCAAGAGCGTTGGACTCGGGGTTCTCGGCCCCGGACCGTCGCCGCCGCCACAATCTTCCGCTTTGACGCTATTCCCTCATGGCTTCCAGGCCGGATGCACAGCAGTTTTGCCCTGAAGCAACGTCGGAGCACTCATCCGGGTTTGCTCACGATTTCGCAGCTACCGTCGTATAGGCGTTCCCCACGTACTGGAACATCATCCGCTGAGCATTGTAGTAGGAGCCGTTTATGGCGATGGCCGAGCGCATTACAGCCGCAAACGCTTCTGGACGCAGGTAGAACATGGGTATGATAACGTGCTCCAGCTTGCGGTACAGAGAGGAGACCTCTTTGTAGGAATCGCTCTCTGGTTCCCACGTGTCGCCGATGGACCAGCCGGTCACGCCTTCTACGTGTCCCTCAATCCACCACCCATCGAGGACGCCCAGGCTGGGCACGCCGTTGAGTGCAGCCTTCATGCCACTGGTGCCGGAGGCCTCGTGCGGCTTCTGCGGGGTATTCAGCCACAGGTCAACACCACTGCAAAGATATTTTGCCAGGGCCACATCATACTCTTCCAGGTAAACAACGCGCACTGCATCCCCCAGAGCGGCCGCGGCATAAAAAATGCGCCGGATTAGGGCTTTGCCGCCGTCGTCCCTTGGGTGGGCCTTTCCGCCGTAGATCACCTGCAGGGGGCCAACCCGCTGGCCTATGTTTCTCAAACGGTCAAGGTCAAAGAATAGGAGGTCAGCTCTTTTGTATGTCGTGGCCCGCCGGGCGAAGCCGATGGTCATCACTTTGGGGTCGAGGCGGATTCCGGACCTGCGCTCGACTTCTGCCAGGAGGTCACGCTTGGCCTGGGCGTGGGCGGCCAGGATTTCGTCCGTGGGTATGGCGACGGCGTATCGCAGGTAGAGATTGTCATGGCGCCACTCGGGAATGTGGCGGTCATACAGGTCGCAGAAAGGCGCTGAGGTCCAGGTCACGGCATGCACCCCGTTGGTGATCGAGTTGATGGGGTAGCCGGGAAACATAGTGTGCGACACCTCTTCATGGCGCATTGAGACGCCGTTGATATAGCGGGAGAAGACCAGGCCCAGGTACGTCATGTTCATATTCCCGTTCAGCAGACATCGGGATGCTTGCAGGGCCGAGGTCGGTTCTTCGCCGAGCACGCGCCGCACCAGATCCGCGGGGAACCGGTCGTGACCCGCAGGCACCGGAGTGTGCGTAGTGAACACACAACGAGTGCGCACCGCTTCTCTGTCCTTGATTGTGACGCTCCGGAGGCCCTTGCCTTGAGTTTGCTCTTCCAGGAGTGCCAGGGCCAGCAAGGCTGAGTGTCCTTCATTCATGTGATAGGCCTGTATCGTCTCATGCCCCTGTGCCCGCAGCATGGCCACGCCGCCCAGCCCCAACACCACCTCCTGACACAGGCGGTTGTAGCTGTCTCCACCGTAGAGATAGTCAGTGATCGTCAGGTCACGGGGGCTGTTCTCCGGGAGGCCCGTGTCCAGAAAATAGACAGGCACTGTATGGCCCGACAGACCACGTATGACGTAGCGCCAGGCGCAAACCTGCACTCGCCGCCCCTCTATCGATACCGATACGCAGGGCTTCAAAAGCTCCAGGAAGTCCTCGGGAGACCAGAGGGCAGGATCCTCGGTCTGGTTCCCCTTTTCATCAAGGTGCTGGCGAAAATAGCCCTTGCGGTGGAGCAGGGTCACGCCTGCCATTGGGATGCCCAGATCGGCCGCAGCGCGCAGGGTGTCGCCGGCCAGCACGCCCAGACCGCCGCTGTAAGTGGGCATGGCCGGATCAAGGCTGACCTCCATTGAGAAATAGGCCACCATGGCCTGAGGCTCGAGTGCTTCGGCTACGTCTCTCATAGGGTGTCTCCTTGTTGCATCTTTTCGCCCGTCGCTGCGGTTCGGCTACATGCCATTGATGTCTGTTCTAGACTACTACCGCTTCTGGCGAGGCCCGCCCGTCGACGGCGGCCAACTCCTCCGGGGTCAGAAAGTCCTCTCGTGGCTGGTCGAGGACCCGGGCGGCCTCCAGCAGGATGTGTGCCCAGGTGCTGCGGTTCAAGAAACGCATTCCAGGGACGGTCAGCGTACCGCCCTGGCCTACGAATCCGAGACCCGCAGTCTGCCGGCTGCCAGTGTTGAGTGGCTGCAGTACTCCAATCAGCGGCTCCGGCCGGGTGTGCGTCACGAAGATGCGCGCCGGTGCGGAGTCCGGATACAGTCCTGCCGCTAGCTCGTCAGGCGCCGCGTGCGCCCTCTCCCCCTCGCTGCGGGGTGCACGGAACCTGCCCGGCTCCAGCATGTATACGACGGAATGTGGCACCTCACGCTCTGCCAGACGTAGTGAGGCCCTCAGTACCTCCTCCAACTGGTAGGCCCCGATGGCCGTCAGCGACAGCTTCTGTTGCTCCACCTGATAGCCCGACCAGTCGAGGCGAAGGGCGCCCTGCTGCAGGAGGCGCGCTGCTTCTTCGGGGCTGAACAGGTCCGGCACACCGTCAATCTTGGGTACTACCAGAGTCCAGATTTGTCCCCTGGTCTGGTATACGCCCAGCATCACTACGGCCGCCGTGTTGTAGTCGGGCACGAACAGGACGCGCGACACGTCCGACAGTTCGTTGAGCATTGCCTCAGCCATGACCGGGTCCTGGTGGGACACCTCGTTCTTGGCGTTCTCCCACGTGTGGGAAGTCAGCACCAGGGGGATGGAGAGCCAGCCCTGCGGTCTACCCGCCTCGTTGCAGTGGTTGGCGAAGATGACCTCCTGACGCACCACGCCATGCATCTTTGCCCCGAAGGCTTCATAGGTGACGATTATGTTGATCCCGCCCTTGTTGGCCAGCGCGGCAGCCGCTACCGCCTCTTCGTTGAGAGCCGTGATCACGGACCCGTGGATGTCCTCTGGTATACCCCGTTCAGGGGCTGTGACGCGAAACTTCAATGCCTCGAGGGTGCGGAGCATACGGTTCGAGCGCATTTCGTCGGGGTTACCCACTCGGGGACGCAGGTGCGGATTCGCCTGTACGACAGCCAGAAACATGGCATCGACGGCGTGCATGGGTGAGAATCGAGTCCAGGTGGAAGGGTCCTGGCGATTGGCCGGGACCTGTCGTGATACGGGGGACGGGACCTGGCGCAGGCGTACATCGCGTCGAGCCAGGGGGTGGTCTCGCTCCCTCGGACGTCGGGAGTTGTCGTGATGCTGCAGCTTATCTGTGGCATCGGCCAGTTCTCTTGAAGGCACCCAGAGCCGGCGGGCGCTCTCGTTGAACCGCTGGGCTGCGACGATGTCGGTGTGCGGGTTGGAGCCGAGAGGCAGGTTGTGCGCCAGGTTGGTACCCTCGCCGTAGAAGCCAGCGCCCTTGGGGGCAACCGCTATTCCGTAGGGCAGGGCTACGGGGTAGCTATCCGTGCCGGAACGGACCGCCTCAGCAGCAGCCTCCAACTGGCATTCCATCTCAAAGATGGCCCAGGCAAAGGCCGCCGGGTCTTTGCCGTCGAAGACTATTGGGTCGAAACTGTTAAGTTTGAGGTGCTCAACGAACCATGCTACACCTCCCTGCTGGGACATGGTTGTCCTCTGGTCAATGCGGCGACCGTTACTAATCATAATGGGCGTTACGAGGCCCACGTCTTCAACTCGCCACCAGCGCGGCGCCCAATCGCTCCCGCGCTGTTCTTCGAAGGCGCCATCGCTCAGGAAGACCACCAGGCGCTCTCCCGGAAGCGGCATGTGCACATACTGGATTTCTGTAAAGCCCAGGTATCCGGCCTCCGCCATGCCTCCGGCTGTGTAGGCATTGACGTGGCTGCCCAGTGGTGAGTCCTGCTTCCCGTCCTCACGCAGTCGGTAGGAGTAGAAGTCCCTGACGTAGCGGGTGAACCCCTCGTCGGTGACAGAGTACCTCTCGGCGTGGGCCGGGGTCATGTTGTTCAGCAGGAGGTTGACACTGTCTATGGCGGCCACGCAGTGCCCCTGGCCCATGATCCATGACCGGGTGATGCCGGTGATGGCGTTGATGGCCATGTAGCCGACATAGGCAGGCACCATGTTGAGGGCGCCGCCGGTATGGCCCTCCGGGCGGGGCTTGAAGTCCTCGGGGGCGAGGTCGCGCCCGTCCAGGTAGACATTCTGTGCGTAGGTCTCGTGGGCTACCAGCCACATGGCTGCGCTGGCGACCCGGTCAGCCGCATAGAGTACGTCGAACAGCGGCATGCCGTCCCCCTGCAGCTGTCGCGCACTCAGAAGCTCTGCCATTGCAAAAACCCGGGCTTGGGTCTCCATCGTGTGCCGAATAGACCCGTATCCCGCTGCCCAGCGATCCGCCGCCGGGTTCTTCTTGCGGTAGATGCCCGCCCACTGTGCCATGCGAATGGCTCTGGTACTCTCAGTCTTGACCATCGTTGCCTCCCTGCCCCACCGCTGTAGCTTCTGCCGTATGCCGCGCGGTCGCATCCTATGCGCGCCGGGACTGTTCCAGGCAGCGGATCGTGTCGCGGGCGATGATGCTCTCCTCATCAACAGGGATGACGTATGCCCCTACCCGGGCGCCATCGGCGCTGATGGGTCCCTCACGGCCAACTGCGCGATTGTTGCGTTCCTGGTCCAGTGTTAGCCCGCACCATTCCATGCCGGCGCAGATGCGAGACCGCGCCTCGGCCGCGTTCTCGCCAATGCCCCCGCCGAAAACCACCGCCTGCGCGCCGCCCAGGACTGCCAGGTAGGCTCCTATGTACTTGCGCACCCGGTAGCAGAACATATCGATTGCCAGGCCGGCCAGGCTGTCCCCCTCGCGCTCCGCAGCCAGTAGCTGCCTCATGTCGTTGGAGAGCCCGGAGACACCAAGCAGACCCGATCGGGTGTTCAACCAGTCCTCCACCTGCTCGATACTGACGCCCTCTTGCTGTGCCAGGAAGCCGGCCAGTGACGGGTCCACATCTCCACACCTGGTTCCCATGATTAGGCCTTCGAGCGGGGTGAATCCCATGGAGGTGTCTATCGAGCGCCCTGCCTCTACAGCGGTCGCTGAGCAGCCGTTGCCCAACTGGAGTGTAATCAGCTTCAGCTCTTGCGTGGGTGTCGAAGTGATGGCGGCATAGCGCTCTGCCATGTAATGATGGGCCAGACCGTGAAAGCCGTAGCGGTGGACATGGTGCCTGGCAGCCAGTTCCTGGCTTATAGCGTAGCAGGCAGCTCTCTGTGGCATGGTCCGGTGGAAGGCAGTGTCGAAGGTCGCCACCATCGGCATGGACCGGCCCAGAGTTTGGCGGGCGGCACGGATGGCGCTCAGCGCCGGCCCATTGTGCAGAGGAGCCAGATGGCTCAGCGAGTTGATGGCATCGAGCGCTTGATCATCAATGAGGGCCGGTCCTGTGAAGTGGTCCCCGCCGTGCACTACCCTGTGGCCCAGCGCCGCAATACCGTCAGGTCCCATAAGGTCAATTGATTGCAGCCAGCGCAGCAAGCTCACCATGGCTTCGGCGTGGTCGGCAACCCGGGTCGGCTGCACCAGGCGTCGGCCGGTACCACTGTTGAAGTTGATTTCCCCGTGCTCGCCGATTCTGTCGACCAAACCGTGTGCCAGGCGCTGCTGTTCGCCGCGTGTCTGGTCCGTTGCAGTCCCTTCAATCACCTGGAACTTCAAGGTGGAGCTTCCGCAGTTGATCGCAAGAACCTTCATCTCGCTTGCTTCGTTAGCCTGGTTGTTCTCAGTGGCAAGTTGGGTCTCCGGCGCGAGTGGGACCCAACTTGGCCTGTTACCGTCGTCAGAACAGGGCCTCTTCACGACACACCTTGTACGTCTCGTTGGCCGACATGAGCTCCCCCTTGCAGCTCAAATACCTGGCCCGCCCTCTCTCCCAGAGCTCTCCTTCCCTTTCCGAGGACAGGATGAGCGGAGGGACCTCAGTGGGCCTGCCGCTGCCGTCCAGGGCTACCATGATGAAATAGGCTGTCAGGGCGTGGGTTTGCTCCTCCTTCAGTATGTCTTCGGCTATCACCTCGACCCTGACTTCCATCGTGGAGCGTCCGACAAAGGTAAGGTGGGCGCTGACCGTGACCAGGTTCCCGACCTTTATGGGGCGATAGAAGTTTATTCCTTCCACCCGGGCAGTAACCACATCGGTGTGACTATGCCGTAATGCCGCCACGCCCGCGGTGGTGTCCATCAACTTCATGATCTCACCGCCGTGGGCATAACCCACATGTCCGGCTTGCTCAGGAAGAATCAACTGGGACATGGTCACTGCTGAATGCTCAACTGTTCGACCTTCCATCACCCCCTCCTTCTCTGCTGCTAAAGCTCGGACCGTTTCGTGCCGACGCTGACCGTCAAGGGAGGCTGTTGCCAGGTGGATGGTGGCGAGACGGCAGTCCCCTACTCGCCCTGTTGAGATTCTCCTCTGAAGGGCTTGCCTGGGGCTTGTATGTAGGAGCCCGTCTTGGAGCCGAAGTTTGAAATCAGTCTGTGTCCCTCAGAGCCGCATTCTGGGCACACGCCCACACTATCGGCTTCACCGATGGGGCGCCGCAGCTCGAAGTCCGACTTGCAGTTCGGGCACCAGTACTCGTAGATGGCCATGGCTCCACCTCCCGCTCCTCTATCCACCGAAAGCCGTTGCCGTCCGATGCGAAAATTCCAGTCTCGTATGAACGAGTCTGGAGTGATTTGAGGTGCGACCATAATATGATTTAGCCAACTGCTTGTCAAGACCCTGGGGGTTGTCGGATCGTTTGAGACTAGTACACGCGTGGATCGGCGAACACTTGCTTGCCTCCGTAGGTTTGACTTATGCAGTACGATGTGCTATAGATAGTTACCGAGGCTTTGGGGAGGTAACTGGGAGATAGTCAAGGATCTGCGTGTAAACCAGCAGATAAGGGCAAAGGAAGTCCTGGTCATTGGGGAGAAGGGTGAGCGGCTGGACGTGATGCCACTGCCGAAGGCGCTGGAGGTGGCCAGGGAGCGGAGTCTGGACCTGGTGGAGGTTGCTTCCTCAGCCGATCCCCCGGTATGTCGCCTCCTGGACTACGGGAAATACAAGTACGAGCAGGCCAAGAAGGAACGTGAGTCCAGGAAGACCCGAAGAGGTACCCTTATTCGAGAAGTGCGTCTCAGGCCCAGGATCCAGGGGCAGGACCTGGACTGCAAGATTCGGCTAGTGGAGCGGCTTCTTGCCGAGGGCGACAAGGTCAAGGTGACGGTATTCTTCAGGGGAAGAGAGGTCACGCGTCCCGAGCTGGGTAAGAAGATACTGCAGGAGGTGCTGAGCCAGTTGAAGGACAAGGCTGTTGTGGACCAGCCACTGCAGATTGAGGAGAGGAGCCTTAGCCTGTTCTTTGCGCCACCCAAGCCGACGACGAAGAAAGTAGCTGCGGAGGAGACTTCAGATGCCCAAGCTGAAGACGCATAAGTCGACCAAGAGGCGTTTCCGCATTACGGGAAGCGGCAAGATCATGCATTCCAGGGTAGGCAAGAGTCACCTGCGACGCAAGAAAACGCCGCGCGTAAAGCGTCAATATTCGGGTGAGGTGGTGGTCAATCCGTCAAATGAGCCGCGCGTTAAGCGGCTCTTGCCCTATAGATAAAGGAGGGATCGTTGCCACGTGCAAGAAGCGGAGTGGTTACTCGGGGTCGGCACAAGAAAGTACTGAAGCTGACCAGAGGACACCGCGCAACAAAGCATAGCCTTTACCGTCGGGCCCATGAGTCGATGCTCAAGTCTCTCAGTTACGCCTACCGTCACCGACGTGAGCGCAAAGGGGACATGAGGCGGCTCTGGATTTGCCGCATCAATGCCGCTGCCCGATCAGAGGGAGTGTCGTACTCGCAGTTCATCAACGGGTTGAGGAAGGCGGAGGTAGAGGTCAATCGGAAGATGCTTGCAGACATGGCTGTAAGGGATCCGCTTGCGTTTTCTCGTTTGGTGGCGGTGGCCAAAGGAGGGACGTAGGCACTCAGACGATGCTCGAAGAGCTTAAGCAGCTCGAGGTCGAGGCAATTGCGGAACTCGATGGCCTGCACAGCCTCAAGCAGTTGGAGGAGTGGCGGGTCCGATACCTGGGAAGAAAGGGCTCGCTGCCCCGCATACTGAGAGGACTGGGGGCTCTGGGTCCGGAAGAAAAGCGGTCGGTAGGGGCTGCTGGCAACTTGGTTAAGGCCTGTCTGGAAGGTGCCTTGAGGCAGAGGGAAGAAGCCCTCGAGGAAGAAGGCCTGGCTGCTGCTCTGGAACAGACCCGCGCCGATGTCACTCTACCTGGCTATCCCATTGCCCTGGGTCGCCTTCACCCCACCACACAGATAATAAGGGAGATCTGCGACGTTTTTGTGTCCATGGGTTTCCAGGTGGTGGAGGGGCCTGAGGTGGAGTGGGACTATTACAATTTTGAAGCCTTGAACATCCCCCCGGATCATCCAGCGCGCGACATGTGGGCTACTTTCTGGGTGGACACGGCAGATGATGAGGTGGCCATGCTGTTGCGTACTCACACTTCACCGATGCAGATAAGGCTCATGGAGAAGACGCGCCCGCCGGTCAGGGCAGTGGTTCCGGGCAGGGTCTTCCGCTATGAGGCCACGGACGCGACCCATGAGTCAATGTTTTATCAGATTGAAGGCCTGGCGGTGGACCAGGGCATTACCCTCGGCGACCTGAAGGGGACGCTATTCGAGTTTGCCCACAGGCTCTTCGGGGAGGCGAGAAAAGTCCGCTTCCGCTGTGACTACTTTCCTTTCGTGGAGCCCGGGGTGGAGATGGCGATCGACTGTCTGGTCTGTCAGGGAGCTGGCTGCCGTCTGTGTGGTTACAGCGGTTGGATAGAGATTCTGGGTGCGGGAATGGTTCACCCTGATGTCCTGAGGAGGGTGAACTACAATCCCGACACTTATACCGGCTTCGCCTTTGGTGTGGGAGTCGAACGCATCCCGATGCTGAAGTACGGCATTGAGGATATACGTCTCTTCTACGGCAATGACTTGCGCTTCCTCAGGCAATTCTAGGCAGCTCGTGGTACGTGTCGGCTGAAGTATGAAAGTCCCTCTCAATTGGCTCAGAGACTACGTTGATACCGCCTTGCCTCTAAAAGAGCTAGCCGAGAGGCTGACCATGTCTGGAACAGAGGTCAAGGCCGTCGAGAAAGTCGGCCAGGCGTGGGACAAGATAGTGGTCGGCGAGATAGTCGCCGTAGAGCCTCACCCGGATGCCGATCGCCTCAAGCTGGTTACGGTAGACCTGGGCGTTGAGCATTGCACCGTGGTGTGTGGCGCTCCCAACGTCAGACGCGGCGACAAGGTACCTTTCGCTTGCCTGGGGGCTCAGCTAATCGACGGTCACACCGGCAAAGTGGTCGAACTGAGACCGGCACAGATACGCGGGGTGGTTTCCGAGGGCATGGCTTGCTCGGAGAAAGAGTTGGGGATATCTGATAGCCATGAGGGGTTGATGATATTGCCACCGGAAGCGCCGGTGGGCGTTCCTCTGGCTGACTACCTTGGCGACGCAGTGCTTGATCTGGATGTCACGCCCAATCGCCCCGACTGTCTGTCCGTGATGGGAATCGCCAGAGAGGTGGCGGCTCTAACCAGCAAAAGGGTGAGGCTTGTGGCGTCGAACTATGCCGAGCGGGGCCAGAAGGCCAGGAAGCTTGCTTCGGTGGAGATTGCTGCCCCGGACCTTTGCAGCCGCTATTGTGCCAGTCTGATTGATGGTATCAATATGGGCGCCTCGCCCCCCTGGATGCAGCAAAGGCTGATAGCCTGTGGAATGAGGCCCATCAACAGCATCGTAGACATCACCAACTACGTCATGCTGGAGTACGGTCAGCCGCTGCACGCTTTCGATTTTCAGCGGATTGGGGACGGGAAGATCATCGTTCGTCGGGCCTCGGAGGGCGAGAAGATGGTCACTCTCGACGGTGTAAATAGGGTCCTGAAGCCCGACATGCTGGTGATTGCCGATAGCACCGTGCCGATTGCCCTGGCCGGGGTAATGGGTGGTGCAGACAGCGAGGTAGTCGACACCACCACCTCCATATTGCTGGAGTCGGCGAATTTCAACCCTGCCAGCATCCGCCGCACGTCGGCGAACCTGAAATTGCGCAGCGAGGCTTCCCTTCGTTTCGAAAGAGGGATAAGCCCTGATCTGGCTGCTCCGGCACTGAGACGCGCCACCCAGCTAGTGCTGGAGATAGCCGGTGGTAAAGCTGCCAAGGGCATTATCGACGTTTATCCTGGTAAGCGCCAGCGCAAGCGGATCCTGCTTCCAGCTTCTGAGGTCAGGCGCGTTCTCGGGATCGACATGAAGATTGAACAAATGGCGGACATATTCGCCTCCCTGGGGTTCGAGTGCAAGACAACAAAATCGATGGAAGTGGAGGTCACTGTCCCCTACTGGCGCGCGGACTTGAACCAGGAGGTCGACCTGATAGAGGAGCTCGCTCGAATTGTTAGCTACGACTATATTCCGACTACGACGCTCAGTGGACGTTTGCCTGGGCAGGTGACTGATCCCGTAGTCAAGCTTAGAGAGCACTTGCGCGACTTGATGGTGGCTTGCGGATTCCAGGAGACAATCGGCTACTCGCTGGTGAGTCAAGAGAAACTGGCCATGGTGGCTCCTGTAGAGGACGCTCTGCGCGTGGCCAATCCACTGTCTGTAGAGCACGAGTACCTGCGCACCAGCTTGCTCCCTACGCTTCTGTCGTGCCTTGGCTCGAATCAGAGGCACGTGGAAGGCGGCCTCAGGCTGTTCGAAATCGGCAGGGTCTACCTGCCGCGGGAAAACGATCTGCCTGAAGAAAGGGAGACGCTGGCCGGAGTGCTGAGCGGGCCGAGGACCGGACTATCCTGGGTGGGTGAGAAGGGCTTTCTGGACTTCTTCGATGCCAAAGGTGTGGTGGATGCTCTTCTCGACAGGATAGGGGTTGTGGCGGATTTCGAGGCGGTAGCGCAGGCAGGTCTGCACCCGGGCAGGACGGCCAGCATAATCGTGGGTGGCGAGGCGGTGGGTGTCGTAGGCGAGGTGCACCCCAAGACGGCGGACAACTTCGAGCTGCTTCGGCAGACCGTGGCTATCTTTGAGCTTGACATAGGGAAACTGGTCCCCAGCGCCAGCCTGCGCCGCAAATACAGCTCACTCTCCCGCTTTCCCGAGTCTGCCAGGGACATTGCCGTCGTGTTGGACGCCGACGTGCCGGCCAAGAGAGTGCAGGACGTTGTTCGGGGCTGCCCTCTGGTGAGCCAGGTCAGCCTTTTTGACATCTACACCGGCGACCAGGTGCCGCCGGGCAAGAAATCCCTGGCATTGAGGGTGGTCTACCAGTCGGCGACCCACACTCTGACGGATGAGGAGGTTGAAGAGGAGGTGAAGAGAATCGTGGGTAAGCTCTCTGAGGAGGTGGGGGCTACGCTCCGCAGCTAGCACGCGTTGCCCGCGCCACCCTCCAGTCGCTCCTCATTCGAAGACCCCCTCGGCCATCAGCTCCACGAACTCCTCATCTGACATTCCCAGGACCTGCGTACAAACCAAGTGATTCTGCTCTCCCAGGCAGGGGGCGGCCCACCTGGGTTCGCCCGGCGTGCATGAGAGCCTGTATGGGGCCACTTCGGTGACGTGCTGCCCCATCTCTGAATGCCCGAGAGACCAGAAATGATGGCGGTGGTCTAGCTGCCGATCATGCTCAAGCAGGTCTTGACCGTTTTGTACTACCGCCGCCGGAACGCCGGCTGCCTGAAGCCGGCTGGCCACGTCTTCTGCTGCGTGTTTTAACGTCCAGGCCTCGACCAGTTCGTTTAGCTCGCGTTCATTGTCCTTTCTGCTGAGAAAGGTGGCGAAGCTGGATTCAGAGGTCCAGGCTGGGCTGCCAATGGCGTGGCAGAAGGAGCGCCACTCGTCATCTGTGAACACGGCAATGGCGCACCAGCGGTCGTCACCCTGGCATCGGTAGACGCCGTGTGGAGCGGCATAGGCATGCTCGTTTCCGCATCGGCCCTGTATCGTGCCATTCACGGCGTAGTCGAGCAGGGCGGGCGCCACGAATTGTAGCGAGGTCTCAGGCTGAGACACGTCGATGTAAAGGCCCTTGCCTGTTCGCCGACGGTAGTCCAGGGCGGCCATGGTAGCCACCAATATGTACCAGGGGGAGATGAAGTCCGGGTACGGGACCGGGGTCCCCACCGGTTCCCTGTCGGGCCAACCGGTGAGATGCGCGATTCCTAGCAGCGCCTGAAGGTGGGTGCCCACGCCGGGCTGGCGGTGAAAGAGACCCGTCTGCCCTTGCATGGTCATGCTTATCATTATGAGGTCGGGCCTCACCAACCTGAGCTGCTCGTAGTCCAGCCCCCAGCGCCTCATCGTCCCCGGCCTGAAGCTTCAGGGTTATGCTTCTCTTACTGGTGTTGAGTGAACACCAGTACAGGCTCTTCTCCGCATGCGGGACATCATGATAGAAGGGGCCTATGGACCTGTCCGGGTCGCCCCCCGGGGGTTCTATCTTTATGACGTCTGCTCCGAGGTCTCCAAGGATCTTGCCACAGAGAAAACCTTTGGCGTCCGTCAGGTCGAGGACGCGGTAAGGGGCCAGTATCGATTCCATGCGGCTTCTGTCCTGTCGTAATTGTAAGGGCTTTGGGGTGTGTATGGCTATCCTTAAGAGGGTGGCCTCCAGAAGATTGACACAATCGGTGACCTGTTCAGCGGGCAACGTCCTCGGGTAGACGTAGGCGATGATGCAGCCGTGGAGGTCGTCAGCATTGGTTGCCCAGCATTCCTGTGCGGGCTGGACTCGGTGTGCTAAAATGTGTGAAGCAGTCGGCCTGGGACGCCAAAGGTGGTTGGCTCGAGGCGGACCGGCAAAGGGTTGTGGTGAAATGCCCTGGTTTGCATGGCTGATTTTGGTGGCTTTCTTATTGTCGATCGCAGGCCTCTTGTCGTATCTGGGACATACGGAATATCTGGAGGAAGAGAGAAGCCCGGGCGGCGAGAAGAAGGGCCGAGGCGGCGCTGTTCGAAAGCCTGGCAAGTAGGCGGAAGTCCGCCGGAGGCGTGGCTGTACTGCCGGAGTGATGTTTCCACTTTCCACGCTTCGAACGCAATGTAGCAAGTCGATCCCCTGCTAGCGTGGTGCAACCCTCAGCGAGGATTCGGGAATACGGGCTTCAGGCGCGGAGAAATGGCCGGGTCGGGCGGCGTGGGGACTGACAGCAGGTGGCTGACAGACCAATTGTGACCTCGATTGTGCTGGCTGGTGGCACAGGGCGGCGGTTGGGGCGGAACAAGCTGTTGCAGACACTCGGCGAGCGCACTCTGCTCCAGAGGACCATCGATAGGCTTGCACGGGTAAGCAACGAGATTCTCGTGGTTGTCGGGCAGGGCCAGCCCGCGCCGGCAGTGTCGTCAACATCGGTTGAGGTTGTAGTTGACCTGTACCCGAACAAGGGTGCCCTGGGGGGCATCTACACGGGACTGACAGCGTCTTGCAGCTTCCACAGTCTTGTAGTTGCCGGGGATATGCCCTTTCTCAATACCTCTTTGTTGCTCTACATGGTCGAGAGCGCGCCCGCCTTTGACGTAGTCATGCCCAGGGTTGATGATGGCCTGGAGCCCCTTCATGCTGTGTACTCCAAGAATTGCCTGGCTCCTATGCAGCGCCAGATTGAACAGGGTGAGCTCAGGATCAGGAGGATTCTGGACCAGGTAAGGGTGAAATACGTGGCAGGTTCGGAGATCGCGAGATTCGATCCGCAAGGACTGAGCTTCTTCAACGTCAACACGGTTGACGACCTCAGGAGGGCGAAAGCCATATTGAATGACGTTGGCAATCTGGAAAGTTGACTGCGAAGGGGCAACCACGTAAGATTCTTGTGTAACACTGCTCTGCAAGCAGCACAGTGGCTGGACAGGGCCGAGCACAGGCAGACCGGTGCTGTCAGAAGTGCTGTTGCTGCGCCACTCTCGATTTGCCACCCGGGGGAGTCTCGAGAGAGAAGTGTGTGTGCTTCCCGAAGCAGAGAGATGTGAGAATTGACTGATAGTCGGAGGGGAATATGCGACAGAAAGTAGAAGAGTCGCTTGCTCGGATGAGGCCTGCTCTACAGGCTGACGGTGGAGACGTGGAGCTGGTGGATGTGAAGGACGGGGTGGTTATGTTGAGGCTGACTGGCGCCTGCGGTGGTTGCCCGATGGCGAGCATGACGCTGCGAAACGGCATCGAGCGCATTCTCAGGGAGGAAGTGCCGGAGGTCAAGGAAGTAGTTGCGGTCTAGTCGGCGAGGCAGCGCGCCTGCGGTTTTCTCTCTGGTGAGCGTGCTGCCCCGGCTTCTTGCGTTGGAAAGAAGGTCCTGACGGAAGGGTGAAAGACCGTGCGTGACAAGGTGGAGAAGGCCATAGCCAAGGTAAGACCCTGGTTGGGTGCCAACATCGTGGAATTGGTCGATGTTAGCGGTGGGGTGGTCAAGGTTAGAGTGATTCCGTCGCGCTGCTCTGCCGGCAACCCTACCTACGGCATACCTGAAGATACGGTGGTGATGCTGCTGGAAGAGCAGATACAGGAAGACGTGCCCGACATAGACAAGGTGGTCGCCGTAGAGTAGAGCGGCTCGCAAAGCTGAAATGCGCCGAATGGCGAGGTGAAGAACGGTGCGGGACAGGGTAGAAAGAGTCATAGAGAAGATAATGCCGGCCCTGGGCGTCAACGTCGTTGAACTGGTGGACGTTGAGGATGGTGTGGTCAAGGTCAGGGTGTTTCCGTCCATCTGCGCTGCGGGGATTGCCAAGGAGACGGTTGTCAGCCTGCTGGAGGAGCAGATACAAGAAGACATACCTGAGATCAGGGAGGTAATCGCCGTCGACTAGCCTGTGCGGCCGACGTGACTCAAGATTGGGGGATGGGCTTGTGAGGAAACTGAAGCTTACTGCGGGAGACGTAAAGGCTTTTGCCTGGCTGAACGCTACGAGCAGCGCAGAGATGGTCTGGCAATCCCTGCCCCTTAAGGGCATGGCCCACATGTGGGGAAATGAAGTGTACTTCCAGGTTCCTGTCAAGATGGGAGAGGAGAATTCGCGTCAAATCGTAG
>CAZTYW010000043.1:0-2713 GCA_964617695.1 uncultured Dehalococcoidia bacterium
GGAGAAGCACATCGGCACGGTCGAGACCTGGGACCAGGCTACCGCTACCCTGCACAGGGCCCTCGAACGCTTCGCGCGACCCTACCAGATAGACCCTGGAGAAGGTGCCTTCTACGGGCCAAAGATAGACATCAAACTGCAAGATGCCCTGGGACGGGCCTGGCAGGGGCCCACCATTCAACTCGACTTCACCCTGCCAGAACGCTTCGACGTGACCTACATCGGCGAGGACGGCCAGCAGCACCTGGTAGCCATGATTCACCGTACCGTGCTGGGAAGCATGGAGCGCTTCCTGGCCTGCCTCATTGAGCACTATGCAGGTGCCTTCCCCGTATGGCTGTCGCCCGTCCAGGCCATGATCATCCCCATAGCCGACCGGCACATTGGCTACGCACAGCAGGTGGAGGCTGAGCTCAGGGCCGAAGGGCTGCGCCCCGCGGTTGATGCTCGCGCCGAAAGGATGAACTCGAAGATTCGTGAGGCGCAGCTACAAAAGATACCCTACATGCTCGTGGTCGGCGACAAGGAGTCAGCTACTTCCTCTGTCTCGGTCCGGCTGCGCAGCGGTGAAGACCTTGGAGGGCAGCCGCTGGCAGAGTTCAAGGCAATGGCCCGAGCGGCTGTCGAAGCCAGACAGTAGGGTGCCGGGATAGTTGGGTTCCGACTGGCGGCAGAGCATCAGCAGTCATTCCAACCAGAGTCAAGCAGGAGGTGGGAGCATGGTAGTTGTTGACAAGAATCTGGAAGAGGCCAAGAAAAACGTATTCAGCATGGTGGAGGAGCAGAACGTCAAGTTCATAAGAATGTGGTTCACCGACATCCTGGGCTTCCTGAAAAGCTTCTCGATTACCGTGAATGAACTGGAAAGAGCGCTCGAAGAGGGCCTCGGCTTCGACGGCTCTTCGATCGAAGGTTTTGTCCGCGTGGACGAGAGCGACATGGTGGCGGTGCCCGATCCCAACACCTTCTCCATTATTCCGTGGAGACCTATGGACCAGGCAACGGCCAAGATGTTCTGCGATATCCGCTGGCCGGGCGGACAGCCTTTCGAAGGCGATCCCAGGTATGTGTTGAAGCGGAACCTGAAAAGGGCGGCGGACATGGGCTACACCTGCTATGTAGGCCCGGAGCTGGAGTATTTTTACTTCCGCAGCAGCGAGGACACTGGCCTTCTGGACCGGGGTGGCTACTTTGATGTAACGCCTCCAAATGTGGCCAGCGACCTGCGGCGAGAGACGGTGATCACATTGCAGGAGATGGGAATTGCGGTGGAGTATAGCCACCACGAGGTTGCACCAAGCCAGCACGAGATAGACCTGAGATATACAGACGCTCTGACCATGGCGGACGCGGTGATGACCTACCGGATCGCAGTCAAACAGGTGGCCCAGAAATATGGTATCTATGCCACGTTTATGCCCAAGCCCATTCTGGAGGTCAACGGCAGCGGTATGCACGTTCATTTGTCGCTGTTCAAAGGTGACAGGAACGCCTTCTTCGCCAAGAACGAACGCTTTCACCTGTCGAAAGTGGCCAGGGGCTTTGTGGCCGGCTTGCTGAAGCACGCCTCGGAGATCACCGCCGTCACCAACCAGTGGGTCAACTCCTACAAGCGCCTCGTCCCGGGCTATGAAGCGCCGGTTTACGTTACGTGGGCACGGCGGAACCGCGCCGACCTTATCAGAATCCCTGAGTACCAGCCAGGAAGAGAAAAGGCCACCAGGATTGAGCTTCGCTCTCCCGACCCGGCCTGCAACCCCTACCTCACCTTCAGCGTCATACTGGCAGCCGGCCTGGAAGGCATCGAAAAGGACTACGACCTGCCCGAGTCCACAGACGGCAACGTCTACGAAATGAGGCCCGATGAAAGAAGGCAGAGGGGAATACAGACTTTGCCAGGCAGCCTGGCTGAGGCCATAGACCATGCCGAACGCAGCAAGGTGGTCCGCAAGGCCCTGGGTGAGCACACCTTCAATACGTTCATCCAGAACAAGAAGGTTGAGTGGGAGCAGTACCGGGCCCAGGTGACCGACTACGAGCTGAAACGATACCTGCCCATTCTCTAGCGCCCGCCGTCCTGCGCCGCAGCACGGCCACCGGCTGTTGCCTTACCGCGAGGCAATCAGGCTGAGGAAGTACTGGTGGAAACGCAGGTCGTCGGTCAGCTCGGGGTGGAACGCTGAGACCACCACATTGTTCTGCCTGGCAGCCACCACCGCGCCATCCGGCAGCCGCGCCAGGGTCTCGACTCCTGAACCGGCCTCCTCGACGATCGGGGCACGTATGAACACAGCCCGAAAAGCTTCGCTGCCCAGGGCCGGCATGTCCAGGCCGGTCTCAAAGCTGTCCACCTGCCTTCCAAAGGCATTGCGTTTCACCTTTGTGTTCATCAAGGCCAGGATATCGGGCGAGCCACCGGACACCTCCCTGGCCAGGAGGACCATGCCGGCGCACGTCCCGAGGATAGGCATGCCCGATTGGGCCAGACCTCTCACCGGCCGCGTCAGGCCATACTCCCGCATCAGCTTCCCGATGGTGGTGCTCTCCCCGCCCGGAATAACCAGACCGTCCAGGCCTTCAAGCTCCTTCGGGAGGCTCACATCCAGGGCCTCCACGTTCAACCGCTGTAACGCCTTGATGTGCTCAATGAATGCTCCCTGCAGAGCCAGTACCCCGATTTTCATCTTCGCCCCGTTCCTCACAACATACTTCG
>CAZTYW010000043.1:2813-17021 GCA_964617695.1 uncultured Dehalococcoidia bacterium
ACTTCGCCTATGAAGTCATGGCTCGCCGTCCCACAGCGGGTACATCACCAGACCGGTGGGCAGCTTGGGGTAGAAATAGGTGGACTTTGGCGGCATTCTGTCGCCAGCGTCGGCCACAGCCAGGACACTGCTGATCGGGACCGGATTCATCAGAAAAGCCAAGTGGTACTCGCCCGACTCCACCCTGGCTATCGCCTCCTCCTCGTCGTGGGTGTACTTCAGGTGATCGTCCTCCTTCTGCGGCGTGGCCACGCCTATCATCTGGCGCAGGATTACACAGTGGAGGATGGATACGTCCAGGTTCTTCCAGTCCTGGCTGCGGTCTTCAGGCATCATGGCATCCAGTCTCTGCAGCTCCCGTGGCATCAGCAAACACAGCCGCCCGGCGTCCAGTCCATAGACGCCCATGGCTACGCGTTTTCTTGCCCGCTCCTCCAAGATGCGCAGCCACACTTTCAGTCTTTCAGTCCACGTGCTGCCTGCGGCCTCATGGTATTCCAGGTCAAAGAGGCCACCCAGCTCTTCCCGCAACTCACCCAGCCTCCCGGGCCTGGCCAAACGCACCAGCCGGTGTGCCGGCAGGGCCACCAGGCCGGGGTCAGCAACGTCCGTCAGGGTCATCATGACAAAGTTGAAGGCTTCCTGTCCGGTGCAGCGTGAGGCCGCAGCCTGCCGCTCCCCCTGGTAGGCCAGGGCTGTCTCATAGCGGTGATGCCCGTCGGCGATGTAGATAGCCTTGTCGGCAAACCAGGCGGATATCTCCGCTATGCTCTGGCTGTCAGTGACGACCCACATGTTGTGGACCACTCCCTCGTGGTCGACGGCGGCCAGATCCGGTTCGCCCGAGGCGACCTGTGTCAGAAGCGACAGCAGTCCGCCCGGCTCGTGGCGCACCATACCCAGAATAGGGCTGAGGTTGACGCCGCAGGAACGGAGAAGGTTAAGGCGGTCCTGAATACGCGATTCGAGAATTACCTCGTGAGGACGGGCACCGCTGCCACGCTGGTCTCCCAGCCGCACGCTGGCGTTGAGCCCCCACCTGCGCTTCTCAACACCCCGGTGGGTGAACCGGTGCTCAAACACGTTGAATGCCGGCACCGGCTGGCGGACGAGAACGTTCTCTTCCAGCCAGCGGTTCAGTGTAGCAGCGGCCCGCGTGTACCTGTTCTCCTCCAGAGAATCAAGCGCGTGGTCTTCCCCGAGCTCGAGCCTGACCACATTGTAAGGGCTCTGCTCATGCAGAAAGCGCTGCTCTTCCGGAGAGATAATGTCGTAGGGAGGACTGATGACCGAAGAGATGTCCGCTACCCGCTCCGTATTATAGCCAAGACCTCGAAAAGGCCGGACATCAGCCACTCAGTTTAACCCTGTATCCATCCTAGAGACTGGGCCCCTCTGTACTAGGGCGCGCCCACCACGGTGCAGCCGCAGACGAACTTGCCAGGATGTCCGCCTTGATTGTGGGCCAGCCCCATCTGCACGTCTGCCATCTGGCGCGAAGGCTCCTCGACCTTCTTCTGGATCTGCTTGTATATCTCGTAGACCTCGCGGCAGCCGCTCGCCCCAATGGGGTGCCCGAAGGACTTCAGCCCGCCGCTGATATTGACCGGCATCTCCCCATCGTGGTAGTAGGCCCTCTTGTCGGTCATCTGCTCCTTGAACTTGCCCTCCTCACAGAGGAACATCGACTCGCTGGCGATCAGCTCGGCGATGGTGAAGCAGTCGTGCAGCTCCACCACGTCAAGCTCCTTGCGCGGGTCCTTTATCCCGGCCTCGGCATAAGCTGCTCGGGCAGCGGCCTGGGTGGCATCCCAGTAGGTGAAATCGTAGTCCTCTCTCTCCTTGCCCCAACCCGGGCTGGCCGACATGCCGAAGGCCTTGACGGTGATGTAGTCGTCACGGAACTTCCTGGCGTCTTCAGTCCGGCACAGGATAGCCGCCGAGGCGCCGTCGGTCACGCCGCAGCAGTCGAAGAGTCCCAGAGGCCAGGCTATCATGGGCGCGTTCAGCACCTGCTCCACGGTGACCTCTCGCCTCAAATGGGCTTTGGGGTTCCTGGCGCCGTAGTAGTGACTCTTGACCGATATCTCGGCCAGGATCCTCTTTCCCTCCTCGTTGCTGAGACCATACTTGGCGAAGTAGGCCGTGGCGGCCATGGCATACCTGCCCGGACCGGTGCCGAAGGCCCCGTACACGGGCTCCCACCGGCCGATCCATACCGAAGGCAGGCCGCCAAACCCCATGTCCTTGCACTTCTCCACCCCGACGACCAGCACCAGGTCATAGGCCTTGGCAGCAAGAGCGAAGGTGGCCCCCCTTAGAGACTCCGCCCCCGTGCCGCAGGCATTCTCCACCCGGGTCACCGGAATATATTGAGTCTGGAGGGTACTGGAGAGCAGCGTGCCGGTGACAACGCCGCCTTCCACTACCTGGGACCCCCACTGGGCGCCCAGCCATGCCGCCTGCATGTCCTTCAGTTCGACGCCGGCGTCCTCCAGGGCCTCATCCACCGCTTCCTTGATCATGTCCTTGATATCGGCATCCCATCTCTCACCAAACTTGGTGCACCCCATGCCCACAATTGCGACTTTATCTTTGATCGGCTCTGCCATCATTCCTCCTTCTTATACCCTTACCGGTCGACATTTCCAGGAGTAGTTGTGAACGTCAAGGGCGTCGTGGATCTTTCTGAAGGTCAATTCCATTGGCATACCCATTTTTACGTTGTTCACGTCCCGGTCGGTCATCTGGCTGAAGATCCTGCCTCCCCCATCCAGGTTGACAGCAGCCAGGACATTAGGAGGATCTACAATAGCCGCCCTTTCATCCATACTGTAGGTGGCCAGCACGCCTTTCCTGTCGGCCAGCGGCACCTCCTCGAGGAACTTCTCGTCAGCCTGACAGTACATGCACCGCTTCTGCAGCGGGAACTGCACCTTGCCACACTGCGTGCAGTGATGCCCGTGACAGCGGTAGACCCAGTTACGGTCTCTCCACATGGCAGGGAGGGAAGTCCGCGGCCTGGTCATAGGTGTGTGTTCGAATTCCATCAGGCCCCTGAATCTCAGGTACTTGCCGTAGTTCTCCAACATCACCTTGGACTCGAGGTGCTTCTTGATGCCTCGCCTATCCTTCGCCTTGCTGATCCCATCGGCCACCTTGATGATGTGGGCGTCGGCACCGTCACCATAATTGCCCAGCAGGACATTATCGCCCGGACTGGCCTCCTCCAGGGCTGCCACCAGTGTCATCAGGGCCAGGGCTGCCCCCGTGTTGCCGACACTGTCGAAGAGGGGGTCCTGCACCTGGGTCTTGGCGTCCAGGCCCGCTGCCCTGGCCACTGCGCCGTGACTCCTGGCGTTGGGCCCGTAGAAAGCTGCTTTGGCGAAGTCCTTGGCACTGGCATTGTTGGCCTTCAGCAGAGCCGCGAAGGCCTTCTTCATATGAGGCTCGTATCCTTCGTCCAGGATAAAGCGCTCCTCCCAGGCACGGGGCAGTCTGTCAGTCTCAAGCCGCCAGACATCTATGAATTCGCTGGTGAAGTAGTAGCTGGCCTCAATCTCCGCCACCACGGCCTTGTCACCGACGAGCAAAGCTGCCGCGCCGTCCCCAAACAGCGGCTCGTAGGCGGAATTGGGGGCCGGCAGACGGCCATCCGCAACGATCACCAGCACCGTCTTGGCCGAACCCGCCTTGACTGCATCCAGCGCAGCTTTCAGGGCCAGAGTCCCGGCCCTCAGGGAGTTGCCAAAGTCAGTCGCGACTATGTCCTCACGCAGGTCAAGGGCAGCCGTCACGATGCTGGCCGACTGCTTCTCTTTGAATGGCGGCGTCGTGCTGGCAAAATACAGGGCATCGACTGACTGCCTGTCAATTCCCTTGAGACAGTCGATGCCCGCCTCAACCGCCATGGTGATACTGTCCTCGTCCCAGTTAGCTATGGCCTTCTCTCCCTTGCCACCCCCACCCCACACCTGGCCCAGCATCGCCCTGCTAAGCCTGTACATGGGAATGTAAGCCCCGTAGGAGACTATCCCCGCCATAATCTGCTTACTCCTTTCCTGAATCGAACCTCTTTTCCCGCTGAAAACTCAACCACAATTATAATTGGTGGCATCATTCAGAGGCAAACCGCCGATTGTACTCACAAACGGGGAAGGAAGGTCCGGCCGTCAGCCTTGACAGGCCTCTCAGCGAATCAATTGGCCGGCGGGGTCTCCCAGGGAGACCGCGGTCTGGGTGGGCCCTGGCACTGCCGGAGGCCAGGACCACCCCCCTCTCCCTCGACGGGAGAGGCCGGGTGAGGGTGAAGTCCCCCTCCTCATGTTCTCCTCCCGCCAGGGGAGGAGAGAGGCGGCAGTTCGGTCAGGTCTCTTGCGTGTACCAGGGGGCGTGCTTCCTACCTTGGCTGACTGTATTGGACGGGTACGCCCCTTCTGCTAGCCGTTGAATGCCCCGAGTACCCGGGTTACCGGGCGGGAACGCGGCCAGCGTAGCTCGCATCATCGACGGAATCATCTGTCACCTTAACTCCGCCTGGAAGCATATGCCCCTCCATGAATTTACACACTTCTGTTGACACCGCCTGTGTGTGACACGGCGCAGGCCGTGCCCGGAAGTCCCGAACAACAAAAAAGGGGCCTGGCATCTGCCAGGCCCCGGAACACCAACTTAAAACGGGCGTGCCCTGTTGACTACGGGTTCTGGTGTCCGTTGGACAGTCCGGCTGCCGCCAGGATGTCCGGCACCACTTCTTCCTTGCCTATGGCCATGATATGCACCCCGTCGCAAATCGACTCTCTCTTCAACGTGGCAATCATCCGGCCCGCGATCTCAATCCCCTTGTTCAGTGCCTCACCTTTGGGCGCACTGGCCAGCTCATCAATCAGGTCCTGCGGCACAAAGATGCCGGGCACGTTCTCGGTCATGTACTTCGCCATCCTGGCCGACACCAGCAGCACTATGCCTGCCAGCACCTTCACCGGGAACTGCCGCACCTGCTGCATGAACCCGGCGAAGTTGTCCAGGTCGTAAATCGCCTGGGTCTGGATGAACTCGGCACCCGCCTCCACCTTCTTCTCGAACTTGATTAGCTGTGGTTCGATCGGCTTGGCCTCGGGCGTGACGATGGCCCCGGCGCAGAACTCCACCGCCCCGTCCAGGTCGTTTCCCCCCAGGTCCTTCCCCGTCTCCAGTTGCCGAACGGCCCTGAGCAACTGCACCGAGTCGAGCTCGAAGACGTCGGCAGCATGCTTGTGATCGCCGACCACTATGGAGTCCCCTGTCAGACACAGGACGTTCCTTATGCCCCTGGCGTAAGCCAGCAGCAGGTCGGCCTGCAGCGCCATCTGGTTCCTGTCGCGACAGGTCATCTGCAGTATGGGCTCGCCACCCCGCTCCTTTATGTAAAGACAGCCGCCCACCGAAGGAAATCGCATTACCGAGCTTTGATGGTCGGTGACGTTGATGGCGTCTACCCTGTCCTTCAGCAGGTCGATGTGGTGGCACATGCTTTCCACATTGGTGCCCTTTGGCGGCCCGATCTCGCTGGTCACCACGAAATCTCCGGAATTGAGGACTTCCCTGAAGCTCCTGGCCATGGCCTTCCTCCTCAACCTACTCTGGTCATCCTGGGCCTGGGCATCACCTGGGCGTCCCTGAGAGGCTGGTACCTCTTCATCACGTCCAGCCGGCCCTGCTCTTTCAGCCGGTTGTAGATCAGCGTCCAGGCACAGTCCTTTTCCCTGTCAACTTCGCACTTGCCGTTGTCTGTCCCGCCACAGGGGCCATTCAACAGGTGCTTGTGGCAGGCGGTAATGGGACAGATGCCGGCGGTGTAGCCCAGCAGGCAGTGGCCGCACTGGGCACAGACCTCATGGAAATCGCCCGGGCTCTCCTCGAAGCCCAGGAAAAGCGTGTCCAGCGCCGGGATCACCGGCCTGCTGATGTAGGAGCCGATCCTCTGCGCTCCCAGAGCGCAGGACATGGCCAGAATGCAGCTGGCGCCGTTGATGGCCCCGTTGTTCTTGATCAAATCGGCCTCGGTCACCTGGTCACAGGCGGTGGGCACCACCGTCCAGCCGGTGACCACCTTGTCCAGGCCCTGGAGGCGTTCCTTCATGTCCAGCACCTCTTCCCTGCCCCCGGTCCGGGTGGTGGTGGCGCAGGTACCGCAGCCGATGATGTACACGCGCTCCAGCCCTTCAAGCTGCTGCTGAATCTCTTCGAGTGACTTCTGCTTGGTGATGGATTTCATCCTCGACCTCCCGACTGAACAATAGGCATCCCAGGAGCCGTCACGTCTCCAGGTCGCATCTCAGGCACCGTTTGGCCTCTTCGCGGGCCCTGTCCTCCGTGAAGCCCAGCTCTATCTCGCGGAAGCTCGCCTTTCTCTCCACCGGCGGCAGCTTGGGCACTTCGAGCCGCGGCTTCGCCTCCCAGGTATCCTCATCCTCATCTACGGGGATCATCTGGCGAACGGCGCCGCTCCTCAGGTCATATATCTCGACCCGCGAGTTATCGCCCCGCAGGTACTTGTCTATGGCAATGGCCCCTCTCCTGCCGGCGGCGATGGCGTCAACCACCATTCCGGGCCCGCTGACGAAGTCGCCTCCGGCGAAAATCCCCGGCACGTTGGTTGACAGGGTATTGCCGCTGACCACCAGGGTCTCCCAGCGGGTCCGCTCCAGGGAGCTATCCGGGGGCAGGAAGGAGAGGTCAGGGGCCTGGCCCACCGCCGGAATGACCGTGTCGGTCTCCACGAAGAACTCGGAGCCGGCAATGGGCACCGGCCTGCGCCTTCCGCTGCGGTCGCGCTCGCCCAGGCTCATGTGGCTGCACTGCAGGCCGACCACCCTCCAGTGGTCGCTGACAACCCTGGTGGGGCTGACCAGGAAGTTGACCTTGATCCCTTCAGCCAGGGCTTCGTCGTACTCCACCTCGGTCACCGGCATCTCGCTGCGCGACCGGCGGTAGTAGATGCTGACTTCCTCGGCACCGAGCCGCAGCGCGGTGCGGGCGGAGTCCAGCGCCACGTTCCCCCCACCAATCACAGCCACCCGCCGCCCCACCGCCACCTGCCTGCCGATCTTGACGTCCCTCAGGAACCGCAACCCGTAGTACAGCCCCTCGACGTCTTCCAGCTCGCCGGGTATGCCTATCCGCTGACTCCGCTGGGCGCCGGCAGCAATGAACACGGCATCGTAGCCTTCCTTCCTCAGGTCATCCACGGTGAAATTGGCGTTGATCGGCGTGCTGTATCTGACCTCAACTCCACGCCTGACAATATATTCCACTTCCCTGTCAATGACCTCCTTCGGCAGCCTGAACTCGGGCAGTGCCACAGACAGCATCCCGCCCGCTACCGGAAGGGCCTCGAACACCGTCACCGGATAGCCAATCTGGGCCAGGAAGTAGGCGCAGCTCATCCCCGTCGGCCCCGCCCCGACCACCGCCACCCTCTGGCGCCTGGTCTGCGGGAAAGGCTCAGGCGGCTCAGCCCCGTTCTCAAAGTACCGGTCGGCCGCAAACCGCTTCAGCGCCCTGATGTCCACCGGCTGGTCCAGCTCACCCCGGCGGCACCGCGTCTCGCACGGATGATGGCAGATGCGGCCGCAGATGGCCGGGAAGGGGTTGCGCTCCCTGATGGTGTCGATAGCTGCCTGATATTCACCGGCGGCGATGTGGGCCACGTACTTCGGTATGTTGATGCCCACCGGACAGGTGTGCTGGCACGGTGAAATCATCAGCGCATCGCAAACGGCAGCCGGGCACTTCTTTTCCCTGATGTGCGACTCGTACTCGTCGCGGAAGTAGTTGATGGTGGACAGAATCGGGTTGGGGCAGGTCTGGCCCAGGCCGCACAAAGAGCATTCCTTGACCGTTTTGGCTATGGTGACCAGGTTGTCGATGTCCTCTTCACGCCCTCTCCCCTGGGTGATCCTGGTCAGGATCTCCAGCATCTGTTTCGTCCCCAGGCGGCAGGGCGTGCACTTGCCGCAGGACTCGGCCTGGGTGAAGGCCAGGAAGTAGCGGGCCACTTCTACCATGCAGGTGTTGTCGTCCAGCACCACCATGCCGCCGGAGCCCATGATGGAGCCGATCTGGGCCAGCGACTCGTAGTCCACCGGCAGGTCGACCAGGTTTGCGGGTATGCAGCCCCCCGATGGCCCACCCGTCTGCACCGCCTTGAGCTCCTTGCCGCGGGGGATGCCTCCCCCGATGTCGTAGATGATGGTGGACAGCGGCATGCCCATGGGCACCTCGACCAGCCCGCTGTTGGCGATCTTTCCGGTGAGGGCGAAGACGGCCGTGCCCTTGCTCTTCTCGGTGCCCAGGCTGGCAAACCATTCCGCCCCCCGGTCGATAATGGCCGGTACGGCAGCCAGCGTCTTGACGTTGTTGATATTGGTGGACTTTCCGTCCAGCCCCGACTGGGCGGGGAAGGGCGGGCGAGGCCGCGGCATGCCGCGCCGGCTCTCAATCGAGGCTATGAGGGCCGTCTCCTCACCGCAGACAAACGCCCCGGCCCCCTCTTTGACACTCACGTTAAAGCTGAAGCCGGAGCCGAGTATGTCCCCACCCAGGAAGCCCCGCTCCTCGGCCTGCTCCAGGGCGATGCGAAACCTGGTGACGGCCAGCGGGTACTCGGCACGGACATAGATATATCCCTGGCTGGCCCCCACGGCGTAGCCCGCAATGGTCAGGCCTTCGATGACCGCGTGGGGGTCAGCCTCCAGAATGGAACGGTCCATGAAAGCGCCGGGGTCGCCTTCATCCGCATTGCAGATGACGTATTTCTCCTCGGTCGGGCCGCTGCGGCAGAGCTCCCACTTGCGGCCGGTGGGGAATCCGGCCCCGCCCCGACCCCGCAGCCCCGACCCGGTCACCTCGGCGATCACCTCTTCCGGCGTCATCCCAAGAAGGGCCTTCTTCAGAGCCTGGTAGCCCCCACTGGCAATGTAGTCGTCGATACGCTCGGGGTTGATGTGTCCGCAGTTGCGCAGCACCACCCGCTGCTGGCTGCTGTAGAACTTCATATCTGCATACCGCGGTATGGCCTCGCCGGACACCGGGTCACGGTAGAACAGGCGCTCCACCGGCCTGCCGCCGAGCAGGTGAGACTCGATTATCTCCGCCGCATCCTCCTCCTGGACATGGGTATAGAAAATGCCATCGGGCTCGACCACCACGTTGGGCCCCTGCTCGCAGAAGCCGTGACAGCCGGTGAAGTCCACGCCGACGTCCTCCAGCCCCTGCTGCTGGACTGCCGCCCTCAGCGCTACATACACAGTGTCAGACCTGCCGGAGATACACCCCGTGCCCTGGCAGATGAGAATACGGCGATGGTCCTGCATGCTATGCCTCACTCTTTCTGCTTCCAAAGAGCTGGGACACCTTCTTGGGGTTCATGTGTCCGTGGGTATCCTTGCCGATGACCAGGTTGGGTGCCAGGGCGCAGACGCCCAGGCAGGCCACGGTCTCCAGCGTGTACTCCAGGTCAGGCGTGGTCTGTCCCTCCTCGAGGCCCAGGCTCTGCTTCACCAGCTTCAGCACCGTCTTCCCGCCCCGCACGTGACAGGCGGTGCCCCTGCACACCCGGACCACGTTCCTGCCGCGCGGCTCCGTGTAAAGCTGCTCGTAGAAGGTGATAACCCCCTGTACCTCCGACGGAAACAGGCCGAAGGCCCGGGCTATCGGCTGGATGGCCTCCGGGGGTATATAGCCGAAGTCCTCCTGCACTTTCTGCAGCAGGGGGATCAAGGGCCACCTCTGGTCACGGTACCCGGCCACGATTCGGTCAATCTTTCCCAGGTCTGACGTCCTGGTAATCTGTTCTTGCTCAATCATTGCCGTCGGTCCTTTCCAGCCTCACGCTGCAGGCCTTCAGAGCGGGGATTTTCGACCGCGGGTCCAGGGAGATGTCGAACAGGGCATTCACCGGACTCTCCGGGAAACACAACGGCATGAACAGCATCCCCTCGTCCAGCGTATCCACGATCCTGGCGCTGGCGGTGACCTGGCTCTGCGGTGAGGCGATCGTCACCGGGTCGCCCGGCCCGATCCCCAGGCGTTCCGCATCCGGCCGGCTGATCTCCACGAAGGGCCCGGGCTGCACCGTCTTCAGCCGCCGGGACCTGGAGCTGCTGGACCCGGTACCGGACTGGTGCAGGATGCTGCCTGCCAGAAGCGTCAGGGGGAAGTCCTGCTGCGGCGCCTGGCGGGGCGGGGCGGCCTGGGCGGGGCAGAAACGGTCAAAGCCGTTGGGAAACTGGCCCTTGTAGAACCGCCTGGCTCCCGGTGAGTCCAGGTTAAAGTCGCTGGCATACAGGCCCTTCCTCCGAGAACCGGCGTACCCTGCCCCCTCGTACATCGGGACCAGCTCTTCGATCTCGTCCACGATGGGTCGAAGGGAAGTATAGGGCAGGGTACGGTCCATCTTGCCTGCCAGCCGCAGTATGATCTCCCAGTCCGCCAGGGCTTCCCCCGGCGGACTGATCAGCTTGCGTATCGCCTGCACCCTCCCCTCAAAGTTGGTGAAGGTGCCTTCCTTCTCGGCAAAGCTGGCCGCCGGCAGCACCACCGTGGCCAGCCTGGCCGTCCTGGTGAGAAACATGTCCTGCACCACCAGGAAATCGAGGCCCGACAGGGCCTCCCCGACCAGGGTCAGGTGCGGGAAGCTGAGGGCCGGGTTCTCGCCCACGATGTACATTCCCCTGATATTGCCCTCCTTTGCCTGCTGGACCATCTCCAGGGCCGTCAGCCCGGGTTGGGCGGGCAGCTCTCTTCCCCAGCGTTTCTCAAACTCCCGTCTGGCGCCGGCGTCTTCGACGCATTTATATCCGGGCAGGAAAGCGGGCAGCGCCCCCATGTCGCAGGCCCCCTGGCCGTTGTTGTCCCTCTGCAGGGCATAGATGCCACCGCCACCGCCACCGACGTTTCCGGTCAGCATGGCCAGGTTGGCCAGGGCCATTACGCTGTCCGTGCCGGTGGTGTGCTGGGTGATCCCGTTGCCGATGACAATCGAGGCGCGCCGGGCAGTGGCAAACAGCCTTGCCGCCCGGGACACGTCCTCAGCCGCCACGCCGGTGACCTCCTCGACGTATTCAGGCGTATAGGGCGCCAGGCTTTCGGCGAAGGCGTCGAAGTTGTCCGTCTTGCGGGACACGAACTCCTCGTCCAGCAGGCCCTCGCTGACTATCACCCTGGCCAGCCCGTTTATCAGGACCACGTCTGTGCCGACCCCGGGCCGCAGCCGCAGGCTGGCGAAGCAGGCCAGCTTCGTCCTGCGGGGGTCTATCAGCAGCAGTTTGGCCCCCTGATACCTCACCGCCCGCTTGACGGCGTACCCCACTACCGGCGCCGACTCGGTGGGGTTCGCCCCCACCACCATGATGACGTCGGACTGCTCCAGGTCATCCAGGGAACGGGTAGTCCCTGGCGTGCCCAGGGTCCAACCCAGGCCGACCCGGCTGCCGGAGCCGTACAGGCGGCTGCCGTTATCTATGTTATTGGTGCCCAGCACGTCCCGGGCAAACCTCTGCAGCAGGTAGTTCTCCTCGTTGGTGCACTTGGACGAGCCCAGCACAGCCAGGCTGTCCGGGCCGTGGGCCTCTCTTATCTTGCCCAGCCCCTCCGCCACCAGGGCCAGGGCCTCATCCCAGGAGACCTCCTCCAGGCTGCCGTTCACCCTGGCCAGGGGACGGGTCAGCCTGTCCGGGCTGTGGACGAAGTCGTAGCCGTAGCTGCCCCTGACGCAGAGCGCCCCGCGGTTGACTGCGCCGTCCCTGCCGGGCGTCGCCCGGACTATGCGGTCGTCCTGCACGTCCAGCACCACACTGCAGCCGCAGCCGCAGAGGGGGCAGACGGTGGTGCCGCTGCTGCCGGCCGTCCCCCGGTACTGCCTGTCCTTCTCCATCAGCGCGCCCGTGGGGCAGGCCGCCACGCACGTCCCGCAGAAGGTGCACTCGGAGTCCTCCAGCGGCACGTCGTTCAGCGTCGCCGGCCTGGAGATGAAACCGCGGTGGATGTAGTCGATAACGCCCTCGACCACCACTTCGTGGTCGACGCGGATGCACTTGGCGCACAGGACGCACTTGTTGAGGTCCCGTTCAATAAAAGGGTTGACGTCCTGGAAGGCCACCGGCTGGTGAACCCTCTGCAGGCCGAGGACTCCGATGCCCATGTCCGAGGCGATCCGCCGCAGGTCGCAGCGGTTGCCCTTGTCGCATACCATGCAGGAATCGGGGTGGCTGGCCAGCATAAGCTTGACGATGGTCTGGCGGCGCTCCAGCACCCTGGGCGACATGGTGTTGATCACCATTCCCGGGGCGATGGGGGTGACGCACGACGCCATCAGCGACCCCGACCGCTCGTCCTCCACCAGGCACAGGCGGCAGGCTCCAATGGGCTTCAGGTGCGGGTCATCGCACAGGGTGGGGATTTCCACCCCCGACTCCCGTGCCAGCTCAAGGACTGTTGTCCCCGGATAGCCGCTCACCTCCCGTCCATTGAGCGTAATAGCAATGGCCTCCAACTTGCCCCCCTTTGCTGTGTTGATATTGCGGCCGGCGGAGCGACTATTGCTCCAACTGAGGCTGGAACCGCTGGCCGCGGCTGACCGACCTTATGCCGTCCAGCAGGTCGGAGCCGGCGCTCCTCTTGGGCACGAAGCCCATGGCCCCCACCTGGCTGCTGGCCAGGACATTCTCTTCATCGTCGTACTGGCTGAGCATCAGCACCCTGGCCGGCTCGGGCCTGGCGCTCAACCGCCTGGTCGCCTCCAGGCCGCCCATGACGGGCATGACGATATCCATCAGCACCACGTCGGGAGCGAGCTGGGCCACCTTGGCGATGGCCTCCTCGCCGTTGACCGCCTCGCCGATGACCTGCATGTCCTTCTGCAGTGACAGCAGGGCGCGGATGCCCTCTCTGACGATGGCGTGGTCGTCCACGATCAGTACCTTGATCCGCCTGGTGGCCCTGTCCAGCAGCTTCTCCACCAGCGCCATCAGCGGTTCCGGATCGACGGGCTTGACCAGGTAGTCATCGGCGTCGAGCTGCATACCCTCGATCTTGGTCCAGCCCCGGAGCAGTTGCTTCTCCACCGGGGCGTCGATGACGATCATGGGCACATCGGCGAACTGCGGCGTCTGTCTCAGCCACCTGTGGAACAGGAACGGCTCGCCACGCGGCATGACCGTGCCCAGCAGCACCAGGTCCGGCCTTTCCGACCAGGTCGCCTCGCGGGCCTCGGTTGGGGTGGTGGCGACGGTTACCTCGTAGTCCTTTGCCGCCATTACCGCCCGCAGGCCGGTGGTGAAATCGGGCTCGTCGTCCACGATGAGAATCTTTGTTGCTCTGGTCTCCATTTCGGACCTCCCTCCGCAGGGTGAGTGGCTGCGCCGGATGCCCTGCTGCGAGCTGTTGATGTCGAAAAGGGTAACCCGGCGCCGGGGGAAAGAGAATGGGGCATTCCCCCCGAGAAACGGGGGAAATCACCCTGGGGTGGGGCGGGATGGGCCCTGTCTCACAGCCCACTGCTCTTCCCATTCTCAGCACAAGGGCAAAATCACGGAGACCAGCCCTTGACGTTCGCATCATCTCCGCCGTATTATCTATCTAGTGAGATTCATTCTCAATGACCGAGACTGGAGTTTTGGCGCAAGGAGGCGGCCATACACATCGCTAGCGTGACTCTCAAGAATTTCAGAGCCTTCCAATCTGAAACCACGATCGCGTTCGGCCGTTTTTCCGCACTGGTCGGACGAAACGAGAGTGGCAAGTCCAGCATTCTTCATGCTTTGGACATATTCTTCAATCGCCCACCTGACCTCGACGACTTTTCAATCGGAATGCCTGTGGATGAACAGATGGAGATAACGGTAAAAGTTGCGGACGTACCACGCACGATTCAGCTAGAGGAGGGAATTGACACAACCCTGGCGGACGAAAAGCTTCTTGCCCAGCCCGACTGCCTAGTCGTCAGGAAAGTCTATGCGAAGTGGCGCGGAACGCGGCCGCCGAGTCCCAAGGTCAGGCTTGTCGCGGCGGACTTTGACCAAGAGAGCTTCCAGAATCTTTGCTCGAAGAGTGAGCAAGACCTCAACAACCTAGGAGAGACTCTCAGACTCAGCCTCCCCAGATCAGGCAGAGGCGTCACGAACAAGAGTAAGCGCCAAGCTCTTAGAGAAAAGGCAAGGTGAGACG
>CAZTYW010000044.1:0-16435 GCA_964617695.1 uncultured Dehalococcoidia bacterium
GTACTTGTCCACTATCGGTCGTCAAGGGTATTTAGCCTTGGAGGGTGGTCCCCCCTGCTTCCCACAAGATTACCCGTGTCCCGTGGTACTCAAGGTCATAGCCAGGAGCCTTCACCCTTTCGTCTACCGGACTGTCACCTTCTATGGTTGCCCGTTCCAGGGACCTTCGACTAGGGAGAAGGTTTGTAACTCCGTGCCCGTCTTGGACCGGGCCTGCTACGCCTTACAACCCCCTGAAGGCATAAGCTCCAAGACCACTCTTCCTTCAGGGTTTGGGCTGTTCCCTTTTCGTTCGCCACTACTGGGGGAATCTCGGTTGATTTCCTTTCCTCGGGGTACTAAGATGTTTCAGTTCCCCCGGTTCCCTCACATAGCCTATGTGTTCAGCTAAGTGTGCCCAGGTTTTACCTGGGCGGGTTGTCCCATTCGGGTATCCCCGGCTAAGCTTGCTAGACAGCTCCCCGAGGCTTATCGCAGCCTTGCTACGCCCGTCTTCGGCTCTTGACGCCAAGGCATCCACCGTGCGCCCTTAGTAGCTTGATCTACACACCCAGAGCAATACCAATATTCAGTTTGTAAGGTACTGGCAAGGTCAAGGCGCGGTTTTACCCCCCTCGGTGCCTTGCCACACAAACAATCATTCTAACACCCGTGTTACACCAATGTCAAGAGGTGCCGGTGTCACAAAAACCAGGGCTCAACCGCAGGAAGCAATCCTGGTCGTGCCCTGTCACCGCCCTTCCTGCTCACTCAGGCCCCTGCTGACAGTGCGGCCCGCCCAGCGCTGATTATTCTTCCCTATCCTGTTTCAACTGTTTCAGCCATAGTTGCGGGTAGCGTGATACCACCTCGGCCAGCGAGCTTATACTCTCTTTGATCTCTGGCGGCACATCGTTCCTATCGAGCAGCGCCCTGAGCTTTGTTGGGTCCAGCCTGACCACGCTGTCCCACAGATCGAGAGGCTCCAGCATGGCCCTGATCTTTTCCTCGTCGTAACCGGTCCGTTCGACCATCCGGTATGTCACTGCGTGCTCAGGCCCGAAGACGCGGTTCAGCCCCCCGACCTGACAGTACTGCACAATTAGCTCCCTGAGCTCCTTGACCTCCCTGTCGATCAGGCTCCGCTCATCGTGGAGAGCGGCGTAGCGCTCGATGGACGCGGCGATGTCGACTTGGCGAAGTCCCTCAGGCTTGTCGCTGTCTGGAACGGGCTCACCGTACAGGTGACGGTAGTAGGGACAGTGCTGGGGGAAGTCACACGGGCAGTACCGGTTCTCTGTAGCAGGGAACTCCGCAGCCTGAATGCCTTTGGCTACGGCAGCCACCAGGCGGGCAGCCTCCGCCAGTTGTTCACGATTCCGGGGCCCACAGCTCACCGGGGTGTTGGACCGCAGGTGGTACAGGGTCAGTTGCTCAACCGGCATGTCCCACATCTGCTCGCAGGCAAGCTGGTACAGAGTCAACTGCAGCGAGTCTTCCACATCGTCCTTGGTGAACAGATACTGATTCGTCTTGTAGTCGATAATGGCCAGTCGGCCGGTGTCCAGCTTATCTATCCGGTCTATGTAGCCCCGCAGCTTCACGCTCTCCAATTCCGCCATGAACATTCGCTCGGTGGCCAGAGGCGCCCTGAAGTCACGGCTGTGGATCTCCCAGAACTCCCTCAAGATGTGGTCTCCGTATGCCTTCTGGCCAGCTTCTTCCTCCGGGGACGGCCAGCCTTCGGAGCTCCAGTTGTCCTGATAGAACTGCAGCAACTCGTCCAGCGTGGGATAGCCGGGCAGTCTGCCGCTGAAGAAGTACTCCGCGCACTTGTGCAGCGTCTCGCCGAAGCTGAAGTACCACTTGGCCTCCAGCTTGAGTCCGTCAACGTACTGCAGCTTGTAGGAAAGGGGGCAAGCCTGGTAAGTGGATATCTGGGTGTAGCTAAGAGGTCTCATCGCCTTGTCAAAGTCAATTGTACAACAGAATCGGCGACTGCTGTACACCTGTCATTCAGAGGAGCGAAGCGACGTGGCAATCCCGCGGTGGGGTCATGCGCCGCCGACGCCAGGAAACGGTGGGTTGCGCTGCGCTTCATCCGCGGCACGGAAGTTGAGTGATTCACCCAGAGGCGCCAGCTTGTGGCCGGCAGCCAGGCGCGGGTCTGTGCCGGAATGTCGCCTGGTCAGAGAGAACACCTCGTAGCGGGCCGAGCCCACCCTATGCCTGTCGGTGCCTGACCGACTACGTCAAGTTCATTATACTGCTGATATCCGGTGGCGTCGTTCGCTGCAAGGCCAGCACGGCGCCGACAGGGGGCTTGATCTCGATGGTGAAGGTCGTGTTGACCGAGAGATCAAAGTCGAGGGCATCCACAAGGTTGCCCACGGCCGTGCTCTGACCTATGGTGACCTGGAACAACTCACCGTCTTCCAGGAGGTTGTCTATATCGGAGCTGCCGCACTTTCTGACCGACCAGTAGAGGTCATCCACGCGGTTGTTGTTGTCAAGGTAGGACATTACCACCACGTTCTGGCTGTTGGCGTCGGCCACCCCATCATTGTCGCTGTCGGTTGGTGGTGTGAAATCGATCGGTGTGCCGCCCAGCGCACTGGCCAGCATAAAGGTCACCTGGGCTACTGTGCCGCTCTTGCCCGTTGAGTTGGCCAGCGCGATGACGGCGCCCCGTACCTCCAGGCAGCCCTTGGCCTCTTCGAGGCCGCCGTGGATTGCCTCCTTGCTCTCCTGGGTGGCGAATAGTCCGGCCGATACCAGGGTGTAGGCAAACACTGCGGCTACCACTACGAAGGCTATCAGGATGATGGCCGTCTCAATCCCGGTGATTCCCTTCTCACTGCGACGTATTTGCTCTAAACGTCTCCTGAACAATCTCCTCACCTCCACTGCTGATTTCCGATCGCCCATCAGCGAATAGCGAGAGCGTGGACGTCACTGGACCTGGCTACAAACTGGCCGGCTGCCGAATTACCTTCGTCTTCGAAGGAGGCCTGGTTGATGTCCCGTTTGTCCGGCTGTTGAACAGGTGGCCAACATTCTATCAGTCCGAGTCGGGCCACAGATACCATGCCACTACCTATTTTCTACTGGCTTTTACCACCACTCGTCGTTGGTGCTGTCACCCTTGCATCGATTGAGATATACTGCGGTGGCGCCGGGCTGTGGGGATGAGGCGCTCCCTTTGTAGCCGAGTGAAGTCTTCAGAGACCAGAGCGCGGCAGACTCGACGCCCCCTCGGCCGGGTGGTAGCATTTCACCGGAAGGGACTGTCCGGACCGCTCTTGCGGGGGACTTTCGAGCACGTTCAAAGGGGGTCTGAAAAGTGCAGAGACTGGAAGGCAGGATCGCTCTGGTGACGGGTGGAAGCTCGGGGATTGGCCGGGCTGCGGCGCTTGCATTTGCCAAAGAGGGAGCAAAGGTGGTTGTGGCCGACATCGACGTCAACGGCGGCGAGGAAACGGTCCGCACGGTGAAAGAAGCCGGTGGCGAGGCCATTTTCGCCAGGACCGATGTTACCAGGCCGGACGAGGTTGCAGCCCTGGTGGAGGCGGCCGTGGACAGGTTTGGCAGGTTGGACTGCGCCTTCAACAACGCTGGCGTGGAGGCGGCACAGGGCCTGGCCATGTTTACCGACCTGCCCGACACGGAACTTGACCGCCTCCTGGCGGTGAACCTGAAGGGCGTGTGGCACTGCCTGAAGCAGGAGATTGCGCAGATGCTGAAGCAGGGCGGCGGTGCAATCGTCAACACGGCCTCGGTGGCCGGGCTGGTGGGGTTCCAGTTGAGCGCTGCCTACGTCGCCAGCAAGCACGGTGTTGTGGGGCTGACGAAGGCGGTGGCGTTGGACTATGCCTCCGCCGGAATCCGTGTCAACGCCGTTTGCCCTGGAGTAACTCGCACGCCGATGGTAGACGCTTTGATCGGTGGTGACGAGGCCCTGGAGGCACAGATAGTGAGCGTGCACCCGATTGGCAGGCTGGCGAGACCTGAGGAGATTGCCAGGGTTGCCGTGTGGCTGTGCACGGACGAGGCCTCTTTCCTCACCGGTCAGGCCATAGCCGTCGACGGTGGCCTGGTCGCACAATAGAGGAACACGACTGCGCCGTCCGCGGTTGCACACTGGCACATATAGGCGGTGCATACCAGGCTGTCGTCGACGGTTCGCCGTGCCTGCCCCACGGCTAATTGCCACTGCATTCGTGTTTGGATACAATAGGCCAACGTAGCATGCTATCTGATGACTTTTTCCACCCCCGCTCAGTAGCCGTAGTTGGTGCCAGCGCGGGTCCGTTCAACATCCACTCCCAGATGTTTCTTGACAGCCTGCTGCAGTTCGGATTCAGAGGCGAAATCTATCCCATAAATCCGAAGTTCGATCAGGTCTCAGGGCTGAGGGCCTACCCCAGCATAGCGGAGGTCCCTGGGCCGGTGGACCTGGTGACCTCGCTCATCCCCGCCGAGGCCACCCCGCAGCTTGTGCGGGACTGCGTCACCAAGCGGGTCAAGGCCGTCCAGCTATTTACTGCCGGGTTCGCTGAGACCGGAGAGGAGGAGGGCAGGAGGCTGCAGGACGAGCTTGTAAGCATCGCTCGCGGTGGCGGCGTCCGAGTCATCGGGCCGAACTGCGTCGGAATCTATTGCCCGGCCTCCGGTATCTGCTACGCGTCCGACTTTCCGAAGGAGACTGGCAGGGTAGGGTTCATTACTCAGAGTGGCGGCTACAGCTATCTAGCCATTCGCATGGCAGCAGCTCGGGGGGTGCGGTTCAGCAAGTCGGTGAGCTTCGGAAATGCCAGCGACGTCGACGAGGTTGAACTGCTTGAGTATCTGTCGGGCGATCCTGAGACCGATGTCATAGGAGCATACATTGAGGGGACGAAGGACGGCCAGGCCTTGCTGAGGGTTCTCGCCGAAGCTGCAGCCAGGAAACCCGTGATCATCATCAAGAGAGGCCGCACGGAGGCGGGCGTCAGGGGCGCTCAGTCCCATACGGGCGTGCTGGCTGGCGACTTCCGGGTATGGGATGCAGCTTTCAGGCAGGCTGGAGTGATTCCCGTCGAGGACGTGGAGGAACTGGTGGACATGCTGGTGACCTTCCTGTTCCTGCCTCTGCCCGGGGGCAGGCGGGCGGTGGTGGTGGGAGCGGGGGGAGGGGCAGGGGTTCGGGCCTCCGAGGAGTGCGAGTCAGGCGGGTTGGATGTCCCCCGCGTTCCCGATGCTTTGAGGGCCGAGCTCAACCGGTACGTCCCACTGGCCGGCAGCATGCTCAGAAACCCCGTTGACATCCTGGCGGAGCCCCATGGCGATGCGGTGTGGAGACCTGTGTTGATGGCCCTTGATCGCTGGGAGGAGGCCGACATCCTGCTGTGGCACGTGTCGCCCGACATGGAGCCGTTGAGGGAGAGCAACATCCGCCAGATGATAGTCGAGGTCAGGGGAGGCATGCTGGAGGCGTTCAAAAGCGTGCGGAAGCCGAAAGCGGTGGCTGTCCACGCGGTAGAGACCGGTGCTGGCCTGGAAGAACTGGATGCCATTCGTCAGATGTGTCAGGAGCACAGGATAGCGTTTTACCCTTCGTTGTACAGAGCGGCGCGGGCCATAGTCAGGTACATGGACTATCATCAGCGGCGACGCGGCCGAGCCGGGGCGTAGCTTCTGGCCCGGGGCGCATTACCGTCTGGTTGGTGATCGTCCAGCGGCCTGCTCGCTGGAGTCGAAGTGAGGATACAGATAGCGACAGGAGGTGTGTTCTATGAGACCGATGGGCGTCAATCGGGTGGTGATGGCGGTGAAAGACCTCGACAGGGCCGTAGCCCATTACTCCAGGCTCCTGAACACCAGTTTCATTGACGTCAGTGCTGGGGCCGAACCCTTTGGTTTGAGTGCGGCCATAAGCTTCGACGCTGGGATAGAGCTGTGTGCTCCGCTGCCAGGGCGCGACAGCTTCGTCAAGAAGTTCATCGACCAGCACGGAGAGGGCATCACAGGCGTGGTCTTCGTCGTTGACGATGTTGACCAGGCTCGTGATGTGGCAGAGAAGATGGGTGTCGGTGTTCTGGCCGTGATCGCCGACTATGACCAGGCGTACATCGATGAACATCTCGAGGGCAGGTACAAGAAGTACAAGGAGTATATGCTTAACCCCGCCGATACCTCTGGCGCCGTCGTGATCGTGGGTCAGATAGAGCCAAAACAGGCAGGTATGTAGCAGGCCGTCTGTCTACGGGTTCCGGCTAGTCGCTGTTCATGGTGAGCACCCATTTGCACCAGAACTCGTCTGGGTGGGGGTCGGGCGGACAGGTGAGGCATGCGACACTTGCCCGGGGCTCGATCACCCTGGCCAGGTTGGAAAGAAGAGTCAGCTTCATTGTCCTGCAGGGGAATACCTGCTTGCCCTGTTTCCTCCTCCCTTCCTGAACGGGACAGCGTGGATAGTAGAGCACGATTCTCTCAGGAGTCTCCTGCTCGATCTCGAAGCCTGGAGATACAAGCTGCCAGCTCATCAGACTCAGTGCCTTCAGCACGTCGGGCAGGCCCCCGCCATCGAGTCGTAGCAGCCGCTTTATCCTCTGTGCTTCTATCATGGACTGGCGCTCCCAGTTCCTGAGGTCCAGCTTTACCGCCGCTTCAAGGCCGTACTCCAATTCGACGTTCTGAAACCAGAGTCCGTCCAGGTCTTGCCAGTTCCGGGCATACATCCTGGCCAGCTCTACCAGGGTTTGTTTGGGAAGCTGCTCCAGCTTCACCTGTTCCATGGTCCACCTCTTTGATCGGAATCTCTCCGGGTCGCTTCACGCCCCGAAGCCTTCCCTGAGCTGCCCGCGGTTGGGTGTCGCCTAGGGGAACGGCAGCCTGCAACGGGGGGATGACATTTGCCTGGTTTCGGGCTACGAGAAGGTGACCCTTCGGGCACGGGGTTCGGGCCACAGCAGGCTGCTGATGGCCTTCTGCACCTCCCGGTCGGCTATGGGCTCGATCTCGGAGAGGGCATCACCGGCTTCGTCCGTGGCGTACTTCCACCTGACCACGTATCCCTTCACATTGATGCTGCCGACGTACGGCGCGCCGGTGCCAGTGCAGAAGGTGACTCCCAGGGCGTCGGCATACTGGTAGAGGACCTTTCGGCCCTGATATTCCAGTATTCCCTCGGTGGCACTGTATCGGTTGCCCTCAGGGCCGGTGTGCTCGTCCCGCGGCAGGTGCCTGTAGACATACGTCACGGCGCGGTGTCCCTTTTGCATTGCTCCTCACGGGGCTGCGGAGCAACCCCGCCGAAATCATACTTGTCCGGCCAGGAAATATCAACTGAGACGGGTTAGCTTGATATTTCTACCCGTTAAACGGAAAATAGGGGGTGTTTGGTGGCAATGGCAGTTATCGGCCTTACCGGGGGCATATGCAGCGGCAAAAGCACGGTCTGCGGTTTCCTGGCTGAGCTCGGTGCTGAAGTGTTGAGCGCCGATGAGATTGGTCACGAGGTCTTTCAGCCGCAGACTGAGACATGGCGACGGGTGGTGGAGGCTTTTGGCCGCGGAATTCTCAAAGAGGGCGGCCAGGTCGACCGTCAGAAGCTGGGTCGGATCGTGTTCCATGATCCTGAAGCTTTGCAGCGGCTGAATGGCATCATGCACCCTGCGATGCACCAGGTCGCCAGAGAGCGGATCGAGGTGCTCAGGCAAAAGGGTGCCGGGGTGATAGTGCTTGAAGCACCGCTGTTGGTAGAGGCCGACTGGCTCGACCTGGTGGACCAGGTTTGGGTCACAATAGCCAGCAAGGACACTGTTATCCGGCGCTCTTGCCAGCGGTCCGGTCTCTCGGAGGCGGAGGTCCTGGCGCGCATCTCGGCCCAGCTACCTGCAGAGGAGAGAGTGAAGCACGCCGATGTGGTGATCAACACCGACGTATCCCTGGATGAGGTGAGGGCCAGGGTGAAGGAGCTCTGGGATGAGCACCGTCTGGGAGAGTCCACCAGGGCGATCATAAGGAGGGCTCTGTCTCAGCGACACAAGAAGGTGTATGCCGCCCCGGGGCTGACTCCTGCCGCTGTTCTCATGCCCATATATGAGAAGGAGGGGAAGTCCCACCTTGTCTTTACCAAGAGAACAGAGACCGTGAATCACCACAAGGGGCAGGTCTCTTTCCCCGGGGGAGTGCGGCATGCGGACGACCGCACCCTTCAGGACACTGCGCTCAGAGAGAGTTGGGAGGAAATCGGGCTGAATCCCGGGGACGTGGAGGTCCTGGGGGAGCTGGATGATATGCCAACCTATACTACCAACTTCATCATCTCGCCTTTTGTAGGAGCCATACCCTATCCGTATGAGTTCAGGGCAAGTCCTGAAGAGGTGGAGGAGGTCATTTCTGTCCCGCTGGAGGTGCTCCTGGACAGGAACAACCTCAGGGAGGAGCCGCAGAATATCAACGGAGTCGTCGTTCCCCAGTATTTCTACCACTACGGCGATCGGGTGATCTGGGGAGCTACAGCCAGGATATTGAAGCAGTTCCTGGAGGTAGTGTTCGGAGCAGGGTCTTAGTGCTGGTCGATCGTGGCTGAGCCGCTGGTAGCCTGATCGCTAGCTTGACAAGAATCACGGTTTTGTGGTATTCCAAGCCTGAAAGGGCACCTTAACAACGGGATGGCGGAAGGGGGTACGGCAAGCTTCATGACGTTGCCGCAAGGCAAGCCAGCGGGCTGCTGCGGCATGACGCGGGCGAGCGGTCTGGTCTCTGCATCTCTCGGCCGTACTACTGCGATTCTGTGGCAAGTTGCCACTTCGCGCCTTTCCTTGTGCCGCCTCCCGGTGTTTCTCCTTTGTATGGCTTGGCACACGTCCGGGGGCACCTGTGTTGGGCCTTCCTTCCCTCGTGACGATTCGGTTGCATACAGTCGATCAGTGTAAGACGATGCATAATGTGGAAACTCTTCCTCGCGTAGTGTCGTGATTCCATCGAGAACCAATGGCCCCGATAGGCTCGGGTAGCGCACGAACAAGGAGGTATAGATGGCAGGTTTCGAAGGCAGAATGATGGAGGTGAATCTCACCGCCGGCACTGTTGGCAGCAGCACGGTGGAGAAGGACATACTCCGCAAGTACATCGGAGGAAGTGGTCTGGCGGCCAAACTCACCTTTGACCGGGTCCCGCCAGATGTGGATCCGCTGTCACCGGACAACATCCTGTTTATCATCATCGGACCCACCAGCGGGACCAGCCTCCCCGGGGGAGCCCGTTTCGCGGTTTGCGGCAAGTCGCCCTTGACTGAGATGTGGGGAGAGAGCTCATGCGGCGGAAGCTTTGCCAACCGGTTGAGGTCCGCTGGCTGGGATGGGGTCATCGTCCAGGGGGCGTCCGATAAGCCTGTCTATCTTCTCATCGAGGATGACAAGATAGAGATCAAGGATGCCGGTGATCTCTGGGGCAAGAACACCCACGAGATTTCGGATCTGCTGAAGGATCGGCACGGAAAAAGGGCGAGTGTCCTCTCAATCGGTCAGGCCGGCGAGAACCTGGTGAAGTTCGCGGCCGTCGTGGATGGGAAGAGGGACCTTGCTGCCCGCTGCGGCTTCGGGGCCCTGATGGGTTCCAAGAAGCTGAAAGCGATCGTTGCCTCTGGGACGAAGAAAGTGTCGCTGGCCAATCCAACGGCTTACGCCGACAGGCGCAAGGTCGTAACTGAGAAGGCCAAGGAGAACGTGGCGACGCAGGTGCTCGGGATGATGGGCACCAATGCCGCCGTGGGAGTCAGCGTGGTGACTGGTGACCTGCCGGGCAAGAACTGGACTGTTGGTGACAACAGCGCTCTCGCCGCGAAGACCGATGGTTCGGTGCTGAGCGGGCCACAGTTTTACATCGGTAACGAGTCCTGCCACGGTTGTACCGTTGGGTGCAAGAGGGTGGTTCACATAACAGAGGGGCCGTTCAGCGGCATGGAAGGTGGAGGGCCCGAGTATGAGGGTGTTGTCACTTTGGGGAGCCTGCTGATGATCGATGATATGGCTGCGATCATCAAGATGAACGAGGCCTGCAACCAGTACGGTATGGACGTCATCTCCTGCGGCGCTACCATAGCCATGGTGATGGACTGCTTGGAGCAAGGTATCCTCAGTGTCAAGGACACCGACGGTGTAGAGCTGACGTGGGGCAATCATGTAGCCGTCATGGATATGATTGGAAGGATCGCCCGGCGCGAGGGCTTTGGCGATGTGCTTGCCGAGGGGAGCAAGCGGGCTGCACAGCGAATCGGCAAGAATGCCTCCGACTACTCGGTTGAAGTGAAGGGCCTTGAGGTACCTATGCACGATCCGAGGGCCCTCCATGCGCTGGGGCTGTCCTATGCCACAGGTGTCAGGGGCGCCTGCCATACCAATGACGTTACATACAGCATTGGGACGGGCATCTTCAACTGGCCGGAATTTGAGTTGGTGCCTGGCATCCCTGCGAAAGAGAGCAAGGGGATGGGTGCTGTAGTCAAGCAGTCTCAGGACCTTGGCCAGATATGCAATTCTGGCATACTGTGCTACATGATAATGATCGTCATAAACGCCGAGGACCTGGTCGATCTGATGCGGTCGTCCAGCGGCTTTGACTATGACCTGGAAGAGTTGCGGGAGTGCGCCGAAAGAATATGGATGATGAAGAGGGGCATCAGCAACCTCATGGGGATAACGGCGGCAGATGATCGCCTGCCCAGGCAGATACTTACACCTCCGACGGAAGGTGGGGCTGTGGGGTCGGCGCCCGACCTGGAGCTCATGTTGACGGAATTCTACCCGGCGCGGGGTCTCAATTCCGACGGGCGGCCTTCGAAGGAGACCCTGAAGCGTTTGGGCTTGGACGATCTTGCGGCCAAGCTGTACTAGTCTGTCTGTTGAGCGATAGTCGCTGCACCTCTCTCCATGGGGAGAGGTGCAGACATTTCTAGCTCAGTTCGCCGCAGCCACTCGGAGGTCTTGAAGTGCTGCGGCCTGGGACAACGGGCCGGGGTCAATTCTGTTGCCCCTGCGGCCAAGAGAAGCTCGAATTCGGTTAGGTGCACGGACGCGCGTCACCTGTAGGCCGCGGCACTCGGGGCCTGCCGGTGGCGGTCCACCGTGACCTGCTTTGGTGCGGAGACTGGAGATGATCAGCCAGCCAGATATGCAGAGATACGAAAGACAGATGATGCTCGCCGGCTGGGGCAGGGAGGGACAGGAGAAGCTCAGGCAAGCCAGGGTCCTGCTGGTTGGTGTTGGAGGCCTGGGGTCGGCTGTGGCCACCTACCTGGCCGTTGCTGGAGTGGGAGAGCTCAGGGTGATAGACTGTGACAAGGTGGAACTCAGTAATCTGAATCGACAGATACTCTATTCGGACGGAGACCTGGGTAGGGAGAAGGCCCTGGTGGCCAAGGAGAGGCTCGAGTTGCTCAATCCGGGGGTAAGGGTGGAAGCTATAGCCGACAGGATCACTGAAGAGAATGTCCATGACCTGGTGGCTGACGATCTCATTGTTGATGCCACCGACAATCTTGACACTAGGTACATCCTTAACAATATGGCCTTCGAGAGGAGCTTGCCCCTGTTTCACGGGGCAGTGTACGGCTTCGAAGGAAGGGCCACCACCATTGTTCCGGGCAAAACCTCGTGCCTGAGATGTCTGTATGATGGAATTGTGCCTGGCCCTGCCCCGGTTCCTGGAGTGACTCCGGCGGTGATCGGCTGCATTCAGGCTACGGAGGTGTTGAAGTACCTGCTGGGTATAGGTGAGTTGCTGACCGACAGACTGTTGGTCTACGACGGGCTGAGCCTGAGGTTTGACGAGGTAAGGCTGAGGAAGAACCCAGGCTGCGGCGTATGCAAGTAACGAGAGTGTTCGGCCTGTTTGCTGGGGGTGAAAGATGACTGTTACTCTGAAGATCTCGTCTCCCCTGCGGATATTTACCAATTGGCAAGACATGGTGAAGGTGGAGGGTTCCACCCCCAAAGAGTGTCTGTACGAGCTGGAAGCGAAGTTCCCGGACATAAGGACCCTGCTGTACGATAAGGATGGCCAATACCTGCCGCAGGTCCAGTTGTTTGTCAACGGAGAAAGGGTCTATGCCGACGAATGGGCCAATCCTTTGAAGGATGGCGATGAGATGTTCATCCTCCTGGCGATTGGAGGTGGATGAAGTGGCGGCGACGGCAACCATGCCCGTAGTCTGCTTTGTTCCTGGAAGCCCCGGCTTGCCGAACATCGCTTCTCAAGGCATTGACAAGACGCAAGGTTTGTGATACCTTCAAACAGAAAAAGGGCACCTTAACAACCGGACGGGGGAGTGTTTCTTTAGGCAATCCCCAACCCCTTACACCAGATTCACCGTTGTTTCGTTGGCAACTTCCGCTTGGATCTCGTTGCATCTCTCAGCCACCTTCCAGTGTAGCGGTAAGAAACGGCGCGGGTGATACAGGCCAGCGGACCTACACAGGCGATCGGCTCAACTCTGATCGCAAGGCTGAACCTGTTGCGTGTGAAGAAGGGCAACACCTGGTTTGTTGCGTCGACCATCTGAGACATTCTCGCGTCCTGGCTGTCTTAAGATCGGGCCCACATTCGTGCACCCACATCCTTCGGTGCCAAACACGGGGTATCCTCTGCGGATGCAGAGAGTATTGGCTAGGCAGACTGCTTGGCCGTTCCATACGGACATACGTCTTCGTACGAGCCGCTGAGGCCAATGAAGCTGGGAACTGGATATGTTTGGGGGGTGAAACTTCTTCCCTACCCTGGCTTTATTTGGTTGCATCCAGCAGCTTCTTGGGGGGAGAAAGGTTACCATGGCCAGGGATGAAGTCTATGACATCGTCATAGTAGGTGCGGGCCACAATGGGACGACAATTGCTGCCTATCTTGCCAAGTGCGGGCTGAACGTCTGCATGCTGGAGGAGAGGCCGGAGTGTGGAGGGGCGCAGGAGAACACTGAACCGGTGGCTGGTACGCGCATCTCTCCCCATGCCATCGCAAATTATGGGAGGCCTGCCCCCGGCTGGGAGCAATTGGAGCTGTGGAAGTACGGTTTCCGTATGGATACGAACCCCCGGGCGCCGGCCCCAGGCGAACCACTGCAACTACTGATGACCGGCGACGGGCTCAGGCCCATGGCCGACAGGGACGCCATGGGTTGGGCCAAGCTGGGCGGTCTGCTCGGTCAGCCTCCCTTTACAACTGACCTGCTGCGGGCAACGTTCTGGTGCCCGCCCCATCCCTCTTACATCGAACTGACCCCCGACAACATCCCGTTTATGCAGGTGTACAAGCAGCATCAGCCCGACGTCTGGTCCGAAGAGTTGCTCCAGTGCACGCTACTTGATCTGCTGGACGAGTACTGTGAGAGCGAGCCCTTCAAGGTTAATATGGTCTATGTGGCTGCAGTCTCGGGCGCCTTTGGTCACCATGAGGGGCAGGCGATCCCGGCACTGTGCAGCGTTCTGACGGTGATACCGCCGTACATGCCGAGACCTGTTGGGCCTCGCGGCAACATACATGGGTACTACCACGCACTCCTGCGCTGCGCTCTAGCCCACGGAGTGACCGTCCGAAGCTGCTGTCCTGTAGATGAAATAATTGTCAACGACGGCACGGCCGTCGGAGTGCGCCTGAGTGATACGGCCACCTGCGGCGAGAAGAAGATCTGGGCCAGGAAGGCCGTTATCAGTGCTACCGATATCAGGCAGACATTTCTGGACTTGATCGGGCCCAGCCATCTGGATGCTGGCTTCAGACAGCGCATCAAGGACCTGAGTCTGAAAGGCGGCAGCCTCTACGTGAACCATTTCCTCACCCATGAGCAGCTACGCTACCGTCAGAAGTTCGCCCTGGGCGCTGCTGGAGAAGGGAATTTCACCGGAGGGCCCTTCCTCGGCGGAGCGGGCACAAGGGAGGAGTATTTCGAACACATTACCGACGCGCTCGGCCGGAAAGGTAACCCCACGGTGCCTCCGGAGAAGAACTTCTTCCTGCTCGTGGGCAACCTGAACTATGATCCTACTCACCCGCAGTGCACCAGGCCTGGACAGTACATCTGCGGTCCTCTGGATGTGATAGTCGCCACACCGGAGTACCACCCCGAGGGTCCTGAGGCTCTCAACAAGATCAAGGAAGAGATGAACGCCTACATGCGGGATACCTTCAGCGTTATATGCGAGAACATCAACTCGGACAATCTAATCGCTCATTTTGCCAACACGCCCTATGACTCGGAGTTGCGTAACACGGGACTCCTTGGCGGCTCATGGTATGGAGTCCGTCATTCCAGGGATGAGTGGTGGAACGAGCGTCCATTGCCCGAGTTGGCCCGTCTCCGTACCCCGATCGACGGGCTATACCTGTGCCATCAGTCATCAGCACACCCGGGCGGTCTCTGTCTGATGGCCTGTGGCTACAACCTGATGCATACTCTGATCGAGGACGGAATCGCCGAGCCCGGCGACTGGTGGTATCCGTCGCCGTGGTACATACCCGAGGAGGGCAAGGTACCGGCTCTACAGCCCTGACGTGGCCGTGGTATTTGGCATGACGAGGGAAAGGGTGCCAACACAACTTGGCAATTGCCAATTGTGAAGTAGCTTCATAGGGGGTTGGAATACTTGATGGAAGAGAGGAGTTGAGCATGCCCAAAGAGGAGAGGTACGACTTCGTCATTGTGGGTGGTGGGCCAAACGGTGTGACGTTGGCGGCATATCTGGGCAAGTGCGGGGCCAGCGTTTGCATACTGGAGGAGCGCCCTGAGGCCGGTGGAGGTTGCGAGAACACGGAGCCGATAGCCGGGGTGCACATCAATCCCCACGCCATGTTCCTGTACGGTGGAGCGGCCCCGGGCTTTGACCAATTGGAGCTCTGGAAATACGGCTTCCGGGCAATGGAAGAGAACCAGATGGGCGATATCATGGCCGATGTGGGAAGGGGCGTTCCCACTACCCAGGGTATGTCAAAGCTCACAGAGAAGGACCAGATGGGCTACGCCAAGGTCAGTGGCCTGCTCGGCCAGCCTCCTTTCACCAGGGACTTGCTGCGCGCCACCTTCTGGTGCCCGCCGCACCCTCCAGAGGTGGAGGTAACCATCGACAACATACCCTACATGCAGGTATACAAGCAGCACCAGCCCGATATGTGGACTGAGGAACTGCTGGAGATGGACCTGTTTGACCTGACGGATGAGTGCCTGGATACCGAGCCCTGGAAGGTGCAGCAGGCGATCATAGCCTGGTACTCAGGCGCTGCCGGACACTGGAAGGGGGTTGCCATCCCCGGCTGGTGCTGCAACATAGCGCTGGTGATATACACACGCATGCATGTGCCGCGGGGCGGAATGCACGACTACTTCCATGCAGTCATGCGCTGCGCCATCGCCCACGGGGTAACCGTGCGGACATGCTGTCCTGTCGACGAAATCATTCTCAATGACGGCGTGGCCGTCGGAGTGCGCATGAAGGACACCGCCACGTGTGGGGAGAAGAAGATCTGGGCTAACAAGGCAGTCATCAGTGGTGTGGACGTCAGACAGACCTTCAACAAGCTGGTCGGGCCGCAGCACGTAGACCGGGGACTGCTCCAGGGTGTAAACGACATCAGTCTCAAGGGAGGCAGCATCTACGTGTCGCACATTCTTACCCGCGAGAAGCTTCGCGCCAAGGCGAAGTTCCCGGGCATGCTTGGCGGGGCGTACCCCATGGACTCGCGTGAGATCTATTATGACCATGTGGCGGACGTGGACGGCAAGAGAGGCAATCCCACCGTCCCTGTAGATAAGGCGCTGTGGCTCTCCACTCCTTCGGAGAGGTTTGCCCTGACGGACCCGCAGGTCACCAGAGGTGAAGGTCACCTGATGTCGCCGGTGTATCATCTTGTCCCGCCGCCTGAGTACCACGCTGATGGGCCTGATGCCATAAACAGGTGGAAGGACGGGATGAACGAGTACGTGGTCAAGTCCTTGTCTGAGGTGTACGAGAACCTCAATTCGGATAACATAATTGCCCGCTGGGCCAACAGCCCGTATGACTCGGAGTTTCGCAATACGGGGATGATTGGGGGCACCTGGTGTGGCACTCGCCACTGCAACGACCAGTGGGCGGAGAATCGTCCTATTCGGGAACTGGCGCGGTACCGCACGCCCATTGATGGGCTTTACCTGTGCAACCAGACAGCCGGCCATCCCGGAGGTCTCTTCTTGATGGCGGTTCCCTACAACCTGATGCACATCTTGATTGAGGATGGCCTGGTTGAGCCCGGTGACTGGTGGTATGCATCGCCCTGGTACATTCCGGAACAGGGCAAGAAATCGGCTGTGCGTCCGTAAGAAAGAGGGAGGAAGAAACCATGGTTATGGATGAACTGCTTGGCAAGCCCTTCGATGAGTTTCCTACGGAAAGTGATTGGGATGTAGTCGTCATCGGAGGTGGGCCCAACGGACTGATGACGGCTG
>CAZTYW010000045.1:0-8242 GCA_964617695.1 uncultured Dehalococcoidia bacterium
CCGGTGTGACCGAAGGCTAGCCGGGTCCAGATGGCGAACCAGCCCCAATCTGGCCGCGCAGCGTAAGCAGGATAGATCTCGACTATGCCAACCACGATGAACGCCCCGGCCTCAAGAAGCCTAACAGGCTGGGAGTGAATCCAATGCCGTCTTCCCAAGATGCCGGTGCCCTATATGACGCTGATGCCGGTAATCGCCGGGTATAGAGCCGGGGAAGTTGCCCCCGGGTTTAGCCAAGAGTCCTCGAAGGCTATCCACAGCTCAGTGAGCCGAAAGAAGGTCAACCGTTGCCGGCCCCCATACCCGAGACCACCATGATGGCCCCCGCCAGCAGGACCAAGCGGGGGTGTATTTGGAGGTCCCTTTTGTCTGATGTGCGGCTACTGCGTAGCAGGAGAAGGCCGGCAGCCGCCAGTGCCGCCCCCCGACCCAGGGTGCGACCAGTCCAGCCAACCCCGCCACGACCAGCCAGGTGCCTATTTCATGACGGGTCGATGCTTGCCTGTTTTCCATTTTTCCTGCATGGTCCAAAACGGCGCCGGATAGGCTTGCGGCGGCTCAGCCCTGCTTGGAAGCGGCCCTGCGTCGTAAATGCCATACCTCCAATGCGCCGGTCAGCAGAGCGGTTATGGCCATGAACGCAAAGAGGGCGAACCAGCCCCAGTCGCCCCAGTACTGGTAGGAGATCATGCCCATAGGTATGACCAATAGTGCCGGTGCACCAGCTCCACGGGACCGTGCACGGCTGGCGAAAACGCGCTTTCCCTGAATGCCCACTGTATAGAACCCGGTGAGGAACGAGAGAAGCGGGAAGATCACAAAATAGCTGCTGCCGGGCGCATCAGCGAAGGAGGCTCGTACGGTATCCAAGGGTGAATGAGTCGAGAGGATGTCGGCGATTGTTAGCCCTATACCGGAGACCACGATGATGGCCCCCGCCAGCAGGACCAACCTGTATTGTCCAGGGCCAGCCTTCTCAGTCGTGGGGCTCTTGAGCAATACCAGGATTCCGGCGGCCGCCGCGATTGCCCCGACCCAGGGTGCGACCAGTCCAGCCAACCCCGCCACGACCAGCCAGGTGCCTATTTCATGACGGGTCGATGCTTGCCTGTTTTCCATTTTTCCTGCATGGTCCAAAACGGCGCCGGATAGGCTTGCGGCGGCTCAGCCCTGCTTGGAAGCGGCCCTGCGTCGTAAATGCCATACCTCCAATGCGCCGGTCAGCAGAGCGGTTATGGCCATGAACGCAAAGAGGGCGAACCAGCCCCAGTCGCCCCAGTACTGGTAGGAGATCATGCCCATAGGTATGACCAATAGTGCCGGTGCACCAGCTCCACGGGACCGTGCACGGCTGGCGAAAACGCGCTTTCCCTGAATGCCCACTGTATAGAACCCGGTGAGGAACGAGAGAAGCGGGAAGATCACAAAATAGCTGCTGCCGGGCGCATCAGCGAAGGAGGCTCGTACGGTATCCAAGGGTGAATGAGTCGAGAGGATGTCGGCGATTGTTAGCCCTATACCGGAGACCACGATGATGGCCCCCGCCAGCAGGACCAACCTGTATTGTCCAGGGCCAGCCTTCTCAGTCGTGGGGCTCTTGAGCAATACCAGGATTCCGGCGGCCGCCGCGATTGCCCCGACCCAGGGTGCGACCAGTCCAGCCAACCCCGCCACGACCAGCCAGGTACCTATTTCGTGCCGTTGGACGCCCAATTTCGATATCTCCTGCCTGGTACTGCAATAGTCCATTCTCTTACATTACCAGTCCCATAGCCAGCTCCCTGCGAGGGAGCTGGGTCAATCGTCCCTCAAACTCAGACTGACCATGCTCCACGTGATGTTTGTCTTTACCGATCCTGCCTCCATTATTTTGACATAGTAATAAAACGGTAACGGCATATCAGAAGTGAAGGCTGCTCCAGTCTCGCATGTCGAATCTGTAGTAAGGGCAGACCAGTGATATAGCTGCCAGGTGGTAAACTCACACCCACCGATCAACCTGATAATACGTTCACACCGATTTTCGTAAAGGATTCGTGAGCCCTCGCCAGTTGTCGTATCAATGAGCTCGAAATAGTCCTCTCCGCCGGCAGAATAGGTCGCAAACGCCTTCCATGGCACCCCATAGATGGGGAAAATGACATAGTTGTCAAAACCCGCAAACTCTCCGCTGGTATAAGGTTCGTAGCGGACAGTGCCGCCGGCATTCTGCTCCGTGCCTGAGTCAAACACGGTGGTGTTGCCACACCAACTCCAAAGGCCGCTGGTTTCTGACGAGTCTTCATACGCTGCTTTGACACACACCCCATACGGTCCCCCCGAATCCACCGGCTTTCCAGTGGGAATCCATAAGGTTACGTCTGCCCAAACCGGCAAGGATTGTCCCCAGTTGTTGTTCATCAGGACTGTAATGTGGTGATGGAGTTCGTAGCAGTCCAATTTGAATGTCGCATCGGTAACCACTTCCCCGTCGGGACCGGTTGAAACACGCTTTACCTGCACATCGACCTCGCCTCTACCGTGGTTTGCGGCATCGCAGCGAAGCTGCAGACTGCCTTCATCAGTCTCAAACGTTAGCTCTATTGCATAGTCACTTAGTATTCCAGGAGAACCGTCGGTTGGGACGACCATAGCGTCAAACTGGTAAGGGGAAACCCACTGTTCGCGAAGGTTGCTCGGGTCCTCCCATTGGCTATCCGACGAGTGCCCACAGCCCGAAGACATTATGAAAATCATGCAGAGGAGAAGAGGTAGAACGGCCAAGGTCAAGATTTGACTTGCTGGACGACTGTGCGGCATCATGCTCCTTTCTGTTACTGAATGTCTTTCGAATACATGATATGGATCGTCACGTACAAGCAGAGCCCCGATACAGTCATCAATCCCAATAGAGATACGTACCACGCCATGCAGCTACTGAGTAGCGGAGGATGCTGATACCATTGCCACCCTTGCTGACTGCTCGTACTGTCCGCCTCAAAGGTTCGGCAAAATGTAGCCAGCTTCTTGAGCGAGCCAGCGGGTGGCATGCCGCCTCTTGCCTGCTCCAACACTGGCAGGAAGATGGTCCCGAGATGATAAGATGGGTCAATGATGTACACGTGGTGGTTCTTGTAGGCTTGCCGGTCAATCCCTGAAGCTGACAGCAAGGCTCCTGAGAAGAATACGATCAGGATGATTGTACCCAATACGACCATGGTTCTGATCTGTCCCTGCAATACAGCTGCACTTGCCACGGAAAGGCAGGCAAACACAAGAATAACCACTAGTGAGTAGAGCAACAGCCAGGGTACAAGACCGAAAACGCCAGCCAAAACAGGGAAGGAAACACCGAGTACAGCACATAGCAGAAGCGATGAAAGAATCAGGATGGAGCCCTCGAGCAAAAGCGCATAGGCAGCAAGGGCAGCCAGCTTCGCTATCACAATCTGCCACCTTCGTATGGGTTTGCTCACCAGAGTCAGCATCGTCCCCCTTATTACCTCGTTAGATATCGAGGCGGCTCCCGATGCCGACACGACTGTGGCCAGAAAGATGCCTGCTGTCCATATGAATGATATAGTTATGAAGCTACTGACGATATTCTCTGTCTGGGCGTCAATGGCCCCGCCTGAGCCCAGCAGGGCAGGGCGCATGGCTACCGCGTAGCCAACTGGCACTAGAACTCCGAGCAGCATCAGAATAGCCGTCTTTCGTGCCTTACCCAGATCAATTAGGGACTTTGTGAAAATGCACGCCGCTTCACGTGCCACCGATGTCCTCCACGACTCGAGTTCTATAGATGTACTCGAGTCGGCTATCTTCCTCGCCGAATAAGAATACCCTTGCACGGCACTCGTTGACGGCATGCAGCACAGCGTCCTGCATTGACGATGCATCCTGCCCAATCAAGTGAATGGCTGCATCATCTTCAATACTTACTTTCTCTGCACTGCCCTCGGCGCTCAACATGGCTGCAACGGAAACGTTATCACTGGTATTGAGCACAAATCGATGCACGGTCCTGCATATGCCAAATCTGTAATCACCCTGGAAAATTATTCGCCCCCCGTCCATGATTGTCACGTAATCAACGAGATACTCTAACTCGGAAAGGATGTGGCTGCTGATAAGAATAGTTACTGCGTATTCTACGGGGAGTTGCTTAAGTTTCTTAAGAATCTTCAGCCTGCCAGTGGGGTCCAAATTGGCCGTTGGTTCGTCGAGTATAAGCAACTCCGGGCTGTGCATCATGGCTTGTGCTAAGCTGAGGCGCTGCTTCATGCCCGCACTAAAGCCCCGAATTTCAGCCCTCCAAAATGAACCCAATTCCAGCCAGTCGAGAAGTTCATCAGCCCTCGCTTGAGCTTTTCGAACATGCAAGCCGCTCAGTGTGGCCATGTACACGAGATAGTCCCATGCTGTCATATCCTCATAGAACGAGGGGCGCTCCATTGAGTAGCCGATTATTCTTCTTGCTTCAAGAGAACCCAGTGCGAATTCCTTTATGGTCCCTGAACCCTTGCTGGGCCTGGTTGCTCCCACCAGCATCCTTAGCAGGGTAGACTTCCCTGCCCCGTTCGGGCCGATCAGACCATGTGCACTTCCTGACCCCACCAATAGGCCTACAGAGTCCACCGCCACAAGCTTCCCGTAGGCTTTGCTTAGGCCTTGCGTCTCTATAAGAATCTGGCCGTTCATCCAAATTCCTTTGAAGCAGAGTCCTTCTCTTTCCGGATGCTTGACAATGGCGTGTGCCACATTAGAAAGAATAGTATGGTCACGATGCCCAGCATGGTCACTACCAGAACCGTAAAGTGCCAAGCATAGTGCACTGTAAGTGACTGCTGGGCATACAATATTACACCACTAGAATCGCCTCCCCTGATCACCAACTGATGTTCGCCCGAGTCAAGGTTGAAGGTATCTGAAGCTCGTCGGCTTTGGCGTGATCCCGCCTCGTAGTGTAGTGCAACGGGTTGTCCGTCGGCGTATGTTTCGAGAAAGGCAGTGGCTTGTTCATATTGGGAGTGCACTTCTACCGCGGGGCCTGATATATTGCATGGTGTATCAGGGAGAATAGTGGCCGAGAAGTCCACGGTAAAGCGATGGGTCGCTCCAAATGCGATGGCACCCAGCCCGCTACAGTCGGGAAGAGGAACCAAGCGGGCCGATACAGGGGAATAACGCCAAAGAGTCGCCAGTAGTCGCCCTTCCGACAAGTCGACAAATGCATATGAATCTGCATATAGACGATCTTCACCCATTTGCAGGGGTTGAGGACAGTTCAGTGCTTCGGTAAGAACTACGACTGCCTCTGGATGATCGTCCCCATTGATGTCTCCTAAACTCAACAATGGCTTTGAATCGAATCTGTATTGGATGTCCTTCTGATATCGGATAGGACTTATGCCTACCTCCTTGAGCAACTCGTTTCCCATGACGTTATAGATGCGCAGATACGGCGTACCATACAAATCTTGGCCCGCAACAAGAAGGTCGGTGATGCCGTCGCCACTGAAGTCTCCGAGGGGGAGTGCCGGAACCTGGCTGAGCGGCCAAGACCAATTTGAGGCATCAAGTTCCAGATTCCACATAAGTTCGCCATCCTTCCCAGACACCACATCCAGCGTTGCTGTCTGACCCATATAGCCTGCTGGTGTTAGCAGGCTCGTGGGCTGATGGCAGATTATCGAATCGGGGTAGTTGTCTCCGTTGAAATCGGCACACCCTATATCCCAAATTGGAAACGGGCTTGCACAGTGCTCAAACAGCAATGAACCATCAACCGGAGAACGAATGACCATTGTGGGCGTATCAGTGATCTCGGCTGGTGGCGGCACTTCGGTTGACAAGGATCTTCTGTAGACGACCTCTCGCCTGCCATCTTGGTTTAAGTCAGGTACGACATCGGCCGCTTCAATTAGCCAGCTATCTCCTGCGGTCCAGGTTAAACGGGGTTTCCAGTCCATAGTTGCCAGTGAACTGTCTGCGATCTCTATCCGGTCGCTATATACCAGTGCAAGTTCGCACACTCCATCTGCATTCGTATCGTCGATTACCAAGAATTGCGCCTCCATCCCCGGCGAAATGCCGTAAGGGATCCTCGATATCTCGGCTCCTTCGATGCTCATAAGGGCCACGCCATTGGAGAAGCCTACAGCGAGATACATCTGTTCCGAGATGGTCCCGGCAAAGCCGATTTTACAGATATTCTCGCCGACATCGATCCAAGAGGCCCGGCCAGATCGCCCGTCGAGCACGATCAGGTTTTCTCCCATGTATCCGCAAAAATCCGGAACCCCCTCAGCACTCCTGGGGTCCAATTCGATAATTTGACGTAGTCCTCCTTGGGCAGTGTATCGGTCCTTGGGAACCAAATAAGACCAGACAGGAATCAGGGTGCCTCTTTCGACCAAGCTGACCAAGCGGATTCCGCCTGGCGCAGGCCCCTCAAAGCACACAAGAAGATTCCCGCTTTGCCCGTACGTAAACACAGATGAGGGCGCCTCGATGCGTGGGTAACACCAAACCACTTCGCCCTGCAAAGTAACGGCAGCCAAATCACTCTGGTCTGACAAGGTAATGTAGGTTTCCTCATCAAGTTGCCTAACGAGTGGGAAGCCGCCACCGAGTGTGATTTCGCTGACGGTGTAAATACGTTGGCCCGAGCCCACATCAACCAGATTGAACCCTGACACGCTGGGTTCAAGTATCATCGCCTTCCTCTGATAAATTCCTGTCGCGGGTGCCTCATGACGCCAAAGAGATAACTGACCATCCCACAAAACTTCGCCCTTGATCGTAAGAGCGACGACCTGGGTGTCGTCAGGATGGCCGGAGAAATATGGATACATATACGATTCACCCCTGCTGACAAGTATGCACGGCGCATTTTCATTGCCAGGCACGAACGATAGTCTTAGGAGTTCTCCCAGATTGCCTTCGGTAATCACGCTATGTTCCCACAGAAACTGTCTCGTTTCCACGTCCAGAAGCCGAACTCGCCCGTCGGTTGATGATATCGCGATTTTTCCCAAGTCGCAGGCTGACATATCCCTCACATAGGGCTGAAACTTCACAACGACTCCCCCACCGTGGTCTTGTGATTCTTCGTTGAGCTTCATTCGCCATTCTTCGTTGCCATTCTCTGCGTCGAGCGCGAACAGCGCGCCATCCTCTGTCGCCGTCACGATATTGTCAATGCCATCTGCTCGCTGTACCACAGCCATGTCCACTATTTCGGTAGGGGAGCAATGACTCCAACTCACCGTGCCCGTTTCGGCATGCAGCGCTATCAGCGCTCGTGAGAGCATGACTACAATCAAGACTTCCTCATGTACGGATGCGATTTCGACACAATGTATAGGAAACTGCATCTCCGTCCATCCCATATCATTCACGAAGACTTCTTGTGTGGGACTGAAGTCCCACAGTTCCTCCCAGGTTTGGCCTGCATAGCACCCCACACTTTGAATAGCCGGTTGCCTCAACCAGACGATCAAGTCTTTCAACTCGTCACCATTGATATCGCCTACTAAATCCATCCCGCCGATCCCATATGGTGTGAGAAGAGTATGCTCTACGGTACCACCGTCATCAATTATGTAGAGGCCACTGGTTGTGCCAACGAAAATCAGGGGAGGACTGCTCCCGGAGATTGCCGCAGTTACGGTCTCTGTGATATCACCATTGAGGCCAAAAGGAAGGTATTGTGTCAGATTGCCTGCCCGGTTCGGCTGGGATATATTGGAGAATGCTGCCGTAATAGTGAATGGGTCAGTATCCCAAGGATGAAGAGCAAGGAGAAGAGCCAAGATGACTATAGAGCTTGCCAAGATCCCTCTCTTGTACCTGGCAAGAATCATTCTGCTGGCCATCCCAGTTCGTCCTCAGCTATTCTCATCCCTTTGCAGGGTTCACGTGTTTAGTAATCGGGGATGGGCAAACCCATCCCCGACTTTTCTTATGTGACTGGAAGTCCTCAATTTGAGCTGCTTAGCACCTCTTGATGGCTACCGCCTTTGTTCGCGTCTTTGTAGTAATGCAGAATGGCGCCTCCTACAACGTGGTAGAGCGAGACAGCGTCATTGTTGCATTGAAGGTGGATCGTAGGCTAACTGCTCTTAGACTATTAATAATCAGGCGATTTCGTCGTTTACTATACATCAATAAGGATTCATTTGTCAATAGCCACAATGTAGTCAAATTCTCACAGCTCCATTTTCATCGAACTCCAGATTATCATTGGTGTCTACGATCT
>CAZTYW010000045.1:8342-16237 GCA_964617695.1 uncultured Dehalococcoidia bacterium
TTCCGCACCCGCAACACCAAGAGACTGCCGGATGAGAACGGCAACCTGTCAGGCGGTCCCAGGCTGTTCACCGCATCGTCGGTCAGGATCATCCTTCACAACCCCTTCTACACTGGCAAGGTCAAGTACAAGAAAGAGCTTCTTCCGGGTGCCCACGATCCCCTGGTCAGCCAGGAGCTATTCGACCTCGTCCAGATAACCCTGAAGAAGAACAGCGGCAGTGCCAGCCGGGACCTGGGTCAGACTGCGACCCTCGGCCTGTACTGCAATGCCTCGGCGATGTGATGTGCCCCGATGATGGGGACGCCGTCAATGTCGGCAATGGTGCGACCCAGCTTCAGGACACGATGAAAGGCTCGCGCTGACAGAGACATCTGTTTCACAGCCACCTTGAGCAGCCCCTGCGCCGAGGGCTCTACAGGACAGAACTCCCTGATCTCCACCGGTGTCATATCGGAATTGCACACCAGTCTGGTATTGCTGAAGCGTTGCCGCTGCACCTGCCGAGCCCTCTCTACTCTAGCCCTGACCTCCTGAGATCCTTCCGCGGGCTGACTGTCAGCCAGCTTCTCGTATTCCAGTCGCGGCACGTCCACAAAAATGTCGATGCGGTCCAGCAAAGGCCCGCTGATCCTCTTCTGGTACCGGGTGACATCACCCGACGAACACCGACATTCCTTCAGCAGGTCGCCATAATACCCACAGGGACAGGGATTCATAGCGCCAACGAGCATGAAATTGGCCGGAAAGGTGATGCTGCCCTGCGCCCTGCTGATGGTTACCACCCTGTCTTCCATAGGTTGGCGCAGTACCTCCAGGGTGGTGTGGCCGAATTCAGGAAACTCATCCAGGAACAGAACGCCCCTGTGGCTAAGACTTATCTCGCCCGCCCTTGGCCATCTTCCTCCTCCCACCAGGCCAGCCTGCGAAATGGTGTAGTGAGGCGACCGAAAAGGTCGCTGAGTTATCAAAGGGGTGTCCGAAGGCAGAAGGCCGCTAACGCTGTATATCTTCGTCACCTCAAGAGCCTCGTCCATGGTCATCTTCGGCAGGATAGTCGCAAGAGATCGGGCCAGCATGGTCTTGCCGCTACCCGGCGGTCCGCACATGAGGACGTTGTGACCTCCGGCGGCTGCCACCTCCAGCGCCCGTTTGGCATGCTCCTGACCCTTCACATGCATCAGGTCGATGACATGCCACCCTTCTACCTCAGACTCCTTCAGGTCACCCCGCGGATGGCAAGGAATGGGGCTGTCTCCCCGCAAGTGACTGCCCAGCTCGGCCAGAGTGCCCACCGGAATGATGTCAACGCCCTCCACCAGAGACGCTTCCCTGGCGTCGCTCGGAGGAACGAAACAGGTCACCAGACCTTTCTCTCTGGCAAGCACCACCATGGGCAGGATACCGTGTGTGTGCCGCAAGCTGCCGTCCAGAGAAAGCTCTCCCAGGAACAACATTCTATCGACGTCAGCCGTGAGCTGCTCTGAACTGAGCAAAAGACCCACCGCAATAGGAAGATCGTAGACAGGGCCTTCCTTCTTGAGGTCAGCCGGTGCCAGGTTAACGGTGATCCGCCTGGTAGGGAAAACGAAGCCGGAGTTGCGTATCGCCGCCCGTACCCGCTCCCTGGCTTCCTGTACTGCTGTGTCCGGCAGACCGACGATGGTCATTGATGGCAGTCCACTGGAGATATCCACCTCGACCTCCACCAGTTGGCCGTCAAGACCAACGGTGGCCGCGGAATAAACCCTGGCTAGCCCCACGAAGCATGCTCCATGTGCCCGCAAACCCCTGGCGCGATTATAGCAGAGCCATTCCTATGGGACAATTGCTGCCGTGTCCATACGGCGGCCGCGATTCGGAGGCAACCGCAGGGTTGCCTGTCAGATTGCACCGATGGTAGACTTCTGTCGACGCTACGCCTTTTCTGGATGGCTAGCAGCCAGGTGCTGACATGGAAATAGCCCAGGGCATTCATCTGTTAGTAGTCCCCCTGCCGGTAAGCCATCTCGATTCTCTCAATTGCTATCTTGTCGCCGGGAAAGAAGGATGGCTGATGGTGGACACGGGATGGTACACCAGCCAGTCTCTGCAGCGGTTGGAGGCTGGGCTGCGCCGACTGGGACTCGGATTCGCCGACATTGCCACCATCGTGGTGACCCACGTCCACCCGGACCACTTCGGTCTGGCGGGCAAGATAAAGCAACTCTCGCCTCGGACCAGGCTTCTGGCGCACAGGTGGGAATGGGCACTGATAGAGTCAAGGTATATCAAGTTTGCCGATTTGCAGCGGCAGATGGGTGCACTGCTGCGGCGTCACGGGGTCCCCGAATCCAGGCTGCCTGCCATGGAGGCAGCCTCATTGCCGGTCATGGAGTTCGTAACAGTGACCATGCCCGACGAACCACTCTACGGGGGCGAGACTATCCACACCGGCATCTACGACCTTGAGGTCATATGGACTCCAGGCCACTCGTCAGGACACGTATGCCTCTACGAGCCGACGAACCGCCTTCTCTTCTCCGGCGATCACATACTTCCCCAGATAACTCCCAACGTCAGCTATCACGTCCAGTCGGGGGACAACCCTCTGGGGGACTTTCTGTACGCCTTGCAGAAGCTGCGAAACCTCCCGGTGGACAGGATACTCCCGGCTCACCAGCAAGTGTTCTCCAACCTGCCCGCAAGGATCAATGAGATACTTGAGCATCACGACAGGCGCAAAGAAGAGATACTCCGCCTGCTGCAGCACCAGTCCAGAGCAGCCTACGACATATCCTCCCAGGTCAGCTGGGACATCCCGGCCCTCGGCTGGGATGACTACCCGCCCCAGTTGCAGCGCATTGCCATCACCGAGACCATCGCCCATCTGGAATACATGCGCTGGGAGGGAAGAGTCAATCGTATAGAGCAGAATGGCCTGGTGCTTTACCGGTCAACCTCAACGGATCACCTCCGGCAGTCGCCGAGAACAGGACCCGACTGACTTTACGCCGGCGACACCCCACCCCGGCAGACCGCCGATTGACGTTACCGGCTCTCAGCAACATGTGACCATCACCCCCACATCATGTCACCATCTTGAAACGGTTCAGAGACACACCTTGCCCCGCCTGTTACCACTGTTCTGTTAGACTCGACCTCGAGCCCACCTGATTGGCATGTGCACGGTTTGGGCGGCTCGGATGCTTGCCTCGGGCAGGCAATGCCGATCACCAGCAAAGGCACTTGCGCGAGCAGGTCTTACGCCAGAAAGGGATGGCCTGGTGGCTGAGAAGCAGCGGTGCACATGGGGAAACAGGCAACTGCTGGGCGGTAAAGGTGCGCCCAGACTGACTGCGTATCCGGAAAACCCGAACGGGTTCACCAGAACGCAGGCCGTCAAGTGCTTGACCTGTGCCGCCATCGCCGCGGTGCTCCTGGTGTTTCTTGCAGCCCTGGCAGTGCAGACTTTTCTTGGTTCAAGAGCAGCCATCGTCCGCAGCAGCAGCATGGCACCGGCCATGCCAGAGGGCAGTCTGGCCGTCGTCCAGCCAACAGACCCCGCCTCCATCGAGGTGGGCGACATCATCGTCTACACCCCAGAGGACGACGCCGGCATCATTCTGTGCCACCGGGTGATACAAGTCACGGACGGGACCTCGCTCACCTTCCATACCAAGGGCGACGCCAATGAAGACCCTGACCCCTGGGAAGTGCCAGCGTCAACCGTACGCGGGAAGGTGGCTTACACCATTCCGCATGTCGGCTACGTGCTGCACCATGCCGGGCGCGTAGTGCAAAACAGGCTCGGATTTGCCTTCCTCATCGTACTTCCCACCCTCTTCCTTGTCGGTAACGCAGCCCGGGACCTGAGCGTTTTCTTAAAGCGCGGGAGGGAAAGTGCCGACTGGCAGGGGCACTGAAGCCATTCTTCCAGCAGATGCCTGCGCCACTCCCGGGGTAATCCGCCAGCGTCCGGCGACCAGCAGCTCACGTCCAGCCCCCTGCCCAACCCGAAGTGTCCCGGACCAGGTTTGGTGGTCAAAATGCAACTACCTTCTCGCAAAAACCACACTAACTCGAAAGCTTACCGTAACATACCTTGACCGCTTCTGTTACCCTGTTGTGGTAATCTTTCCTGGGCACCAGCAGCAAAGAGGGTCGCACAAGCCGCGGCCAGACGTCCATTTCGTCGCGTGCCAGTATCCGTACCATCCGGAGTGAAGGCGCGCTCCAGACTTAAGGCTAATCAGAATACTGGCGGTCACCTATGGTTGATTGCCTGTCTTGCTTGACTGACCCGTCAAGCAGAAAGAGCGCCTGATCGAGCGAAGGATCAGCATTGTCAATGCTGAGGAGCAACACCGGCCCCCTGGGAGGCGGGGGAGCCGGTGATAATCCGAGTGCGTGTCTACCCCTGCCGCGGCCACGCAATCCTCGTTCGGACGCACATGATGCGGGTCTTGCTGATTGAAGATTCCCCGGAGACAGTACAGTCGGTCGGCTTCTGCCTGGAGCTTCGCTGGCCCAACACCATCCTGCTGGTGGCTGCCGAAGGGGCAAGAGGATTGGAGATGGTCGAGACTGAACTGCCGGATCTGGTCATACTGGCCCTTGATCTGCCAGACATAGACGGCTTGCAGCTTATACAGCAGATCCGGACCTTCTCCGACGTTTCCATTATTGTCCTCACCGCAAGGCAGTCGGAGACGGACAAGGCCAGAGCGCTGGAAAAGGGTGCCGACGACTACATCCTGAAACCCCTCAGCCCCATCGATTTTCTGGCCCGGATAAAGGCCGTTCTCCGCCGGGCCGGCATGCCCGCCTTCAAAGAGGACAGCCCGCCTCCGTTTTCGTGCGCCGGCCTGACGATAGACTTCGCTTCAAGAAGGGTCTCAGTTTGGGGGGAACCTGTCAGGCTCACGCCCACCGAGTACAGTCTGCTGTATCACCTGGTCAGAAACGAAGGCAAGGTGCTCACCCACCGCATGCTGCTAGAAAAGGTCTGGGGCACCGAATACGATGACATCACATTCGTGAAGAAATACGTCCATCGTCTCCGCGTAAAGCTGGAGGACAATGCTGTCAATCCTCAGACCATCATCACCGAGCGCGGGATTGGCTACAAACTGGTCAGGAGTGTCTGACCCAGGCAGCCTTGAACTGCTGCAAAACGGAGCCCTAAACTCACAGTTTTTCCACCATCTTTCCACCAATTTGCACCGCATTTCCACCTGCCTGGTAACTACAGGAACCACGATTTCCACCTAGACCCCCTAGCATTCTTGCCGCACGCCCCAACGAGAGCGGGTCAGCCACAGATTGGGAGTTACCAGAGGCAAGGTGGCACATGCCTGTCGTGCTGATCATCCACCCAAACCCGTCGTCAATAGCCTGCCTCAGCGAGCTGGAGCAAGCTCAATTCCAGGTAAAGATCGCCCCCAGTGCCGCCCAGGGGTTAGCCATGATATATGAGTGTCCACCTGACGTGGTCATGGTGGCTGATGGACTGCCCCTGATAGATGGACAGGAGCCCTGCCTACGGCTGAGACAGATATGCCGTGTCCCCATCGTGGTGCTGGGCAGCGGTCAGAGACTGACCTCGGCCAGAATTCTGGAACTCGGCGCCGACGACTACGTGCCCGAGTCCGTAGGGGCCATGGAGCTTATCGCCAGGATTCGATCTCTTATGCGCCGTTACAGGCGAAAGCCTGGCCCCAACCTTCACCCCGGGGAAGACTTGCTGAGTGTCACCCTCACCCCCACCGAGACCCGCCTGCTGAAATGTCTCCTGTTCAATGATGGCAGGATAGTCACCAAACCGCAGCTTGTCACGGAGGTGTGGGCAGGCAGGAGGGTCACCCTGGGCTCGCTGCGGTTTCACATCCGCCGCCTGAGGCAAAAGCTGAGCGGTAACACCATTGTCAACGAATGGGGCATAGGCTACCGCCTGTCTGCTGAACCGGGGAACACAAATCAGTGTCGACTAGCGCATTGAACCACGGAGGTGCCTATGGTAGAGGGCAACAACTAGATTCGCAACTCAAGGTGACGCCACTATGCCCTGCCCCGATCCTCCGCATAAGAGAAGGGGGTCGGGGGGTCGGTGAGGACGATAAGGCGCAAGCAAACCGAAAGGAGAAGGAAAGATGTTGAAGAGAGTCCTGCTACCATTGACAGTAGTGGTAGCCCTGGTGATTGCCGCGGTCGGCGGCGGGTTTGCCGGCTTCGTGGACACCGAGCGTAGTACCGACAACTTCGTCCAGGCTGGCATCTCCGATCTGTTGATCAACGGCATGAACGATCCCCACGCGAAGGTGACGTACACCCACCTCGCTCCGTGCAAAGACGTCTCGTTCTGGATTGATGTGTACAACTGGGGCGAGTGCCAGGGCGGGTACCTCTACATGCACTTCACTAACGTGAACTCTGAAGAGGACGGTGTGAAGGAGCACAATGAGCTACGCATCGTATACGATGGCGTAGAGACGCAGCCACCGGCGGGTGTCCCCGACGGCTACAGGGAAGCTGTCGGCGATGAACCCAAGGGTGCTGGCGTGTGGTCCTCCGAGCCCGAGAAGATCGCCGAGGTGGGCGGTGGATACATCTCCTGCTACTACATCAACGCCACCACCGACGCGATCCCCGACCCCAACCTTCTGGGCGAGGACTATGCTTCCGGCGTTGCCGACCACCTTGACGTGAGGATCGAGGTGCCGTACGTTGGAGCGACCGGCAATGAGCTCGGCGATCCTGATACGAACGGCGACGGCATGGTGGACTCTACGGAGAGGGCTGCCTGGGAAGCCGCCGGCAACCGATTTGAAGACATTACCGCCCTTACGGGCAAGCTGGCGGACGTCGAATGCAACAAGGCGGAACTGGGCTTCCTGCCTACCCAGCAGCGCAGCTACATCCACCTCGTCCTGCACCTGCAGCAGATATACGCTGAGGAGTGGATCAACCCCGATGGCACCCTCTGGCAATCACCAACCGATCCGGCACCCGGAGTCGACTACGACTGTGACGGCGACGTTGACGACGACGATCTCCAGAAGGCCGGATGGCCCACCAACGCCCTGCAGGGAGACAAGGCTACCTTCGACATGGAGTTTGAGCTGATCACGGACCCGTAGGGAATCGAGGTGTACAGGGGATCACTCCGGCGGGGGTGATCCCCTGTCACACAGAGAGCAAGCAAGAACGATGCATGGTCACACCCTGAAAAGTGCTCTCCTTTCGATATTGGCTATGGTGCTGGTTGCGGGCGTCGTGGCGGCATACGGCGACGGCATCTTCGCCGGCTTCTCCGACACGGAGACCAGCACTGACAACAAGATGTGCTCCGGCAACCTGGTCCTGGAGCTGCAGGGGGAGCCGATCCAGGTAGAGTACGCCAGCCCCTTGCAGTGGTACTACCAGGACTGCTGGCTGATCAACCTGGGCACACGCTCCGGCGTTGCATGTGTGACCATCACCAAGGTCTCCTCTGTAGAGGATGCCCCGGGCGCAGGTATCGCCAGCTCCGAGCCAGAGCTGGTGGCTGAAGAGGGGGGCTACGTTGGAAGTCAGCTCGTTCCCGGGCTGGGGGTGGATATCTGTGACTTCTCAAACTGCGTTGACATGCGCATATGGTACGACCTGAATGGCGACGGGGACGTTGAAGACGCAGGTGAGCTGATAGTCGATACCGAGAAGCTGTGCGATATCGCCGACCTGCCCATCGAGCTGGGCGAGCTTCCCGCAGCAGAGGTGAGCAGTGACAGAGGGAGCTGGGGACAGTACTTCATCTATCATGTGACCACAGACGCCGGGCCGATGGTGGTCCCGCTCATGGCCGGGCAAACCATTCGTTCGGGCAGTATTACGGTGTCCAACGACGGGACCAACCTCTACGTCACGTACGGCACCAC
>CAZTYW010000046.1:0-15686 GCA_964617695.1 uncultured Dehalococcoidia bacterium
TCTGTACAGACCTCCCCTCGCTTGTAGCCCGCCTTCTCCAGCTCGGCACAGGCTGCTATGACCAGGGGTGCCTCTGTGATACCTGATGTAGCCGGATTGCCGGGATTGAGACAGTCTGCCAGCTTGGCCTTGATTTCTGGGTCGCTCACAATGACGAACTTCCAGCACTGGGTGTTGGCCCAGGAGGGAGCCCAACGCGCAGCCTCCAGCACAACCTGCAGGTCCTCTTCCTTGACCGGGTCCGGCTTGTAGTGTCGGACGCTCCTTCTGGTGTGAATCGCTGCTATGACGTCCACTCTTCTCCTTTCTTCGATGCGATGCTGCCTGCTGAAACGTTCACTCCCCGGTAACCAGTGTGACCAGACTGCCGTCCGAGCGCCTCAGGGTTATGCTACCGTCCTCGTTGATCGATGTTGCATACCCTTCTTCTACAGAGTCTCCACATCTCACCTGTACCACCTTACCCAGCGTCTCGACGCCACTCAGCCATCTTTCGTAAATTGCTCGCCCGTTCCCCAGTTCATCGTAGAACTGGTCGAATTGGCGCAGCAGGCTTGGCAGTAGCTGCCACGGGTGCAGGTCTCGCCCCGATTCTCCGGACAGGCTGGTGGCTACTGCCGAGATCTCAGGAAAGGATGATGCATCGAGATTGACATTGATACCTATGCCAACAATCGAAGCTCTCAGTTCACCACCCTCGAAGACATTCTGCATCAGGATGCCGGCTACCTTCTTGCCGCTGATGAGAACATCATTGGGCCATTTGATGGAAGCCTTGAGGCCGACAACCTCCTCAATGCTATGCACTGTTGCAAGGCCTGCAATCATGTTGAGCAACGGCAACTGTAACGGGGCAGGCCGCAGAATCACCGATAGCAACAGGCTGCTGTCTGGTGACGAAAGCCACTTACGACCCAGCCTGCCCTTGCCAGCAGTCTGTTGGCCGGCAAGGACCACAGTCCCCACCCCGATGCCTGCCTGCAGCATGCTCCTTGCCTTATCCATAGTGGATGGAAGGCTGGGATAGTAAAGCACGTTTCGCCCGATGGTGCGGGTTTTTGATGCCTTGATGATCGAAGCCAGACCGAAGCTGCCTTGCGTCACAGCGTTTCTCCGCATTGATTTCACTGTCAGCTTGACGAGTCTGTTTGGCTGGCAGAATGCTCGTCAGCGCCGGGGTCAATTGATTCTAGAATCCGCGTCTGGGCCTGTCAATCGTGCCTCGCTGTGTCAGCCGGCCCCCGGATTCTGGCTGCCCCGTGATGCCGTTCAACGCCTGTCTGTTTTGACACTAATCCTGGCAATCCATTAGAATCCATACTGAGTTTGGCCAGTGTCTGAGAGGCGCTAGCGTGGATTTCAGCTTTTCCAAACAAGAAGACGACTTCCGCCGTGAGATTCGGGATTTCCTGAAGAAAGAGGTCAATCAGCAACTGCTTGAGGAGGGTGAGTCAGGGGCAGGTTGGGGGGCCCGCACGTGGGAGTTCATACGCAAGCTGGGTGACAGAGGTTGGCTGACTCCCACCTGGCCAAAGGAGTACGGCGGTCTCGGCCTTCCACCCGTTTACCGCTTCATAATGCACGAGGAACTTAACTACTTCAGGGCGTTGCCCAGTGAGGCGTTGGTCGTAGGGGCTGGCGTGGCTGGCCCAACCATTATGATCTACGGTTCTGAGCAGCAGAAGCAGAAGTACCTTCTGCGGATTGCCAAAGGCGAAATCGAATTCGCCCTCGGTTACACAGAGCCCCAGGCCGGTTCCGACCTGGCTAGCCTGCAGATGCGAGCCGACGAAAAAGATGACTGCTACGTTATCAACGGACAGAAGGTCTATAACACCCGCTGCCACTACGCTCAATACCACTGGGTGGCGGTGAGGACTGATCCGAACGTGGCCAAGCACAGGGGCATCTCTCTGTTCATCGTGGACCTGAGTAGCCCAGGGATAACCATAAGGCCCCTGTGGACTGTCGAGGGCATGCGGACAAACGAGGTCTTCTATGACAATGTAGTTGTCCCGAAGGAGAACCTGGTGGGGGAGAAGAACAGGGGATTCCTGTACACCGTGACGGCTCTCGAGTTCGAACGGGTGCTTACCGTGGGTGGGCTGAAGAAGGCACTCGAGGATTTGACGGATTATGTAAAGAACACTCCTTCACTCGCCCAGAACGGTATGTTCAGACAGAAGATAGCGCAGATTGCCACGGAAATCGAGATAGCCAGGCTGTTTTCCTACCGCCTGGCCTGGCTGCAGACGAAGCGGGTCGTGGCGAACTACGAGGCCTCCGCATCCAAGCTCTTCACCAGTGAGCTGTCGCAAAGGCTGGCCAGGGCGGGCATGGACATCCTGGGGCTGCGTGGCCTGCTTCAGAGCCATGTTGATGCGGCGCCTCTCGACGGCAGGATAGAGTACCTGTGTCGGGAGACCCTCCTGAACACCATTGCCGGGGGCACCTCCGAGGTAATGAGGAATATCATTGCCACCAGAGGGCTTGGCCTCCCCAGATAGGCCTCCTGAGGCTTGTTGCGGTTCCCGTCTTGGGTCCTATCGCCCCGGCCTTGAGTGTCGGCGGTCGCTGATAAGTTGTCATCAGCCTTCTCAGGTGATAGAATGAAGCACAATTGAATATTGTGAGGGGTGCCCGAGCGCGAGCCAGGGCTCAAATGGAAGGCAACTCCGGTGCAAATCCGGGACAGTCCCGCCTACTGTGACAGTCAGAACGCCAGCCCCGAATTCGGATGCGCCTCCGCGGAGGAGGGGGGCGAGATCAAGACAGCGACACCGCGGGTTCCCCTCGCTCAGCAGAGCGAGGGGGCTTTGTTTTTTGCGGTGCCAGGATTCTGAAGTTGGAGTTGCTCCTGTGGGGACTCGGCCTGGTGAAGTGTCGAGTTCTTGCCCGGGTTGGGTGTGGGGCAAGCCCGTGCAGGGAGAGGACTATCGGCATGGATGAATGCTTGAAGCGCACGATCGGCGCCATAAGGCCCCTTGATATGTCGGTGATAGAGGCGGCCAGGGCCCGGCAGGACAGTCTGACCAAGCCACAGGGCAGTCTCGGCCGGTTGGAGGAACTGGCTGTCAGGATAGCCGGCATCAAGGGCGACCTGTCGCCCCGAATCGAGCGAAAGGCTATTGTGACCATGGCTGCTGATCACGGTGTGGTGGCAGAGGGGGTCAGTGCCTATCCTCAAGAGGTCAGCCGGCAGATGGTGTACAACTTTCTCAGTGGGGGTGCTGCCATCAATGTCCTGGCGAGGCACATTGGTGCCAGGGTCGTTGTCGTTGACATGGGCGTGGTCTCGGGTTTTGAGCCACATCCGGACCTCGTTTCCAGGAGCATAGGTTTTGGCACCAGGAACATGGCTCAGGGGCCGGCTATGGACCGCGCTCAGGCAGCGAATGCCGTGAGGGCAGGAATTGAGATAGTAGACGCCGAGGTGGCCCGTGGCCTGGACATCGTAGCCACTGGTGATATGGGCATTGGGAATACGACAGCCAGTGCTGCTGTCTGTGCAGCTATAACTGGCCAGCCCGTTGAGAAGGTCGCTGGCCGGGGCGCCGGGCTCGATGATGATCAGTTCCTTCATAAGGTAGAGGTGATCAGGCGGGCCTTGGCAGCCAACGAACCGGATGCAACCGATGCCATGGACGTTCTGACAAAGGTGGGCGGTTTTGAGATAGGTGGCCTGGCCGGGGTGATGCTGGGTTCAGCGGCGTGCCGCATGCCGGTTGTCCTTGATGGCATCGTTTCCGGTGCGGCAGCGCTCATTGCTGCAGCGCTGTCACCGCTGGCCAGAGAGTATTTCATTGCGGCCCACAATTCGGCTGAACCGGGTCACCGGGTTATGCTGGACTACCTGGGGTTGGACCCTCTGCTGGATCTGCGAATGCGCCTTGGAGAGGGTACTGGGGCTGCCCTGGGCATGTTTCTGGCCGAAGCGGCAGTTAAGCTGATGACCCAAATGGCCACCTTTGACGAGGCGGGGATCCCCAGGAAAGGTAGTCTGCCAGGTGATTAGGTTGGAGGCAACAGTCTGGGTTTTCTCATCGGTCTGAGATTCCTGACTGTCATTCCAGTCCCCTTGCGCCGAGAGGCTGGGGCCAGGGAGCTAGGACGGTCGGTTGTCTATTTTCCGCTCGTCGGGGTCCTCCTGGGGTTCATCCTGCTGGGTCTTGACAGGTTGTTCCTGCTGGCACTGCCCCTGGCCGTGGTGAACGTCCTGCTGATCATCGCCATGGTCATACTCACCGGGGCGATTCACCTCGATGGGTTTATTGACACCTGTGATGGCGCGCTGGTGCGGGGCTCTCCGGCCGAAAGGCTCAAGATCATGTCCGACAGCCGTGTCGGCAGTTTCGGGGTGATCGGTGCCGTGTCTCTCGTCCTGCTCAAGTATGCTGCTCTGGCGGCTTTGCCCGAAGATGGAGCTGTGAGGGCACCTGCTCTTGTCCTGATGCCCCTGATCAGCCGCTGGGCCATGGTGTACGCAATCAGTGCCTACCCGTACGCCAGGCAAGTCGGTACAGGCAAGGCTTTCAAGGAGCACGCCAGTTGGCAAAGGTTCGCCATTTCGACAGCGGTGGTAGCCGTGCTGGCGTCGCTACTGGCCGGGTTGAGTGGCCTGGCTCTGATTGGCGCTGTCTGGTTGACAGTGGCAGCGGTAGCCCGGTTTCTGAAAGGCAGGCTGGGAGGGTTGAGTGGCGACACGTACGGCGCCGTCAACGAATTGTCGGAAGTCATGGTGCTTGTTCTTCTGCCTCTGCTGGCTGATGTCCTCACGATGCATTTCATAGGGCCATGGAACATCTTTCAGTTTTGATGGGAATGAAGCTCCGAAGGCGGGTCTTGTACCCTACATCACCAAGGGACGGAGGTATTTGATTTGGCCAGGTTACTCCTTGTGCGGCACGCTAGGACGGAATGGAATGAGTCCGGTCGCTACCAGGGGCGGACTGACATCGATCTCAGTGCTGCTGGACGCCGGGAGGCGGAGGCGCTGAAGCGGCGTCTTGCCAGCGAGAGCATTCAGGCTGTGTATTGCAGCGATCTGAAGCGGGCGGTGCAGACGGCCGAGACCATAGTCTCGGGACGCTCTCTGGAACCGGTAGCATGCGAAGAAGTGAGAGAGATAGACTTTGGAGAATTTGAGGGACTGACCTTTCAGGAGATCAGGGAGAGCTATCCGCACATTGACTGGTGGGGAGCCAGGGATGCCGATTTGCAGCTTCCCAGGGGCGAAAGCATCAGCCAGCTTGCGGCTCGAGTGGGCAGGTTCACCCGCAGGTTGAAAGGGTACCCGGAGGCCGAAACGGTACTCATTGTGTCGCATGGCGGCACGATCAGGGCGCTGATATGCGCCTTGCTCGGCCTTGGCCTGGGGCATTGGTGGCAAATTGGCCTGGACAGCGCCTCTCTCACCGTGGTGCACACGCATCCTGGAGGGACGTTGATGTCCCTGCTGAATGACACCTGCCATTTGAAGCACTTGAGGAAGCCGCGATGACGAAGGCAGCGGCGTCGTGGAGCGGGGGCAAGGACAGTTGCCTGGCCTGCTACAAGGCTATCAGCCTGGGTTATGAGGTAACGCACCTGTTGAACCTCGTCTCGCGGGAGTCGCGGGTGGTGTCGTACCACGGGATCAGGGGGCGAGTTATCCGGCGGCAAGCGGAGGCCGTAGGCATTCCGCTGCTGCAGTATACTGTTCCAGCGGATATGAGCCTCTACGAGCAAAGATTCAAGACAGCGGTGTCTGCTTTGAGGCGGCGGGGAGTCGAGGCCGTTGTCTTCGGCGACATCTATCTCCAGGAGCATAGGGACTGGATCGAGAGAGTTTGCGGTGAGCTTGATGTCATGCCTGTGTTACCTCTGTGGGGTATGGAGCCTGAGGACGTGCTAACTGAGTTCACGGAAGCGGGCTTCGAGTCGGTGATAGTCTGTGCCAGAGCAGACATCTTTGATGAAGCTTGGCTGGGCCGACTCATAGACCGTAGGTGTGTCTCCGGGTTGGTATCGTTATGTCAACAAGCCGGGGCTGACGTCTGTGGTGAGCATGGCGAGTATCACACCCTGGTGTTGAATGGGCCCATGTTCCGGAGACGATTACATGTGTCGCAGGGAGCCGTGGCGCAGAGGGACGGCTACCGGTTCCTCGACCTGGGCAGGTGCTTCCTCAGATCAGCTTGAAGGATCGGTGGTGAGGATGGCTGGAAAGTGCGTTCTTATTCTTGGCGGCGCCCGAAGCGGCAAGAGCAACCTGGCGCAGGAGATGGCACGGCGACTCGGTCAGAAGGTGCTCTTCGTCGCCACAGGCGCTGCACTTGATGTAGAGATGGCATCACGAATAGAGGAGCACAAGAGAGCGCGGCCCAAGGAGTGGAGGACTCTGGAAGCCGTCACCGATGTCGGAGAGAAGATCAGTGCCGAGGTCGAAGATGCTGAGGTGGTAGTCATAGACTGCATCACCCTTCTGGTGTCAAACGTTTTATTTGCTACAGGAGCCATCCACGCAGCAGATGAGGATGAGCAGATAGATGAGGACGCCGCTCGGGTTGCCGTTTCGAATGAGATAGAGGGGATTGTCAACTGCATCGAGAACACGGAGGCCACGTTTATCGTTGTGTCTAACGAGGTGGGCCTGGGCTTGGTACCGATTCATCAGACCGGCCGGGTATACCGTGACCTGCTGGGCATGGCGAACCAGGTGCTGGCGAAGCGGGCTGACTCCGTGTATCTGATGGTGGCTGGCATCCCGTGGCGGCTAAAAGGGGAGGACTGAGGCGGAGCGTCCTTGGCAAGCTGTACCCTGCACAATATAATAATCACGCCTGGCCTGCCAGGCATTGAAAAAGGAGGCACCACTGTCTGAGCTCGAGTTGCTGTACTCTCCGCAGGAAATAGGGGCTGCTGTAGAGAGGCTGGCACAGGAGATACAGAGGGACTACGTGGATCGGAGCCTCGTTCTTGTCGGAGCGCTCAAGGGGTCGTTCGTTTTCATGGCCGACCTGGCCAGGAAGCTGCAGATGCCCGTGGAGGTGGAGTTCGTTGCGCTTTCAAGCTATGGTCGGGGCAGGACGCAGAGCTCGGGTAGGGTGAAGATGGTAAGGGGTCTTCGCACCCCCGTAAAAGGGCGGGACTTGCTTGTTGTTGAAGACATCGTCGACACGGGCCTGACCCTGAGCTTCCTTCTGGAATACCTCCGGCGCAAGAAGCCGGCCTCTATCAGAGTCTGCGCTCTTTTTGACAAGTCTTCCTGCCGGAAGATCTCGGTGCCGATTGACTACCGGGGTTTTGCCATACCTGACCAGTTCGTGGTCGGCTACGGGCTCGACTTCGATGAGAAATACCGCCAACTGCCCGGGCTGTATATTCTCAAACAGAGCTGATCTGGCCCTGCTGGTAGCGGGCTGACTTCTCCCAGCGCGTTGTCTTTGTCCCGTCGCGAAGAGATGCCTGCTGTTCGTCTTGCTTGACACCCGCTTCGCAGATTAGCTATGATGGCGGGGGGACGGGGAGGGGGCTTCTTCTCATGGGCTATAAAGCGATCACCTACGAGAAAAGAGACGGGGTCTCCTACATAACCCTGAATCGCCCTCAGGTGTCCAATACCATCAGCGTGCAGATGGCCCAGGAGATTGAGCAGGTCTGCCACAGCATTAACCAGGACAAGTACGCCACCGCGGTAGTCATTACAGGTGCTGGAGGACAGTCCTTCTGCTCGGGGGAGGACCTGCACGAGTTCTCTGACACGGTTCTTGGCAGTCCGCCGTCTCTGGATGCGCTCAGGGAATTCAGCCTGCGGTACAACGTGTCGAGCATGGTGGCTGGCATCGAATGCCCGGTGGTGGCTGCGATCAACGGGGATGCTCTGGGCGCCGGTCTGGCCCTGGCCTTGAGCTGTGACCTGAGAATCGCTTCGGCGCAGGCGCTGTTCGGGGTGCCTGACCTGACTCGTGGCAGCTTCCTGGCCAATGGCATCACGCAGTGGCTGCCTCGCGTTGTAGGCAGGGGTAAGGCGATGGAGTTGATCCTGACCGCCGAGTCTGTCGATGCTCGTGAGGCACACCGAATTGGTCTGGTCCACCGGGTGGTCCCGCAGGAGGAGGTAATCAGAGAAGCACACAGGCTAGCCAGCGAGATTGCTTCGAAGGCGCCTCTTGCTTTGCGGTTTGCCAAGGAGGCAGTCAACAAGGGTCTGGACCTGACCCTGGAGCAGGGACTCAGACTGGAATGCGATCTGTACATGATCCTCCAGACCACCCGAGATCGGGTCGAAGGTATCACCGCTTTCCGAGAAAAGAGGCAGCCGTCCTTTGCCGGGGAGTAATAGGGAAGCAGCTTGAAGTTGAAGCTTGATTTGCACACCCACTGCGGTGAGGCGACATCGCTTTATATGCCCAATCTGGACATCGTGAAAAGGATCGTGGCTGCAGTGCAGTCTCGCGGACTGGACGGAATCGGAGTCACAGAGCACTACAACAAGACCTACGGGCACAAGGTGAAGGAGATGGTCGAGCAGCATCTCGGCAGCGAGGTGTTGATCATCCCAGGTCAGGAGATCGACAAGGGTCCCCTGCACGTGGTGTTGCTGTACCTGCCCGATGACATTACCTTCAGGTTCATAGCTCATCCTGGCTATCCCCCTGTTGATGACCTCTCTGCTCACATAGACGGCAGCATCCATGGCATCGAGTTGAGAAACCCTTTGCACGATGACGAAATGGATGAAGGGCTGATAAGATCACTGGCCGAGAAACATGACCTGCTCCTGCTGGCTGACAGTGATGCCCACTTCCTGAGCGACATCGGCACATACTACAACGAGATTGAGATCGAAGAACTATGTGCGCGGGCCAGGTAGCAGGTGGCTTTCAGACCCTTCTGTATGAGAAGCAGGACGGCGTAGCACATATTACCCTGAACCGGCCGGATGTTCTGAACATTTACAATCTTCAAATGCGGGATGAATTGCATCAAGTGCTGGGTGCCGTTGGCAGCGACCCCGAGGTGACGGTGGCCATCTTGAAGGGCGCGGGCGATAGGGCGTTCTGCGCCGGTGCAGATTTGAGCGAGTTCCTGATGGCACCCTCCCCCGTTATCGCGCGACAGGTGAGGTGGGAGCGCGACGTCTGGGGGCTGTTCTTGGGCCTGCCTCAGCCTGTTGTCGCTGCTCTTCATGGCTACGTCCTGGGCTCAGGAATCGAGATGGCCCTCTGCTGTGATGTGAGAATTGCCTCGGAAGACGTCCGGTTTGGCCTTCCAGAGGCATCCCTGGGGATTATCCCGGCTGCCGGTGGCACCCAGACGCTGCCCCGAACCGCCGGGCGGGCCAAGGCCCTGGAGATGTTGCTGGCTGGACACTGGCTCAATGCTGAGGAAGCTCTGGCTGTGGGACTGGTCAACAGGGTTGTGCCCCGTGAGGAACTCTATGCCCATGCTGAGGCGTTGGCAAGGAAGATTGGCTCCCTGGCCCCTCAGGCGGCAAGATTTGCCAAGCAGGCTGTAGTCAGGGGCAGCGACTTGAGCCTTGGAGAAGGTCTTGAGATGGAGAAGCGTCTGGCCGTTTCGTCGCTTGCAACGCCGGATGCCCTGAAAGGCATCAGACGGTATCTGGGAAAGCAGATGTCATGATTCTCGGTATGGAGTTGAGGGGGGGTACGTGGAAGAGCAAATAGGCCGACTCGCCGACATGATTGTTCACGCCAGGAGGGTGGTGGTCTTTACCGGGGCGGGCGTAAGCACAGAGTCGGGCATCCCCGATTTTCGCAGTCCCGGCGGCATCTGGGAACAGCACGATCCCTCAGACTTCACCTACCAGAAGTTCTTGAGCAGCGCCGAGACCAGGAAACGGCACTGGCAGTTCTACCGTAGTGGCACGTTGCACGGCAAAGACACCCGGCCCAATCCGGCCCACTATGCCGTTGCAGAGCTGGACAGGATGGGCAGGCTGGACTGCCTGATAACTCAGAACGTGGACAATCTGCACCAGGAGGCGGGAGTCCCTGATGCGAAGGTAATCGAGCTTCACGGCAATATGCAGTGGGTGAAATGCCTGGGGTGCGGAAAGCGCACCCCAATGGACGACGTGCTCAAAAGGGCAGATGAGGAGAACGTCGAGGAACCTCGCTGTGAGAAGTGCCAGGGCATCCTCAAACCGGAAGGGATATTCTTTGGAGAGTCTTTGCCGGAGGAGGCGCTTAGAGAGGCGACCTACCGTTCCAGCAATTGCGACCTTTTCATTGTGATTGGCTCCACGCTCTTGGTGACGCCGGCTGCCTATATGCCAAGCTATGCAGTCGAAAGCGGGGCCAGGCTTGTGATCGTAAACCTTAGCACTACACCTCTGGATCACCGGGCCGTCATGCTCCTGCGGGCCAAGGCGGGAGAGGTAATGCCGAGGGTCGTGGAGAGAGTAAGGAGGGCAACCGAAGAAAAATAGATCAAAAAAAGGGAGGGACCTATAAATGAATACACTGGACTTTCTCAGTATCGCTAATGCGATCTGCCCTGACAGGGACTGCGTAGTATTCGAGGACAAGCGGTGTACATTCGCCCAGGTGAATGAGAGATCGAACCGGCTGGCCAACTCTCTTGCCGCCATGGGCGTCAGAAAAGGAGACCTGGTAGCTATCTTGCAGGTGAACTGCAATCAGTTCCTGGAGACGTATTACGCGGCTGCAAAGCTGGGCGCCATTCTTGTTCCCTTGAACTTCAGAGCAAAAGACGATGAACTGACCTACATGCTGAATAACTGCGAGGCTGTGGCAATTTTCGTCGGCGACCGCTACGTCGGCATGGTGAACGGGATGCGCCCCGGACTCGGCACGGTGAAGCACTACATTGGCATCGATGGCAAAGACGACAGCATGGGCTACTACTATGAAGACCTCATCTCCGGCGGTTCGCCCGATGATGTGGCAACCGACGTTGACGATGAAGACATGACCATACTGATGTATACGGCTGGCACGACCGGCCGTCCCAAGGGTGTGCCCATGACACACAACAGCTACGCCGTGTACGTCCTCGAAAACGTTGACCCGGCCAGCCCCGACATAGAAGAGAGGAACCTGCTCACGGTGCCTCTTTACCATGTGGCCGGGTTCCAGGCACTTCTGGCGGCCGTATACGGGGGCCGCACGCTGGTAATGATGAGGCAATTTGAGGTCAACGAGTGGATGGACGTCGTACAGAGGGAGAAAGCGAACCGGGCTATGCTGGTCCCGACAATGTTGAAGAGGGTAGTGGACAGCCCAGACTTCCACAAGTATGACCTGTCGAGCCTGAGGGTGATCACCTATGGCGCAGCGCCAATGCCCTTCGAGGTCATCAAGAAGGCCATCGAGGTCTTTCCTGACGTGAGGTTTATCAACGCCTTCGGGCAGACAGAGACCTCGTCCACCATCACCACCCTGGGGCCGGAGGACCATGTCATAAGCGGCACACCCGAGGAGAAGGAGAAGAAACTGCGCAGGCTGGGTTCATCCATCGGCAGGCCCATGCCGGACGTCGAAATGAGGGTGATCGACGAGGAAGGCAATGAGCTGCCACCCGGCGAGATAGGGGAGTTTGTGGCCAGAGGGCCTCGGGTGATGAGCGGGTACTGGAAGGACGAGGAAAAAACGGCCAAGGCCTTCACCAAGGACGGCTGGCTGCGCACAAGCGATACGGGTTACAGGGACGAGGACGGGTACTTCTATCTCGCTGGCCGGGGAGATGATATGATTATTCGGGGAGGAGAGAACATCTCTCCTGAAGAGGTGGAGAATGTGCTCTACTCCTACCCGAAGATTGAGGAAGCGGCGGTCATCGGTGTTCCGGACCCAGATTGGGGTCAGGAGCCCAGGGCGATTGTCGTACTGAAGACGGGAGAATCAGCCACTGGCGAGGAAATCATGGAACACTGCCGTCAGAAGCTCGCCAGCTTCAAGAGGCCCCGCTCGGTGGTATTCATAGATGAGCTTCCCCGCAACCCGATGGGGAAGGTGCTCAAAAGAGTCCTCAGGGAGAAGTACGGGCAGCCGTAAACATGCGGTTCTGGATGCAGTCTGACTCGCCGGCAGCGGAGGGCGGTTTCAGGTTCAGCGGCTGGATTGCCAGGAGCCGCAGCTATGTGGAGGTATTCAAGCCGCGTGAGACCAGCCTGCTTGTTTTTGTTGCTCTCTGCGCCGCTGTTGTGGCAGCAGGCGACGCCATATCACCTGGTCGTCAGCTGATGACTATGGTGACCGTTGCTCTGGGTTGCGGTGGCGTCAACGGGCTGACCAACTATCTTGATCGGGACGTTGATGCCGGGATGCGGCGGACGAAACACCGCGCCCTACCTTCGAAACGTATCGACCCGCCCGAGAAAGCCCTCGTCCTGACTGCGGCAGTCACCGTGGTCTCACTGGGTCTGGCCTGGTCTCTCCATCCGCTGTGCTTCGCTGCTGGCCTGGTCGGGACGCTGTTTGCCGTGACCAGGCGGAAGACGGTAGTCTGCCCTTTCTTTGGGGCAGCCGCGAGCTGCTCTCCGGTACTCATAGCATGGTTCGCTTTCAGACCCGAGTTCGGCTTTCCTCTGCTCTTTATCTGCCTGCTTATCTGCATCTGGGTGCCGATACACGTGTGGAGCGTAATGATTGCTCACCGGGAGGACTACATCGCCGGAGGCGTGCGGTATTTCCCTCTTAGCAGGGGGAACAGAGAGGCGGTCAAAGTACTCTTCTTGCTGTCCCTGCCTCTCGTCGCCGTGTCAATAGCCGTCTACTTCAGCAATTACCTTGGCTGGCTCTACCTGACAGTGGCAGCTCTCCTGGGTATCCTGATGGTCTATGCCAACTACCGCCTGATAATCACCAGGGTGTCCTATGATGCGTGGCGGGTCTACAAGCTGTCTGCCTTCCCCTATCTGGGTGTACTTTTCCTGGCTATGGGACTGGACTCCTGGCTATTGGGATGAACCTTTGAGCCTGTTCCGGCAAAACAGCTACCAGGGAGGGAATGAGTCCCTCCCTGGTTCAAGAACAGCCTGTCTTTCCGGCTGGAACCTGGCCAGCCTGGTATTACTTGCTCTCTTGCGTCTTCTCCGAAGAACCTCTGTTCACAAAGGCCGAAATCAAGTCCATCGGCAGCGGGAAGATCACCATGTTGGTTCTCTCGGTGGCTATCTCGGTGAGAGTTCCGAGGTAGCGCAGTTGCAGAGCAGACGGCTGCGTAGCGATCACGGCAGCGGCCTGGGCCAACTTTTCTGACGCCTCATATTCGCCCTGCGCATGTACGATCTTGGCTCTTCTTTCACGTTCTGCCTCGGCCTGTGCCGCCATTGCCCTCTGCATGGTGTCCGGCAACGTCACGTCCTTTACCTCAACTGTGCTCACCTTCACGCCCCAGGGGTCAGTCTGCTCGTCGACAATCCTTTGTAGCGTGGCATTGATCTTGTCCCGCTCGCCGAGCAGTTCGTCGAGCTCTGACTGCCCCAGCACGCTCCGCAGGGTCGTCTGCGAGATGAGCGAGGTAGCTCGAATATAGTCAGCCACCTTGAGCACAGCATCATCCGGGTTGATCACCCTGAGGTAGACAACCGCGTTGACCCTGACAGTAACGTTGTCCCGAGTGATTATTTCCTGCTCCGGGACGTCCATGGTAACCACCCGCGTATCCACCCTCCACATACGGTCAACGAAGGGGATGATGAATCGAAGCCCTGGCTCCTTTATGCCGATGAACCGCCCCAACCGAAGAACGACACCGCGCTCATATTGGGCCACGACTTTGATTGCCGCAGGGAGGATAAAGATCGCCAGTATGGCTATACCAGCAAGGATCCACAAGTACTGCATTCCCTCACCTCCTGTTTGGTCTCCTGGTCACCTTTAACTTGAGCCCTTCGACTTTTGTGACTATGACTTCCTCACCCGCCTCAATTGTACCATTTTCGGCGCAGGCGTTCCATCGCTCCCCTTCGATGAGGACTGTTCCGCGGGGTTCGAGCGGCGTCGAAGCTATGGCAGTCTGTCCCAGCAGTCCTTCCCGGCCGGTGGTCACCCGGCGTCGGTGTGCTCTGATAATGGCAGTGATGATGAATATCGAAATAGCGCTGAAAAAGGTCACCACCCCGGCAATAAGCCTGGGGTCTATGGACAACGGGCTGCCGCTGAACAGGATGAATGAGCCCAGCACCAGCGAGATGACGCCCCCCACGGTCAATAACCCGAAGGTCGTAGTGAACACTTCAGCTACAAAGAGAATGAAGGCCAGGACGATCAGCAGTATCCCGGCATAGTTTGCCTCGAGCACGCCCAGGGAATATATGGAAAGGAAGAGACAAATACCGCCCGTTACACCGGGTAGAATCAGCCCTGGGTGGAACAGCTCTATCATGATGCCGAGGGTGGCGATGCTGAGGAGTATGTAGGCGATGTTGGGATCGGTGATGGCCAGGAGAAAGCGCTCGATCGTGGTCATGTCGACTTGATTGATGTAGGCGTCGTTCGTCTGAAGTGTGACCACCTCCCCGCTTTGAAGGGTTACCTGCCATCCATCGAGCTGGTCAATCAGGTCCGACAGGGTTTCGGCCCCCATGTCTACCAGTGGCGGATCGAGATACGGGGAATCGAGTCCCAACTCCTCCCAGCCCTCGATTTCGTCAAGCCCGAGTGCTTCCTGGTCCGTGTACGAGGCGGCTTCTGCTACCGCTGCTGCCGCGGCCTTCTTATTGCGGCCACGGCTTTCGGCAATGCTCTCGATCCAGGCGATGGTGTCCTGTGTTATCTTTTTCTTCATGGTCTCGTCTATCTCTTCACCGCCGCCGGCCACGGGACTGGCCGCACCGATGCGGCTGCCGGGCGCCATCGCCGCTACGTGAGCGGAGATTGTAATGAACGTCCCGGCTGATCCTGCCCAGGGGTCAACGTACACTACCACTGGGACTTCGGCGGTCGTGATGCGGTTGACTATGTCCTGCGTCGATGACAGCAAGCCGCCCGGGGTGTCCATAGTGATAATGCAGACCTCGGCGTTGTTCTTCTCTGCCTCACTGATGCCGCGCTCGATGTAGTCTGCCAGGGTGGGCCCGACTATTCCGTCAATCGTGAGTATGTCGATTTCGGGCGCGACAGCACTGGCGCTGGCTGTACACAGAACAGCGAGAAGTATAGGAAGCAGGAAAAGAAGGCATGCTTTCTTCGGCATCTGGGTGAGTCTAGGGGCTCCACGTCCATTATATGGCAGCCCATGGCTTTGCACAAGATGAGAGGTTGGTTGGCAGGACGGTCCCTGGCTGCTTGGGTCTGACAGCGCGGGGTGTGCATCGTGGGTGGGGTCTGTTGGTGGTATAATTAGGGGTTGTGGAAACGAGCAGGACGATAAGCGTCAATCGCAAGGCGCGGTATCAATACAGCGTTGACGAGACCGTGGAAGCAGGTCTGGCGCTAACTGGCACCGAGATCAAGTCCATCCGGGCGGGCAAGGTCAGTCTGGCACAGTCCTACGCCAGGCCGGAGCGCGGGGAGCTCTGGCTGTTCCATGCGCATATCGCGCCCTATGACAAGGGCAATCGTTACAACCATGAGCCGGAGCGACCCAGAAAGCTGTTGATGCATCGCGGCGAGATCAACGATCTGGCTGGTAAGACAACCGCAAAAGGGTTCACCCTGGTGCCTCTGAGGCTGTACATCAAGAAGGGGCGGGCCAAGCTGGAGTTGGGGTTGGGG
>CAZTYW010000047.1:0-15644 GCA_964617695.1 uncultured Dehalococcoidia bacterium
TAATCCCATAGGCACACAGCACCAACCGCTTCCTGACTCCGCTGGCTCCCTTCACTGCCAGGGAAACCTCTGTCATCCAAACAGACATGCCGGATAGACCCGGCGGTCTCCTGGAAACCGTATCACCTCTGGCCGAGGCCGGCATCAACGTTGAGTACTTCTATGCCTTCGTGGACCCCACCCCCGGCAAGGCCAGCGTCGTGTTCAAGGTAAGCGACCCGGATCGCGCAGAAGAAATCCTCGGCAAATAGCCCGGGCATCAGCCCCTTCCTGGGGGGCGCCACCAATGGGAGCGATCCCGAAGGGCCCCAATGGTAGTCTTGCATGGTTCACCTTTTGGTGACCAGCTTCTTGACAGCCTGTCCTAGCCCGTCCAACGTGAGTTCATACATTGGGAAAAGCTTCCCAATCATCTCAACGGTGGGATGATTCCAGAACCGTGGGGTCTCTGGATTCAGCCAGACGCAATGGGTGAAGTGTTCGGCAATCCGCTTGAGCCACACTATGCCGGGGACCTCATTGCGCTGATAGTAGTAGATGGCCCCGTACTTGTGTGTTAGCTCAGTGGTAGCCATCCTGGCATCCCCCACCAGTACGACCTTGCAGTCCGGCTCCAGGGTGTGGAGCAGGTACTCAGTCCCTATCTCCTCCTGTACCTCTACGTCGCGGTAGACGTTCTCATACACGCAGTTGTGAAAGTAGTAGTATTGCAGGTCCTTGAAGTGCGAACTGGAGTGTGCGGCAGAGAAAAGATGACTGCACATCTCGGCAAAAGGCTCCATAGAGCCGCCCACATCCATGAGGAGAAGCAGTTTCACTGCGTTCTTCCTGCTTCTTCTCCAGCGCATCTCAATGTCTCCGGCATTCTTCGCCGTGGCATCGATGGTCCTCTCAAGGTCTAGCTCGTCTTCCGGACCGATTCGGTTCAACTGCCTCAGCGACCTCAGCGCCACCTTGATCTGGCGCACATCCAGAGTCAGGTCATTGCGATAGTTCCTGAACCTTCGCTCCTGGGCGATCTGTATGGCCCCTCTGCCTCTTGACTGGCCTCCCACCCGAACACCGGCGGGGTGAGTACCGGAGTGTCCAAAAGGACTGGTACCTCCCCGGCCAATCCAGTAGCTGCCCCCATCGTGCTGTTCCGTCTGTTCGGCAAGCCTCTTCTCAAACTCTCGCATCAACTCTTCAAGGTCCCACATATCAAGCTCGCCGCCTTCATGCCTGATGATATCCTCTATGTTGGCGGGATCACTGAGCCACTCCATGAACTTCTCATGAATGTCGGCCGGAGCCTCTATCCCCTTGAAATACTCCTGGAACGCAACGTCATACTGGTCGAAGTACGCTTCGCTCTTTACAAGTATGGCCCTTGCCAGATAGTAGAATTCGTCCAGGTTCGAAATCAGCCCCTGAGACAGGGCTTCCATCAGGGTCATCCACTCCGTGATGGAGACGGGAACCTTCCGCTTCTTAAGGAGATAAAAGAGGCCCGTGAACATGTCATTGCTCCGGCTGGGATCAGTAAAGCAGACCGTAGATGTCGGTCTGACGACCCGAGCGCCTTCTTCCACCAAGGTGTTGAGTCAGGAAGTAATCGTGGTCCGTCTCCTTCTTCAAAAGACTGCCGACGAAAGGCACTTCCTTGAACACCCGGTCATGTGACACTCCTCCGGCCATCAGCGCCTGCAACCAGTCTATCAGTTCAGACGTGGAGGGTTTCTTCTTGAACACCTCAATCTCTCTGAGAAGGTAGAAGGTCTTCAGTGCCTCACGGAGCAGCTTGTCCTGGACGCTGGGAAAGTGCACCCTGACGATCTCCTCCATTAGCTCTGGGTCCGGAAAGGCAATGTAGTGGAATACGCACCGCCTCAGAAAGGCATCCGGGAGTTCCTTCTCAGCGTTGCTGGTTATGATGACTACAGGACGTTGCACCGCAGTAATCGTCTCTCCCGTCTCAGGGATGTGAAAGGACATTTCGTCCAACTCGTTGAGCAGATCGTTGGGAAACTCCAGGTCGGCCTTGTCTATCTCATCAATGAGAAGGACTATCTGTACAGGAGAGACGAACGCCTGTCCCAGCTTGCCAAGTTTTATGTACTGCTTAATCTCGGAAATATCCCTGTCACCAAAGCGGCTGTCGTTAAGTCTCTGAACCGTGTCGTAGACGTACAGCCCTTCTTGAGCCTTGGTGGTCGACTTTACGTTCCATACAATCAGTTTCTTGCCCAACCCACCAGCAATACTGTGCGCCAGCATGGTCTTCCCTGTGCCCGGCTCTCCTCTGACCAGGAGAGGCCTCTTTAGAGCTATGGCCACGTTGACCGCGTTCCTCAAGGCCTCATCAGTGACATAGTCCGCTGAGCCTCTGAATTGATCAAAGTCCTCATTAGCCAAAACCGACCTCCTAGCAAACCGATACTTCAACACGCAGGCAGGTGCTAGTGCACACCAGGCGACAGCGCAGTTGGCGCAGAATCCAAACGAATATTATATCATCGGTAGGTACAACATGTTAATCAATCGGGCGCCGGCTTCACCGGACCTGAGCCACAGGGCACAAATCCGATCGTGGGCAGTAAACCGCGGCCTCTCTGACTCCAAGTTTCAGACGTGTGACGCATGCGGCCCACCGCTGGAATCGCGTGCCATGAGCTACAGACGTCGGTGACCGTTCATCCGCCGGGTATCAACCCTACAGGATGCGGTGGAATTGGGGGACAATGCCAGGACGACAGGAATCGCCGATACCGGCCCTCCGCCAGGTCCAGGACACCAACGGTCAGCGGCGCTCCATCGAACCGTCGCTGCCGAAGGCTTGAAGGACTTTGTGCCGAAGGTATGGCCTGAACGCGGTCTCGGCAGCCACAGCCTCATGGTTACCCAGCCTACGGTGCAATTCCAGGAAGGCGCCTCTCAAAGACATGAATTCCTTCGAGCTCCTGAAAGCTTTCCGGAGCTCGGACAAAAGGCCCTCCTCCGAGACTGCCGTTCTCAGAGCAGCGCTAACCTCTTCAGGGTCAATCACGTCTCTTCGAGATAAGGCATCGGCAACCTGACTGGCCCTTCCGGCAAGCCTGTCGAACAGGCGATCCATCATCTGAAGGTATCTTTTCGCCCTGGGATAAACGTCGTCTAATGCCGACTGGAAATCCAGCAACTCCACAGCCGCATCCATGGAATCAACCCGCGCCCTCATCTCTCCCAGAGCCTCTGCATATCCGTCTGGCCCGTCACCCGCGCGAAACTTCTGTCGCGCCGCTTCATAGGTGCCACGACGGAAGAGACCCATCGCAGCCAAGGCCTTGACCCTCTCTTGCTGGCCGTCCTGGTAGAAACTCTCGATGTCCTCTTCTTCCTGGCGGGAGATGAAATCAAACATCATCCTCTCGCCTGCAGCAGCCAGAAGCCTTTTTCTGTAATTCATCACTTGAACGGTGATCCTCTCCCTGTCTTCGTCTCGAAGCCCAGACGAGAGCTCCTTTGCCTCTCCCAGCTTCCGCAAAAGCTCCGCCAGGTCGAAAGATCGACCCTCATCCGTAGACTCCGGAAAGACCTCCGACTGCTGCCGCACAAAGGCAAGACAGTCTGTTATCTGCTCCCTGGCCTGGTGTGTGAGAAGGAGGTAGAACGACCGAACATCTATCTGAAAGACCCTGCCAAAGCTGATTTTCTCCGTCTCCTGGAGCACCCTGAACCAGACTCTCTCCCCTTCCTGGGCCTTCGAACCACTCAGGACAACGGTGGCGCCTGAGGGGGTCTTGACCAGCGGGTCACCTTTCTTCCCGAAGCCAAAGACCTCGCCCCCCATGATGTTCCGCCTGGTGCAGCCGAAGTCCAACTGGCGATCGAGCTGGTGCCAAACAGGCAGTATCCTCTCCGTGGCCAGTTCAAAGGCGTGTGAGAACTTGCCGCGGCGCTCCTCCTTGTTCTGAGTCGGAAGGCTTTCAATGCTTTCCTCTATCGTGGCCCTTCCCTTCTTAATCCTGTCCCGAACGCGCATGTAGCTGGCGAACATCGATTCAAAGTCGATCTCTTCAATCGCGGCCAAAAGGCCCCTGTACTCCTCGGACGAAGCGATCTCCTTCAGCATTCTCGCCGTGTGGCTCATACCTCGCCAGTTGACCTTTCTTGCACAAGACTTGCGTCCAGACTACTCGTCTGCCGTCGAATGAATAGTATACCACGATGGAAGGGCAATCTCCTGTCGCCCCTCAGATGCGGAGTCGTCCTGCCCTGTGCGCCTGCCGGGCAAACGGACGTGGTGAATCGCCACGATTGTAGGGGACAGCAATCTGAAGAGCGCGATGCAGCCCGGGTGGCATTGGGAAGTGCGGACAAACCTAGTTCAGCTTTGCCAAGGAATAGCCGACACCGGGCTTGGTGATGATGAGCGTGGGGCGGCTGGGGTCTGCTTCGACTTTCTCTCGGAGGCGCCGAATATAGACTTTCAAGCTATCGGTGGCGCCTTCGTAAGTGTCACCCCACACCGCCTCAGCCAGACTGATGTGGGTTACAGTGTGACCCGCATTCTTCATTAGGTGTCCAAGAATGTGGCCTTCGGTGGCCGTAAGGCTTATCTCATTCTCACCATAGACAAGTTGGTGCGTCGCGGGGTCAAAGCGCAACGGACCGTAAACCAGAGGCTTCTCCTCGCCAGAGAGACCTCTTCTACGCATCAATGCCTTTATGCGCGCCAGGAGTTCCAGTTGCCTGAAGGGCTTGACAATGTAGTCGTCTGCTCCCAACTCCAGGCCTTTCACTATGTCAGCCTCCTCTGACCTGACTGTCAGAACAAGGACAGGTACACCAGAGAAAAGGCGGATCTGCTTCAACACCTCATAGCCACTCATGTCGGGCAGTCCCAAATCGAGAATCACGAGATCGGGTGACTCGCTTCCCACCAGTTCCACCCCTCGTTCCCCCAGATGAGTGTAAACCAGATTCGCTTCAGGCCACCTTACCTGAAAGGCAAGGGAAACAGCTTCTATGATCTCCCAGTCGTCCTCGACCATTACAACTCTCATGGCTACCTCCCGGTTTGCAGCTCCCTCTTTTGCCCCGAATTGGCGACCGGAATTGAGAAGCTGAAGGTGCTACCCTTGCCTCTTCGGCTGCTCACCCATATCCGCCCGCCATGAAGTTCGACCAGGGTCTTGCAGAGACTGAGTCCCAGGCCAAGCCCGCCAAGGTGCTCCCTGTCAGTCTCTAATCGATGGTAAGGCTCAAACAGGTGTTGCTGTTCCTTAAAGCTCATGCCAGAGCCCGTATCTTCAACGTGCACCACCACTTTGCCATTCTGGGGCGCGGCTGAGAGGCTGATCTTACCTCCCTGGGGAGTGAATTTGAAGGCATTGCTCAAGAGATTGACAACGACCTGCTGCAAGCGCTCCTCATCCGCCCATACGGGCGGCAGAGAACGCGGCAAATCCAGAACCAGCGACTGACCTTCACGCGAAGCCAGCGAACTCATGTCGTAGGCTACGCAATGCAGCAACGCGAGTACGTCCACCTGGCTGCAATTCAAATTCAGCATGCCGAGTTCCCCTCGAGCCACATCAAGCAGTTCGTCAATCCTCTTGTTCAGGTTGCTGGCGCCGCGATGCAGATTGCTGGCCAACCTGCGCAGAGTCCCGTCGGGCAGCTCATCCGCCAGTAACTCGCTCGAGGCCATAATCGAAGTCAGCGGTGTCTTCAGTTCATGGACCAGTGCCCTGGTAAAATCCGCCCTCTTGTTGATTTCCGCCTCCCGCTCTCGACGCAACCGCCTCTCCTCCCTGTAAAGCTCCTGCAGCTTTTGCTGCGACAGCTTGCGCTCAATGGCATAGCGCATCGAGCGCACCAGCAAGTTGCCGTCGGCCTGTGCCTTGACCAGGTAGTCCTGCGCTCCAAGCCGCACTGCCTCAAGTGCGAGCGCCTCATCGTCGAGGCCAGTAAGGACTACGATCGGCAGATCGGGCGCTTTGGCGCGCGCCTGAGCGAATGTGTCGAGCCCATGACTATCGGGCAGGGAGAGGTCCAGAAGAACCAACTGAATTCCGCCTCTATCCATATGTTCCAGCCCCACCGATAGCTGCCCGGCATGCTCCAGATCGAAATTGGCGCCCTGAACGTCGGCCAGCATCTCGTGTATGAGGCGGGCGTCGCCCGGGTTGTCCTCAATCAGCAGGACTTTGACACGCTTGGTGCCCATCTCTCTTCCCCTGGCGGCAGCTTCACTATGGTGAGCCAAAAATCTTCGATAGACTGCACCACGGTGATGAACTCATCCAAGCCCACCGGCTTGTTGACGTAGCAATTGGCATGAAGGTCGTACGCCCTGACGATGTCCTCTTCTGCCTTTGAGGTGGTCAGGATCACGACCGGAATGCGCTTCAGACCTTCGTCAGCTTTGATGTGTGCCAGTACCTGGCGACCGTCTCTTTTCGGCAGGTTCAGGTCGAGCAAGATGAGGTCCGGACACGGCGCATCACTGTGCTTGCCTTGCCGATGCAGGAACGCCAGCGCTTCCACACCGTCGGCGACCACATGCACGTTGTTGCGCAGCTTCCCATCCCTGAGCGCCTCCATTGTCAGGCGCACATCACCTGGGTTATCCTCCACCAGCAAGATCTCAACCGGCTTGCCGCTTTCTTCGTTCATGGTTATTCCTCTCTGCTCACCGCGATTGTGAAGTAGAACACGGCCCCTTTTCCGGGTTCCGACTCGACCCATATACTTCCGCCATGCCGGCCCACAATCTTCTGGCATATTGCCAGGCCAGCCCCAGTACCCGGATACTCGCTCCTGCTATGAAGTCGCTGAAACACGAGAAAGACGCGCTGGTGGAACTCTGGAGCTATGCCAATGCCGTTGTCTCGCACCGAGAAGACCCAGCTATCTTCCCGTCGCTCGGCCGACACGTGAATGCGAGGTGGCTCATCACCGCGGAACTTGATTGCATTGCCAATCAGATTCTGAAACACCTGCATTATCTGCGATCCGTCAGCCATAATGGTCGGCAGCGGGTCATGAGTGATCACAGCCCCACTCTCCTGAATAGCCACGTTCAGGTTGGTGATTGTCCCATATAGAACCGCCTCGCAGTCAGTCAAGGCAAAAGGCTTGCCAAGCCTGCCGACACGCGAGTAGGACAGGAGGTCGTTAATGAGACTCTGCATGCGGCTAGCACCATCCACGGCATAGCTGATGAAATCGTCCGCATCAGCATCGAATTTGCCCTTGTAGCGCCGTGCCAGTAGCTGCACGTAGCTGGATACCATACGCAGAGGTTCCTGTAGGTCATGGGACGCAACATACGCAAACTGCTCCAGTTCTGCATTTGAACGTGCCAGTTCCGCCATGGTCTGCTGCAGCTTCTCGTCGGCACGTTTGCGGTCGGTGATGTCACGCGACACACCCATGATGCCGATAGCTTCGCCGTCCGCATCACGCAAGATGTTTGCTGTAGTCTCGGTCCAAATCACCGAGCCGTCCTTGCACCGCATTTCCAGCTCGACCGTGCGCGACCGCTGCGGCTCCGTTTGCTCCATGGCCTCTATGTCCAGTTCTTCCGATATAACACCCACGGCCAACTCTAGACAGGCAGGCGTGAGGATTTCTTCCATCGTCTGGGACAAGGCTTCCTCGACGCTATAGCCTCGCTGACGTGTGACGGAGGGACCCACGTACGTGAGCCGCTGGTCCAGGTCCATAGTCCAGATGACATCCGTAACATTCTCCGCCAACAACCGATAGCGTCGCTCATTCTCCCGCAAGGCCTCCTCGATCCGCTTGCGCTCGCTGATCTCCAGTTGCAGTTGTTCATTGGTCTTCAGCAGTGCAGCCGTTCGGTCACGAACGCGGTGTTCCAACTCCTCCTTGGCCTTTTGGAGTTCTTCCTCCGCCCGCTTCCGCTCACTGATGTCGCGCACCACACCCAGGATGCCAGCCCAGCCGCCACCAGCGTCGCGCAGGGGACTCATATTGACCTCCGTCCAAACCGTCGAACCATCCTTGCGCTCCAACTCCACCTCAAGGGTCCGCGGCCAGAACAGGTCTTCCTGCTCCACCTGCTCGGCGGCCAGGTCGCTGAGAAATGCCTGCGTCAATGACTCAACGGAGCCGGGTGTCAATGCGTCCTCCAGTTTCTGTCCCAGCGCTTCCTGCACGCTGTAGCCTCTCAGACGCATGACCGCAGGACTGACGTACGTGAACTTGAGGTCCGTGTCCATAGTGAAGATCAGATCGGACACGTTGTCAGCAAGCAGACGGTAACGCTTCTCGCTCTCAGCCAAAGCCAACTCGGCGTGCCTCTGCTCGGTTACGTCTCTTAAGATGCCAGTGGCACCAACAATGCGGCCGTGATCATCCCGGATGACCCTGCCGCTATCCTCCAAATACCTGACTCCCATCCTGGGCGTCTGCACACGGAACGTCGTCACCGCCTCAATGCCGTGCTCCACGGCATTCTGAAAAGCCTGAAGGGTGCTTTCCAAATCTTCTGGATAGATCAGTTGTGCTATGTTCTCGCCAATTAGCTCTTCTGCGGCACACCCATAGTCCTGAACTTGATGCCCGACAAAGACCAGAGCCCCTTCCCTGTCCGTCACATAGGGTACGCCACTCGCCTTCTCCACCAGAGCCCTGTAGGTCCTCTCACTCTGTCGCAAAGCTTCCTCTGCGCGCTTCCGCTCCGTGAGGTCGCGGATGACCACCTGCTTCGCCGGTTTACCACCATAGGTAACAGGTGCCTCCAGTACCTCAACGTTAATGACCCTCCCGTCAAGTCGAACAAGCTCCGTCTCTACGCAGGTTGGCTCATCGCCTTTCCCATTTGCCCCAAAGCCGGATGTCGCGGCTTGAACGGACCTGGGTGACAGGAAATCTCGTACGCGCCGACCTGCGAACTCGTCGGGCCCGGTACCGCTGAGAAGCCTTACGCCTGCGGGATTTATGTAGATAATGTCTCCCCCGGCGTGCACCATCAGCGCCTCAGGCAAATGCTCCACCAGACGGCCACTCCACTTCTCTCCCTCTCCGATCTGCTCTCCCGGCCTGTGGCGCTTGGTGGAACGCGCCCCCTTGCCGGTCGACCGTGAAGAATTCCTCGTCCGGCCAACGGTCGAGACGCGCCCCCTGGCCTTCATGGCGCCCTCCGTGCCAGTCCTCGGCATCTTCCTGTCCATGCCGCGCGTGAACCGGCTCTTGCGAGCCAGCTACGCTCCTCGGAGAAGATCATAGGAGCAGGGTAGCTTCGGCACAATGAAGACGCCACCAAATTTGGGTAGGTGTAGACACCCAGATAGGGCTGGGCGAATAGCGGTCACACTGAGACTTCGAGACGTTTGCCTGCCGTGACTGAGGTTTGGGTCGGCACTGGTCGAGAATCCCGGCTGCTGGTTCAAAGGATTCGGCAATAGCCTGCTAGTTTAAGCACACCTTCGATAGAGGGCTTCGTAGGCCAAGATTCTGGTAGTACGCGTCCTCCATTCTCGCCATCAACTCCGAAATGCCAAAAGGCTCCGTTAGATAACCATCAGCGCTCAAGTCAAGGCTTCTCACCTTGTCTTTGCCAGCACCCCAGGTACTCAGCATCAGTATCGGAACCTGAGACCATTGCCGCAGACGCAGACACAACTCTAATCCGTCCATCGTGGGCATCACGATATCGACCACCACAAAATCAGGCGCTTCTCTGGCCACCGTTGCGCCAAGCTCCTGGCCGTTGCCTCTAACCGTGGTTATCTGGTAGCCGCTCTCGGGGAGGTTCCGCTGCAGGAATTCCAGCAATGCGGAGTCGTCACTCGCAACAACAACTTTCTTCTCGATAATCATTGCGGCCTCCTTCTTGCAGCCGAAGTAATCTCTTATCCTGCTGAAGACTAACATCGACCCCGTAAACAGCGCATAAACGTCGGTACCGTACGCGTAAACATCCCGTAAAAACCGCCATCCCCTTCGGCGGTCGTTCGGCCGAGACATTGCCGACTCGACAGGCCGGTCCCGGGAGACAGCATTCAAAGTCAGGGGCACCACACGAGGCGAGCGACACGCAGTGGCCACACAAGACGCCTTCAAGCCCATGTCAACCCAAGAGAAAGGAGAACGTGAGAGGACACGGCACCATGGCTGCCCAGCAGTTGAAAGCCAGGCAGTCGACTGCCTGTTCGCATCCTGAGGATTCGATTCAGGCCGTCCATTCGAGGCGTGGCGCCGTATGCATAATGTGCCAGGAATGTCTGTCCGGATTGGCTGCACGTCCGTTTCCGCGTGTGCTGCAGGACGAGTGGACTTTGCGCCTACGGCGCCGCAAAGTGGTAGCCGACACCCGGGTCAGTCAGGATGTACCGGGGTTCTTCGGGGTCCGGCTCCAGTTTCCGTCGCAATCGGCTTATGAAGACCCGCAGATATTCCTTTTCAGAGTAGTATTGCTCGCCCCACACCCGCTGCAACAGCACATCATGGGTAAGGACTTTGCCCGCATTGGAGGCGAGCTGCTGCAACACAGCGTATTCCGTCGGAGTGAGCTTCACTTCGTCGCCCCTGACGGTCACCCGCCGCATGTCAAAGTTGATGGTCAGGTCGCCGCAGACGAAGTTGGGCTCACTCAGGTCACAACTCTCGGAGCCGCAGTGACGGAGAGCCGTTTTGATCCGCGCCATCAACTCTTCCACACCGAAGGGCTTGGTGAGATAATCATCTGCCCCCAGCTCCAGGCACGTCACCTTCTCCTTTTCATCGCCCCTGGCACTGAGGATTATGATCGGCAACTTGGACCACTGCCTTACGCGGCGGCAGACCTCCACCCCGTCCAGCTTCGGCATCATGATGTCCAGAATCATTAGATCGACAAACTCACTTTCGACAGCGTCCAAAGCTTGTTTCCCGTCGGTGGCAACCATGACCTCATAGTCCCTCGCCCTGAGATTGGCGCAAAGGAACCTCAGTATGGCCTGGTCATCATCTACTACTAGGATACGAGTCCTGCGCATAGCGCGTCACTCCGTTCTTTGAGCCGGCAAGCTAAAGCTAAACCTGGCACCCTTGCCTGGTTCACTCTCTACCCAGATTGTCCCTCCGTGCGCCTCTACGATGGCACGGCAGATCGAAAGGCCGAGGCCGGTGCCGGATCGGTGTCCGGCCGAGGCGCTTTCCAGTTGATAAAAGCGTTCGAATATCTTCTCGTGAGACTCTGGAGGTATGCCTGTGCCCTCGTCGATTACGCTCGTGATGATCTGTCCCTTGTCCTGACGCACATCTACCGTGATCTGGGTGTCTTCGGGAGAGTATTTCACAGCGTTCTCAACCAGATTCGTAATGACTTCGCCAATGCGTCCCTCGTCAACCACAACTCGTGGCAGATGGGGCCTAACACTGATTTGAAGTCTGTGCTTTGACGCCAGGCCAGCCAACCTGTCACGTATCGAATCGATGATTTCGGCAACGCTTTGACATTCCCTCCTGGCCTCCAATGCCCCGGCCTCAAGGCAGGACATGACAAGCAGTTCTTCGATCAGGCGATTGAGCCTGTCTGCTTCCTTGTCTATGGTCTGCACGAAGTCCTTCCAGCTTTGCTCATCGAACTCGACGTCCGGTTGCAGGAGAGTACTGGCAAACCCCTTGATGGACGCCAGAGGAGTGCGCAGCTCATGGGATACGTTAGCCAGAAACTCGGCCCGCAGAGCGTCCAGTTCCCTCAGGTCTTTGTTGCTCGACGCCTCTTCATAGAGTTGGGCATTCCGTACGGCAATCGATATTTCCCTCCCGATGCCGCTCAGCAGGTTGATGTCCTCAGGACTGAAGCAGCGGTCCGAATGAACGGCTACCCCCATTACTCCAATAGTCTCGCCCATGAGTGTCAATGGGATGCCAGCGTACGATCCGTAGCCACCTGCGGCCAGGCAGGCAAGGCTGGTATCAGCTCCGCCGGCCAGGTCTTCCAGCACCACCGGTTGCGCCGACTTCACCACCCGGCCCATGACTCCGCCGTCGACCTCGATGCTCTTGATGCCCTCCACCATGTGTGGCACGAAGCCCTGATACCCTTTCAGCACTAATCGGCCAGCCTCAAGGAGATGAATATGACTGGCTCGAACTCCCATCGTTTCCGCTACTTTGCGAAGGGCTGAGCCGATTATCTGCTCGGTGTCCAACGACTGCGACACGGACTGGGATACCGCCAGCAGTATGCCGGTCTCCCGGTTGTGCCGCTCCAGCTCTGCCATCAGGCGCCTGTTTTCCAGGACCAGCCGTTGCTTCTCCAGCCCGCGGGCAACCACCGATAGAAGGTGGTCCGGATCTAAAGGCTTTTCCAGGTAGGCAAACGCTCCGCTGTTCAGGGATTCTACGGCGGTCTGGACCGATGAGAAACCGGTCAGCATGATGGCTACGAGGTCGGGCTGCATCTCCAGAAGCTTGGAGAGCAACTCCGTGCCCTGGATATCGGGCAGGCCAATATCCATGACAGCTACGTTGTAGAACTGCCCCTCCGCCCTGGATAGCGCCTCAGTAGCGGACGGCACAGCTTCCACCACGTAGCCCTTCGCACGGAGGATGCGCTCAATTACCTCCAGAAAAGAGCGATCATCATCCACAACCAGTATGCTGGGCCGGCCCAATATCACCGGGCCTGTTGCCGTCTCATCCGTCACCAACGTGGCCACTCCTTTCAGGCATCAATAAGCAGCTCCCCAGCACAGGTCAAGCCTGTCGTCAACCACAGATATGCTCCCTGCTTCGTTCATCCGCTCTTACCCCCTTGCTTGAAAGCGGGTAGCCTCACGATGAACGTCGTTCCCTTCTCCGGCTGACTGCTGACCTCGATTGCACCGCCGTTTTGTTCTATCAGTCCCTTCGTGATAGCCAGGCCAAGCCCGATGCCCCTGGGCTTGGTTGTAAAAAGTGGCTGGAATATCTTTTCCAGGTTTTCTTCGGGAATACCGCAACCAGTATCCTCGAATCTCGCCCAGGCGTACCCATCTTCTGTCCCAGTGTCAATCTTCAACTTTCCACCCTTGTTCATGGACTGTACGGCATTGGCGATTATGTTGGCGAAGGCACGGCCCACCTGCTCGGCATCGGCGTTGACCGGGAGAGAGTCGTCATCCACTTCACTCATCACGGCTATGTCCTCTGGTATGACGACCCAGGACAGGCTCTCCTTTACCAGGCTGTTGAGGTCAACTTTGGCCAGGTTTGGCGGTCTGATTCGGGTGAAGTTCAACAGATCGGTGACGATCTTGTTCGATATGTCAACCTGCTGGTCCAGCAACTTCAGGGTGTCCTCCATCTCCGCATCGGCGTCGTCCCCCAGTGTCATGTTGAGCAGGTAAACGCAATTCCTGATCACGTTGAGGGGATTCCGAAGCTCGTGCCCAACCCCGGATGCCAGTTGCCCCACAGCCGCCAGCCTCTCTGACCGAATGAGTTGGTCCCTCATGTTCTTCGTCTCCGTCACGTCCCGATGGACGCCGACTATGGCCACCGTCTGCCCCTTCTCGTCGTAAACCGGTGAAGTGGTTACAACAACAGGAAACCGCCTGCCGTCCTTCTTCGAGGCATCCAGCTCGCCTCTCCAAATCCCAGCCCTCGAACCCGGAACGATCTCTTCCTCCACAAGACGAAGCTGGCTCGGCGTGTACAAATGGGACAACTTCATCCGCATCAGTTCGTCGTGACTGTAGCCCCACATCCGCTGAGTGGCCTCGTTGGCAAAGGTCAGGTTGCCGTCCATGTCGGTCAGGGTTATGCCATCGATCGAGCTTTTCACCGTGTTGGAAAGCAGCCTCAATTGCTCGTGGGCATGCTTCAAGTCCCGGGTTCTGGCGTCGACCATCGCTTCCAGTTGCTCTGAGTACACTTTTAGGGAATGCTCCAGTTCCAACCTTCGAACCGCCCCACCGATCCCCTCCGCAAATGTCCTTATCAGCGTGTGGTGGGCGTCCAGGGAGTGAGGCTTACCCGTGCAGCAGATCTCAAGCGTGCCCAACGTGTTTCCAGCCGCCACCAGGTCCTCTCGCATTGCGCTACATGATTCGTCAAAGCCCGGACTCTCCGACAGATTGTCCCGCACTGCTATTCTGACCCCCACCGCTCCCGAGTGCCTTATCGCCCGCGGCACCAGGTCCACCACTACCGACAGGAACTGTTGCAGCGAACTGCTGCCCTCAGCAGCCCTGCCCAACTCGTACAGACATTTCAGTTCATTCATGCTTTTGCGGCTTTGTTCGTCACTCTTCTGCAACATGGCGACTGCCGCGCCGACTGCGCTGAGGATGACAGCAAAAGCCGTGGGCCTGTACAACGCATCGGAATAGGGAGTCATGCACAGGGCATAAGGTAGAAGGACTACCATAGCCACAAAGGCAGCCACCAGGGCACCCCGCAGTCCGAACACGTACGCTGCGTAGACAACAGGTGCGAAGAACACCAGGCCGTGAAAGTCATGAAGCTTGCCCAGCACATCTTCGACTGACGTCCAGCCAATCAAACCGGAGATGACATCCAGGTAGTAGTAGAGCCCACAGAAGAGCATCATAGCGGTGATGCGCCAGACATGACGATTCAACCATAGCCTTCCTGCGCTGGATCCGCTCTTCATTTGGCCCCTGGGACCCGCCAGCGTCGCCAGACCGTCTGAACGCTTGCTGGCCCCACCGGTCCAAGACCTAAATGCCCACTTCATCTTGACCCAAAGACCCCTTCGCATCTGTGGTTCCACCTGCGCTACCTTCCACGCAGCCATTCACACCTTCAAAACGCGCGCCACTTCTTGGGCCACCAGCCACGCCAGTTGCGGTGACCACAGCAGGTGCACTTGAACAGGACTGCAACCGTCCCACGGCTGCGGCACCTATCACACTCGAAGTGTCATAGATACCATAGCCGAGTGTACCCTCCAGTTTCCTAGAGATAATCTTCAGCTCCCCACTGAGTTCTTGCACCAGTCGGCCCACCGACTGCAGTTGCTCGAATGATGCCTGAGTGGCGGTCTGCGCATCCGACATTTGTCGCTCGAAGCGCTCAAGGTGAGCCGCCTTCGTCTCCAGTTTTCCGACACGCTGTGGCAGAGCCGATATCTCAGCTTGCAGCGCTTGTGAGGAAGCCAACGAGCCCTCCGGTGCCCGTCCTGTCTGGCGCGCCACCAAATCCCGCAAGTTCACCGCTTTCACCGCTGGCGGGCGGGAGCCGTCCTCAGGCAACCTCGCTGCCTGCCCATTAGCCAAACCCTCCGAGGCCGCTGCCCAGTCGTCCTGCGACGAATAGTCCGCCCCGTTGGCCTCGAGCGTCCTAGGGGGTCGATGGCCCTCTGACAAGAATCGATCATCCACGGCTATCCCCCGGGCTCATCCGTATTGCGGTGGTGCCCGCTCTTCGAGCAATCCGGTCACTCAATCTATCGTCGCGTTTGGACAGCTTCGGCCAAGCCGAGCCCTCCGACCAGAGATTACCAGCACCACCTACAAAAGACATGCAGGCTAACCTCTATTTCTTGCGGGTTTCCCCCTTATTCTCGCTATTGGAGACACCCGCACCGCCATGCATGGAATCATCCAAAGTCGCGGCGCCATTGGCTCATCAGTACCCTCAATCGCTCCGCATCGCGGACCAACTCCTGCGCCGATACTTGGGGCAGCGAAGCAATCAGGAAATCCACCGACAACTCC
>CAZTYW010000048.1:0-15617 GCA_964617695.1 uncultured Dehalococcoidia bacterium
GTGCTTGGCACAGAGCCCAGGCTACTACCGTCCGAGTACTACGCCTACCCCGGTCTAAAAGGTGCCAGGTTTCATGTTGGCGGGGCGGCAATCAGTCTGGTGGCCTCGGAGAAGGCGGATAGCCCCATCGCCAGGTTCCTCAGGGAGAGGGGAGAAGGGGTAAACCACATCTCGCTGGAAGTCGTTGACATCGAACAGGACGTAAGGAATCTGGCAGCCAAAGGTGTGAAATTCTTGGGCGACAAGCCGCGAGCCTTCTCCGAGGGCAAGGTGATCTTTGCTCATCCCGATTCTTTGCACGGCGTGCAGATTGCGTTCGTGCAAGCCAATCAGGATACTGACCTCCTGAGGGGTGATGGAGCGGACGAACGAATCTCCCGTTAACCTGCCCTGGAGCCAAATACGCTGAGGGGACATCAATGGCAGATAGAATAGCGAACATCAGGCGCGAGACTCAGGAAACGGCAATTGGCCTCGAGATCACCATAGACGGGAAGGGGGACTTCGAGATAACTACCGGGCTCAGGATGTTTGATCACCTCCTGTCCCAGTTTGCCAAACACGGAGTCTTTGATCTCAAGGCCTCGGCCACGGGCAGCGACCCACACCACCTGGTTGAAGACGTCGCCCTTTGTCTGGGCAGAGTGTTTGACCAGGCGCTGGGAGAGAAGCAGGGTATCGTCAGGATGGCCCATGCTGTGGTGCCCATGGATGATGCTTTGGCCCTGGTAGCGGTGGACATCGGAGGTAGGGGATGGGCAGCAGTCGAGGCAACATTCGACGATGACAACATAGCCGACCTGCCTTCGAGCCTCGTCTGTCATTTCTTAGAGACCTTTGCCTCCGAGGCCCGAGTCAATCTACACGCCAGAGTCCTTGCGGGGAACAACGACCACCACAAGGCAGAAGCGACTTTCAAAGCACTTGGGCGGGCACTGGACGTCGCCACCCGGTATGACGACCGTATCAAGGGCAAGGTGCCCAGCACAAAGAAGGTCATCGACTGACAGCCCCGAGAAACGCCGGCACCGGTGAGTCTGAGCCCATTAGTGCTGCAGTTCTGAGTTGTCCTTCAAGGCTTCGAGATAGTCCAACCCATACTCTTCCGCAGGCTCGATTGTGGTTCCTTCGTGCCATTCATTGAAGGAAGTAACCATAATCACGTTCCAATCCTGGGCGGGTTCGAGATATTGCAAGGCTGCCTGGAAGTAGTTGTCAAAGAACTCAACGCTTCTCGGAAGAGAGGCTGCTTGCCCGGAGCCGCGAATCGTGTCATCGTAGCCTGGGATCACATTGGGGATGAAATTGACAACGCGCTGTTTCCAGATCTGATACCGCTGTTCCACCTTGGTCAGGAAATCGGCGACATCAACCTCTGAGTCAGTTATTCGCACTATGTCTGCGTCGCTCGTAAACATGTGATAGCAGGTAACGGCATCATGCAGGTGGAATTTCGACCAATCGGGGTCTTCCCAGAAGTTGAGCATTCCAACGAGCATGATGTCATACCCTCTGCCATCCATTTCCCGCCTTAGTCCCGTGAAGGAATTGTCCCAATGCCTGAAGTGCTGTGAATCATAGATGAATACGACGGGTCTATCGTTCATGCGCAGATAGGAAGGTCGGTCGAAAAAGTTCGCTGCAAAATAGTCAAAATCCTGCAAAAGCACCTGCTCATTGGTTCTGCCATCGTCTGTGACCGTCTGCGGGTGGAAGCCGTCTTCGTCCCTCTTGAGCCTGCCGTTAGTCTCATAGAGAACACAAAGCTTCAAATCGCTGGGGGCGCGCTGGTCGGTAACTTTGAGAAAGTCCCCAAAGGCTCTGTCTCTCCAGGCATCGTTTTCCCCCTTGTATTGCCACCGAGGCCCCCACCAGCTGATGCAAAAGAAATCTACGCCGTAGTCCACAGCCCAAGAGATATGCTGGCTTATCACCTGGGCATCCCGGGAATTGTACCAACCGAGTGAAGGTGCATATATGTATCCCTCTGGCTGCTCCGCCCACTTCGGCGTGTTCCACCAAGGATAATAGTAGGCCCCTACGAGAAGAGAATCGCCTGTGGACATCTCCGAGTTGTTGTCAAAGGGAGAACAACCTGGCACGCAATAAACGACCAATAGCAAAGCGACTGCCGCGAGCAAAGAAATCTGTCTCTTCATGGCTTATGTCTCACCTATTATGATTTTGTCAGATTATATTTCATCATGCAAGACTGTCCACCGGCAATCTGTCTAGCAGGCACTCCCAGAAGATAGACCGGACCAATTGAGGAGGGGGGGCGATTCTGAGAATCGCCCCCCTTTTTCTTTCTCTAGCCTGCGGGACAGTCCGCACACAAGACAGCCCTGATGCACGCCCTAGAAGGCTGTATAACCACCGTCCACTGCCATGCAAAGGCCGGTGATATAAGAGGCCCGGTCGGAACAAAGCCAGACCACGGCTTCGGCCACTTCCTCCGGTTCCCCTGACCTTTTGATCGGAGCTTTGGGCATGTCTCTCATCTGCGGATATGTGCGCAACCGCAACGTCATTCCTGTGACGATGCCGCCGGGGCATACTGCATTCACACGAATGTTGGATGCTGCGTACTCCACTGCCACCGTCCTGGTGATCTGGACCACGCCTCCCTTGGAGGCGCAGTAGGGAGAAAGGCTCTGGAGAGCTACCAGACCACCGACCGACGCCGCATTGACGATGGCTCCGCCACCTTGCTTCAGCATCTGCGGGATCTCATACTTCATGCATAGCCACACGCCCTTCAGATTGGTGTCTATGATGGCGTCCCACTCGTCTTCCTCGTAGTCCGGAGCGGAGGCCATTCTCCCCTCGGTGCCGGCATTATTGAAAGCACAGTCCAAACGCCCATAGGTTGCCACCGTGCTACCAATTAATGCCTCCACCTCCGCCCGCTCTCTAACATCGGCGTTGACAAACGTGGCCTCACCCCCGGACTCCTGGATGAGGCGTACGGTCTCCTCACCGTCCTGTACGAGAATGTCATCAACAACGACCCTGGCGCCCTCTCGGGCAAGGGCCAGAGCAGTGGCCCTGCCGATTCCCGAAGCGCCGCCAGTTACCACAGCAACCTTGCCCTCAAGCAGCATCTCCTGTCCCTCCTGCCTGCTGTCCCCTGCAACCACCGTTGACTTCGAACAGTGACTCCCGGGCTGACCACAGAAACAGTCTCCCCCGGCATCCAACCGAGCCGCCGAAGGGAGACTTTTACGCCCACCAGTATAGGATACGCCTGAACAGGGTTCAAGGTAAGGCTCAGCCAGCCGCGCCCCCGCCCATCAGCCAGGGCTACCAGCGCCAACTTCACCATTTGACACAGCCGCCAGGTTCTATATCATGGAACCAGCGAATGGAGAGGGGCACCCTGTGAAAGCAAAAGGACTTAATTCGGGTATTGATGGCGGTGAAAGACATAAGAGAGGCCAGCAAACGCTACTCAGACCTGCTCGGAATACGTTTCTGGGACGCAGGGGTCCAGGATGGCTTCGACGTACACGCCATGGTCAGCTGGCAGGGAGGCATCGAACTGATCGCACCGGTCAGCGCCGAATCGGCCGTGGCAAGATTTCTGGATAAGAACGGGGAGGGCCTCTACGGAGTGGCTCTCAACGTTGTGGATATCGACAAGGCGGTCAGCACAGCCAGAAAGAAGGGTATTCGGATCACTGGCACGGTGGACAGGGAACAGTCTGGCAGGTTCAAGTTGTTCAGAGAGGTCTTCCTGCATCCTTCGGATACGGGCGGAGTATTCGTGCTCCTGGTCCAAAGCGAGGTGAAGTAGTTACCGGGCAGATGCTACCTGCCGTGGCCCGGCAGCAATGAGCGGCAGGTTACTTTGGAGGCAAGTCCGTTCACATCAAGCTAGGTTTCCTGGGTGCAGCCCAGAACGTTACCGGATCACGGTATCTTCTTGAAGCTAATAACGTTCGGGTACTGGTAGATTGCGGTCTTTACCAGGAAAGGCAGCTCAGAGCCAGGAACTGGGACCCCTTCCCGGTCAGGCCTGATACCGTCGATGCTGTGCTGTTGACCCATGCCCATCTCGATCACTCCGGTCTGCTGCCCAAGCTGGCGCGTGAAGGGTTCCAGGGACGCATCTACTGCATAGCCGCCACTGCCGAGATTGCCCGGATCGCGCTGATGGACTCCGGGAAGCTCCAGCAGGAGGACGCGGAGTTCAAGCAAAAACGACACGAGCGGGAGGGGCGCAAGGGCCCTTACCCCGAGGTCCCGCTCTATACCGCTGATGACGCTACGGCCTGTTTTCCCCTGTTCTCGCCTGTCCGATACGGAGAGCCATTCCAGATAGGCGACGGGATCGAGGCCACCTTGAGTGACGCCGGCCATATCCTTGGATCGGCGATGATAACCATTAACGTGCACCAGGACGGAGAGAAAAGGACGCTGCTATTCTCCGGAGACGTTGGCCACTGGAACAAGCCCATACTGCGAGATCCGACGCTGATCGCAGACGCCGATTACGTCCTCGTCGAGTCGACCTATGGCGACAGGTCGCACGGCGATCCTGTGGCCGTGACTACCCAGCTAGCCGAGGTGATCAACTCAACCGTGAAAGCCGGAGGCAATATTGTTGTGCCCAGCTTCGCCATCGAGCGGGCCCAGGAAGTCCTCTACTGCCTGAATAGACTGCTGATGGAGGACAGCATACCGCACCTGATGGTCTTCGTTGACAGCCCCATGGCAGTCAATGTCACGGAGGTGTTCAGGCATCATCCCGAGTTGTTCGACCGGGAGATGACGGAACTGATCAAACAGGGTAGTTCGCCCTTCGACTTCCCTGGCCTCACTATGGTCAGGTCGGTCGACGAGTCAAAGGCGATAAACCGCATAACCGGGACAGCCATGATCATCGCCGGCTCGGGTATGTGCACCGGCGGCAGGGTGAAGCACCACCTGGTGACAAACATATCGAGGCCCGAGTGCACCATCCTTTTCGTCGGCTACCAGGCGCGCGGTACCCTGGGCAGGCAGATTGTCGACGGTGCCAAAGAGGTGCGGATACTGGGGCAGACGCATCGCGTCCGGGCCAGAGTGGCCCAGCCGAACGGCTTCTCCGCCCACGCAGACCGGGACGCCCTTTTCCGGTGGCTGTCAGGGCTGCACCAAGCACCCAGGCACCTGTTCGTCGTTCACGGGGAGCCGGAATCAGCCCGGCAGTTCGCCGACTCCGTGAGAGAAAAGATGGGCTGGCCTACATCTGTCCCGGCCTACCAGCAACAGGTGATGCTTGAGTAGGGCTAATGCCCATGCGGCGGCAAGGAGTCGCAAGACTATCTTGCCACGGCTCTTCGCCCGATTAGCTCCTGCTTCATATACCACGTGTGCACTATTTCAACCACCCTGTCAGGCTCATCACAGGCTCTCAGCAGGTGAAAGTCCTCTTCGGAGATGAAGCCTTTGGCCAGGGTGCAATTGCGCAACCAGTCCAGAAACCCCTCCCAGTAGCTGCTGCCGAACAGCACCACCGGAAAAGGCCTTATCTTGTGCGTCTGCATCAGGGTCAGCACCTCAGTCAACTCGTCGAGTGTCCCCAGGCCCCCGGGCATTATGACAAATGCAGTGGCGTACTTCACCAGCATGATTTTGCGTACGAAGAAGTGGTTGAAAGTCACCGACTTTGTGGTGTAGGCATTGACAGCCTGTTCCTCAGGCAACTCAATGTTGAGTCCAACCGACGTGGCGCCAGCTTCGAGGGCGCCTTTGTTGGCTGCTTCCATAACGCCTGGGCCACCACCGCTTATGATGGCGAAGCCCAGCTCCCCCAGCTTGCGGGCTATTTCCTCCGTCTGCCTGTAGGTCTCATCTTCGCGGCTGAGGCGGGCCGAACCGTAGATGGTCACTGCCGGTTGAATTCCAGAGAGTCTGTCGAATCCTTCAACCAGCTCACCCATTATCCGAAACATTCGCCAGGACTCTTCCTTGGCCAGCTCGTTGATTTCATATTCCCGTACCATGTTGTCCTCCACAGGGAATGAATAGTACCATACGATACGGCGGCCCTGCCAGCTAGGTCGCCGACTCATGGCATGCCGCGCTTCGAGGCGCGGGCATCGGTATCAAACAGGGCCCGGGACGATAGCCTCTGGCACCTGTTGTTGCGGCGAAAGGAGGCATGCAGCAGATCATGAACCTGGTTAGCGCAATCCAGCAGAGGAGAAGTATCCGGGCTTTCAAGCCAGACCCGGTACCCGGACGGGTCCTCACAGAGATCATGGAGATAGCTTTGCGCGCCCCCTCCTGGGCGAATACACAGCCGTGGGAATTCGCCATAGTCGGCGGCGATAAGCTGGAGGAGATACGACGAGCCTTCCTGGCAAAAGCAGAGGAGCCGGCCAAACCTGACCTCCCCGGGCCCAGGGAGTTCCCCGAACCTTTTAAGAACCGCCTCGGTGCTCTGGCCAAGAAGGTAACTCAGGCAATCGGCAAAGCAGGGACCGAAGGCAGACAGGGAATGTGGTGGCACCTGCAAGGTTTGAGACTGTACGACGCGCCTGCCGTCATCTACATATACACCGACCGCTCATTCTGCTTCCAGTCCCACAGCCTGAATCTGTGGCCAATCTTCGATTGCGGTCTCGTAGCCCAGAACATCATGCTTCTGGCGACAAGCTATGGGCTGGGGACCATCGCCCAGATGCAGGCCGTGCACTATCCCGACCTCCTCAGGGAGCTTCTCGGAATTCCAGAGTCCAAGCTGATACTCCTCGGCATAGCCGTCGGCTACCCCGACTGGAGCGACCCGATGAACGGAGTCCGCTCCGAGAGGGAAGCGCTGGAGAACGTCACCAGGTGGCACGGGTTTGAATAGACGGATGCCTTCTTCGGTACGAACTCCCATAACGAGGCAACCTGCAGTCCCCGCCGGTCAATCCCGTGCCTGCCAGCCCGTTGCGCTGGCAAGCCGGCACTGACAACATTGACGGATGGAGAAAGCCACTACGTCGCCGAGTTCGTCTCGGCCGTTCTCGCTACGGCAAGGGCGAGACATCCCGCAATTATCAGCGGGATCAGCGCAGGAAGGTTAAACAAGAATGAACCCATCAGGGGATGGATTGGCAAATATGAGAGAAGGGATGACGCCGCGGCGCCCGATTGACTGGCTTCCTCGGCAGAGGCAAAACCGACCGCCAGTGCCGAGACGCCAGCCAGAAGCAGGACGATTCCCGCCAAGGTGGGGCTTGAGCGCGCCATTGCGCCGCCGAGAGCGCCGATCACCCCGATCGGTATCATGGCGACAGCCCACCAGGGCGTAGACCCCCACAAGTCAGCCACAACTGCGGTTCCACCACCCACAAAATATGATAGACCCCCGAAGAGTCCCAGGACCATGGCCGCTACCAGCATTGTGCCTCCTTCTCATGCTATACCGAAATGCGCTCGGGCAAAACTCGCTCTGGATTATAGCACCCGAATTCTCCGCTGGACAACGGTCCGCCCGCAACATGAGCCAGAGACAGTTCCCAACCCAAGCCTCTAAGGCGTTCGGACGATGGTTGCGCCCAGTCTCGCCCTGAGCGCAATTAAGACAGTGTAACCGCTGTCTCACCATATTGTGACGGTCTCGCAACCCGAAGCTTAACCGCTTTTAACGTCTTCTTGACCTTCCTGTGGTAGCTTGAAAACGCACCTGACGTGCGCTCACCGGGACGACTTTCGCCGGTCAGGAATGGGAGGACCCAAACACTAGTGAGGAGGGAAGAGGCCAAATGGAAGACGCTGAGAGTCTCATCAAGATTGCGCTGGCTGAGATTGAGAAGTTGCTCACCGCCAAGGCGGTGGTCTGCGAGCCCATGACGGTGGAAGGCAATACGATTATCCCGCTCGTCAGCATTGGCTTTGGGTTTGGTGGCGGAGGAGGCAAGGGCACGGCTGCCAAGGAGAAGGGTGAGGGGGCCGGCGCCGGTACGGGTGGCGCCGGCAGCGTCAAGCCCGTAGGCGTCATCGTAGTCAACAAGGAAGGCGTCAGAATCGAGACGCTCAAGGGAGTCGTCTCCTCCCTGGCGGAAAGCATTGCCAACATCGTGGGCGGAGTAATGGCAAAGCGGGGAGAAAAGAAAGAGGAAAAAAAGGAAGGATGAAAGACAGTGCTGGCCCTCTACATTGTAGGCGGCATCGCCTTTCTCATCCTCTTGATCCTCTCGATCCCCGTGGACGTTGCTTTCGACCTGCATTTTGGCGAACAGGCCAAATCGAAGGCAAGGGTGGGATGGATGCTCGGCCTGGTGTGGAAGGACATAGCCGGGAAAGAGAGGAAACATGACGGTAAACCGGCCAAGAAAGGCAGGCGGGGCATGAGGTCCATGCTGTCTCTGTTGAGAACTGCGGGGCTGCCGGGGAGAATCTTGACCCTGGGCAAACGGGTACTGAGTCGCGTCAAGATCCAACAAATGGATGCTGACATCAGGATTGGACTGGACGACCCGGCCGACACGGGCACGCTGTACTCGCTGTTCTGGCCAGCCGTCGCCTGTTTTCAGCGCACCAAACATGTGGTGGTGACGGTGAATCCTTCCTTCGATGAAGCCGTCCTGGAGTTCAGCCTCCGAGGCAGGATAAGGTTCCTCCCCATAAGGATGGTGGGCCCAATTGTTGGGTTCGCTTTGTCGCCCGTGGTATTGCGAACTGCAGGGTCGACGGTGGTGTCACGTTGGACAAGGAGAAGATAAGCGTTGGGAATCATGTCACCGTGGGAGAGATAACACTGCTCCCCATCACAAGGACCTTCGTCTTCTGGCAGGAGGTAGAGGGCGGGGTGGTGTGCTCCGGCTCCAAGAGCCTGATCGGACTTGTGGTTGTCTCCCCGGGATCGGTGCGGGCTATGGACGCGGACGGCAGCGAGGTACCCGTGAGACAATATATCGAACGGGTGCCGGAACTCGAAAGACTGCTGAGAAGTGTGTAGCGGTACACCACGAGTTCCCGTCGTTTGTCTCCTTTCCGGACCGGATTGTGAATATCGGCGGTGCCAACCGCAATGTGTGATGTGGATGTCCTCGCGGCTCGCCACATCAAGTGAAGCGAGCTGTGCAGAACACTATTCAGTCGAGGAGGTGGCGCATGGGCTTTCTGGCTATACCTACCGCAGGGTTCGGCTTCTTCTTGAGTGCCTGGCTACTGATGATCTTCTGGGGGATCGTTGGTCCCTGGCTGAACATACAAACGATAAGCTACGTCAATGCCATGGTCGTGACTATCGCAATCTGGCTTGTCGTTGCCCCTCTGGCGGCCGCCGTCGTCAGAAGGGCAAGATAGTCTGGACCTGCTGCACACGGGAGATACGGAGGGCCCGTCGCCAATGTGCCTCCTGCTGGCCGACGGGACAGATTGATGCCCCTGTATTACCTCACCAGTCTTGTGGAGCCAAGCCCATTTCTTCCATCAACTGCGGCGGTATGACGATCTCGGCCTTTCCGTCCCTCTCGTACCGTTTTAGCTGTCTGCGGAGTTCCATAGCCAGGGTCTTGGCAGTCTGGTGACTGAGCTTCACTTCGAAGTGGCCCTGGCGCTGAGTGTCACCCGAGGCCGGTTCGGTCCCGAAACTAATCGCCACCCCTGACGAACTGGTCCTGATACTGTAGTGCGCTGTTGATAATTCGCTCACCTTAACCTCCAGTAGACTTCCCTGGAAAGCAACCCAGTGGGACCATCGCGCTGCTATTGTATCGTCCTGCCCGGCCGGCAGGCAATCTTTTGGCGGATGCTACGGGGCATCCGTTGAATGCAGGAATCAGATTGCCTTGCCTCGGGGCACAGCATGGCGCAACCGCTCACGCCGCCGAATCGGCAAAGGAAAGGGATGCGACGTGGCCACGCCGGTGCCGTTCTCTGCCTCCGGTGGCTTCAATAGTGAGAAGTACACGGTGCTCTGCTATTGCTTTCCACCGGCGACAGCGTCTGGCAGCTAGCCAAACGTTCGAGCCAGTCCCACAGCCAGGATCACCAGAACTATGAGGAGCACGACCCAGAAGCTAACGGGTGTCCTGGCGACAGCTCTGGCGAGCCTGCGTTCTGAAGCTCTTCTTCTCTTGCGCCTGGTGCTCATTCCCGCGAATGCAGTTTCCCACGCGACCGTCTAAGTCCAGCCTCTTGATGAATCTGGGTGGAACGTAATCCGTGACGCAGATCCTGTCGCTTGCCTTCTCTATCCTTATCCCTTCCTGGATCGCCTGCCTGGCGTCTATCTCCAGGACGACCGGTTGAAAAGCCCTCCTCTTGCCCACACCGATGGCATCGTCCATATTCACAGACAGATGCACTCTCTGCCTCCCCATAGGTCTCATGCCGTCGCGCAGGATTTGCTCGGCTGCCGCCTCCGACGTACCGTGATAAAGCCTGTCAACCTCAGCCGCAGGGAACTGGGGCTTGACGTCAATCGAATGACCGTATCTTGCCCTTATCCCATCATCCACGATCTGATACCTTCCCCTGACGTCATGCCTGACCACCTGCCTGACGTACGGTGCATCTATCCAGGGAAATCTCTCCCTGAGCACCTTGAGAAGATCGGACAGGCTCACAAAGCCTTGTTCGGAGATCTGCATTCCTTTCGGATCGTGTCTCAGCAGGAAAGCCATGTACTTGCTAACCCGAACCTCGTTTCTCATTTGACAACCCCAGGCCAAAACGGCTCTTCTAGACGATGGGTATGCGAAGAAGCATGTTGCGTGCCTGATTCGCCGTCACGGCTATCGGCAGGGGCAGGTCCTCAAGCTGGCGCAACACCTCTGCGGTTTGAAGCAGAAGCCACTGCAGGTCGCCTTCCTCTATGTCCGCTTCCTCTACCAGCTTCCCCCATGCCGCGCCCTCAGCCCACAGCTTGACCACCGCCCCCTTGCTCCAGGCCTCGTCAGAGCTAAGCGGCTCGGAAGAGATCCCCTTCCTTCTTTCGAGCCTCTGCATCTCCCTGGCCAGCTCCAGCAGCGGTTTGAGATTCAGGGGGCAGACGATTCGTCTCGGCGAGCGCCCTGAGCTCAGGGCAGCAGCCCATCCAGCCAGGTCTGAAGGAGACAGCGACGGATATAGCTGGCGCCGTATCACCTCCGTGAAAATCAGCGAGTTCTCATGCCGCACGAGTACGGCCCATTGTCCGAACTCGGTCAGGCGACGCGATTTGTCCAGATACTTCAGTCTCTGCAGGACGTCTATCCTGTTGGTCAGTTCCCCATCCAGCCTCGTCTTCACCCCATCCAGGAGTCTTCGTGAGGTCTGTTGAAAGAGGAGAAGGCTTCTCTTGAAGATGTCCCTTGTGGTGTCGAAATCGAAGCGGCAGAGCAGGTTCAGTATCTGATAGTAGTTGACTTTGAAAGCGGACCTTACGGGTTCAGGCTCAGCATCCTGAAGACTCAGGGCGGCAAGGAGGTCCTTATCTTGAATCGGGTCAAGAATAACGAAACCGACCTTGTCCTTTCCCCTTCTTCCAGCCCTGCCGGTCATCTGGTGGAACTCAAGCGTACCGAGAGGTCTGGTGCCGAACCCGTCTCTTGCCACCAGGGTAGGCAGGAAGACCGTCCGAGCCGGCACATCGAGTCCTGCAGCAAGTGTGGTAGTGGCGAAAACGACCCGCAGCTTCCCCTCGGCGAGCATCCTCTCAACTGCCACTTTCCACCCGGTAAGGTGACCTGCATGGTGCGAAGCTGCGCCGGCATCAATCAGAGAAGCCTTCAAAGAATTCTCCCAGAGATACGGGTTCCCTTTTGCTGCTTCGGCGAAGATCTCGAATCTGGACGTCCTGCCCTTCCAGGACTGGCCCTGGAACTTCAAGGCAGCTTGATCACAGTCCCTTCGTGACGGGAGGAAGACGATCGCCGGCACCAGATCATTCTCCTCCAGAGCCTCCAGTGCCCTCACCGGATTGAATTGAGACCTTGGTCTTCTGCGATAGACAATCAGATCCGACCGCAGCGGCAGAATGTGCTTCTTGTGAGTCAGGAAGCCGTAGCGCAACGGAACAGGCCTCTCCTGTTCCCTGACAAGATAAGGCCTGCTTCCCCTGACCCTCTCCATCCAGTCCGCGATCTCGTCGGCATTGGATATGGTGGCGGACAGAAGCAGGAGGCGCGTCTCGGCTGCGGCGAGGATAATGACCTCCTCCCACGTCGTGCCCCGCTGCTCGTCGCCGAGATAGTGGGCCTCGTCAAGGATGGCCAGCCAGGGCCTCTGATCGCCGGAGTAGAGAGCGTTGCGAAACACCTCGGTCGTGGCTACAACCAGGGGAGCATGCGGGTTCTCTTTCCTCTCCCCGGTGAGCAGTCCCACCCTCTCCTCCCCGAGAAGCGTCCGAAAGTTGTCGTACTTCTGGTTTGAAAGTGCCTTCAGTGGAGTGGTATACCAGCAGGACTTGCCTTCCTGAAGCAAGCTTTGGATGGCGCGCTCCGCAATCCAGGTCTTGCCACTGCCCGTGGGGGCCGTGACGACGACATCGCCCCGCAGGACAAGTTCGAGCGCCTCCTGCTGGAAGGGCGATGGAGAAATACCCGATGACTCCGGTTCCCCTAACCCCTGGATGAACTCCGCCGTACGCTCGTCAAGCTGACTCTTGCTGAGACCTTTGCGCTTTGTTCCCTCTCCTTGCCTGGGCTTCACAGGCTCTCTTGCGATATCCTTCAGCTTCTCAGGGCTTCCGGTGACGACGAAGACCTCCTGGACCGCCCCCGAACCGTAGGCGAGCATTTTGGCGCCGCCTTTCACGGGATATTTGAAGCGAACCTTCAGTTCGTGCACCATCTTCCTCGTCTTCCTGATCCTTCCGGGAATAATGGCCTGGACATGCGCCAAAGGTTCGATCTCCCTCTCCAGGAACGCCCTCAGCCCCTGGATCAGACTGTGCTCATACTTTATCTTCGAGCCGCCGCGATATCTCATATGCCTCTATTTTAGCCTATGGCACCAAACGCCCCACCATAGGCGAGAAAGGGGTCCTATTCTGACTGGGAAGGTGGACCGCCGTCGATCAGCACGCGGTGAGCACGGCCGAGGCTTGCGCTACAGATTGAGGGATAGTATACTGCAGAAAACGCTAGAGCCTGGATTCAATGCCGTTTCCGCTTGGTAGGTCTCTCGTCCTCGTTAGCCGCAAACAGCATCGAGGCAGGTATAGCGAAATATACCCAGGAGGCCGATGATGGTGTTTGCGGACAAGACCTTGACGTGCCGCGAGTGCGGCGTGCAGTTCACCTTCAGCGCCGACGAACAGGAGTTCTTCCGCTCAAGAGGACTGCTTAACGACCCCGGACGCTGCCCTGTGTGTCGCGCTGCCAGGCGCAGAGGACGGGCTGTAAGACCGGAGCGCGAATACTACGACATCGTGTGCGCCAGTTGTGGGGCCCCGGCGAAAGTCCCGTTCCAGCCGTCGGGTGACCGCCCCGTCTACTGCAATGACTGCTTCACCAAGATGAGGGCACAAGGCTAGAAGCGACGGGGCAGGCCAGTTAGCCACGTCCCGTTGACGGCTGGCCTTGCCTTATTCCGTACGGGCACTCCGCTACCCGCCAGGGATCCGCCGATTGACCGGCTGGATATCTGTACACCTTATGCTTCTCTGAGATAGCCGACACCCCATCGGACTTCGGCCCCCGAGGTGCACGCCTCACCAGGTGGTCGGACCAAAGTAACGTCACACGCGAGCAACCAACTTGCCACCATTCCTTAATTCGTTTAGACCCCTTCGTAATTGGCAGCCTGCTATACTCGAAGGTAGTCCTGTAGTTCGAGAGACAAAGTGGACGCGGGTGAAAGACCCAGCTCAGCCGATTTCACTGTGACCTAGCGAAGCCTGCTGATGACTGATCATATAAGGGTACTGATTGCGGACTGCCAAGACGTGTTCCGCTCAGGGGTCGACACTGTACTCGGTGCAGACCCGGACATAAGCGTTGTTGGCGAGGCTCGGGACGGCAACGAAGCCATCGCCAAGGCCCTGCAGCTAAAGCCGGATGTCGTCCTCCTGGAAGCCGTGTTTCCCCGATGCAGTGGCCTTCAGGTACTGGCGAGAATACGAGAAGGCCTCCCCGATACCAGAGTGATCATCCTCACGAACTCGGAATGTGAGGAACACGTCTTCAGCGCCCTCGCCTCGGGGGCCCAGGGCTATCTGACGAAAACCAGTTCCGGCGTGGACATCCTGAGGGCGGTGAAGCTGGCCGCTGCAGGAGAGTCAATGCTCTCTCCCGAGATCGCCACCAAACTGGTCGCCGAGTTTCGCAACGGGCTCAGCCAACCCAGGCTGAGCCAGCGAGAGATGCAGGTATTGAAGCTGGTAAGCCAGGGACTTACCAATACCGAGATTGCCGACGACCTGTGTGTCTCTCAGAGCACGGTCAGATGCTATCTCAGCCGTTCACTGGACAAGCTCCATCTCAACACCCGAGCTGAAGCGTCCGCCTACTATGCCACGCATTACCAGCCTGGCTCCGCCCGTAGGGACGAGGGGCGAAAGACTGCCGACACGTCGCCTCAGGCGGCCAGCGGGCGCGACTCAAGCAGAAAAGGGAGAGATGGCAAACGCCCACGACGGCTGCGAGAAACGCCTGAGACTGGCTGCGGCCAACAATAAGAAGCTTTCAGAAGGAATGGCGCCCATGTGCCTCGGAAGAACATGGGAAAGGACGTTAGGCCGTTCTGACACAGGGCAATCACCGCCGCTGGTCAAGTAACTGCCCCTTATTCAGCCACCTCCCGTATTCGTAATCCCACGCCCACTCCGCACTACGCCCTTTTTTCCGCGGCATGAATCGCGGCAAAAAATCATCCTTTGCGCGGCAGACGGAACACGTTGAGGCTGCTACAAAGGACTGGGCGCGGAATCCCCGCCCAGTGGCAGGCCAGCAGGCAGAACAGCAGCGATCAAGGATGAAGCCACGTGAAAAGAAACCAGGGAAATGCTCTCGTAGCCGTGCTGTCGGGCACAGGTGTGATGGTGTTGCTCGTCGGCGCGCTCACAAATGCTTACGAATTCTCGCCCGACGCCCTGCTCGGTGCCTTGAGCGCCTGGATCCTCGCCATCACCGTGAGCCAGTATCTCGGGCCGACCGGCCAGGAACCGACGGAATGAGCAGGCGAGCGGGACTGCAACCGACGTGGGGTTCGATGACGCGTGCCACCCCATAGCAGGTGACTGAAGCGGCGGGCCAAGCAGGCCTGTAAGCCGGGTTCTGTAGCTCAGTCAAGCTGAACCGGTGGCCATCTATCTAGCCCCAACGTTGCCGTTGGGGTCAAGCAACCAACCCGAGGACATTGGTCGGGCGTCCTCACCGTCCTCCTATTTGGTCTTGCTCCGGGTGGGGTTTGCCCAGCCGACTGGTCACCCAGCCGCTGGTGAGCTCTTACCTCACCATTTCACCCTTGGCCACCTGAGGCGGCCGGTATGGTTTCTGTGGCACTTTCCGTAGGGTCACCCCTCCTGGGTGTTACCCAGCACCCTGCTCGGTGGAGCTCGGACTTTCCTCCCTGGCAGATTAAATCCAGGGCGGTCACCCGATTTACTCGCCCAAATCTATTTTATAGTCAACTATAACAAAGGTCAAATTCTCGGATTGTCCAGGGCAAGATTGCCTGCTGGTAACAGCCAATCCAAAAAACACATC
>CAZTYW010000049.1:0-15363 GCA_964617695.1 uncultured Dehalococcoidia bacterium
CCCCGTTTTCCATCGTGGTTGGATTCCTCCCGAAAAATCTGCTGGGGGATCGGCACCTGGTGTGGAACAAGCCGTCGCCAATCGAATGGCGGCTTCACGTATGACGCAAACGGTGCTGTGCAGTACGGAAATTCGCCAGTCGTGCAGACGGACTGACACGTCGTCTGGCCCCCCGCTTGAGTTGAAAAGTGTATCACATACCATCGTCGCTGGCAAGTCCTCCACTGGCAACGGTTCGCTCGAAGCTTTCACAACCGGAGGTGGCAGCAATGGCTAACTTTGATGACATCACCTTTCTGGATGCCACGGCCCAGTCGAACCTTGTGCGGCGCAAGGAGGTCAAGCCGATCGAACTGGTAGACCTGGCCATCGAGCGGATAGAGCGTTTGAACCCCACCCTCAACGCTGTGGTCACGCCGACGTACGAACAAGCGCGTGCTGCGGCCATTGACAGGCTGCCACATGGGCACTTCATCGGCGTGCCGTTCCTGGTCAAGGACCTTTTTGCGTTCATGTGTGGTGTGCCGATGGCATGGGGGTCGGCATTCGCTCGTGGTTTCATACCCGATCACGACAGCGAGCTGGTAGCGCGGCTGAAGCATGCCGGTCTCATCATTGTCGGCAAGACCAACACACCGGAATTCGGCATTCTTCCGACGACGGAGCCCCACCTGTTCGGCCCCAGCCGGAATCCGTGGGACACGGGCAGGACGACGGGCGGTTCCAGTGGGGGCTCGGCGGCCGCGGTTGCCGCTGGACTTGTGCCGATGGCACACGGCAACGACGGAGCTGGATCGATTCGCATTCCCGCCTCGTGCTGCGGGCTTTTCGGGCTGAAGCCTTCCAGGGCCCGCAACCCGCTAGGCCCTGACTTCGGCGACGTCTTCGGTGGGCTACTGGTGGAGCACGTTCTGACTCACTCGGTGCGCGATAGTGCTGCCTTGCTCGATGCCACCTGTGGCCCGGATATTGGCGACCCTTACTTGCTGCCTCGGCCACCACGCCCTTTCCTGGTCGAGGTCGGTGCTGATCCAGGCAAGCTGCGCATTGCCTTTACCACCGATGCCACCGCAGTGACCGATGTCCCGGTGCACGATGACTGTGTCACGGCAGTACGCCAGGCGGCAGAGCTGTGCGCTGACCTTGGTCACCAGGTCGAGGAGGCAAGCCCGAGCGTGGACGGCGCGCTGCTGAGCGAGGCATTCATCACCGTGTTCTCTGCGGGGATTGCCTGGTCCATTGACAACTTGGCGCTGCTGACCGGCCGTGCCCCGAGTGCGGCTGACTTTGAGCCGCTGACATGGGCTGTCTACGAGATGGGGCGGCTACACAGCGCAGCGGCCTACCTGCGCTCTGTAACGGTTCTGCAAAGTGTTGCCAGAGACATTGGGCGGTTTCTGGTCAACTACGACGTGTTGCTTACCCCGACACTCAGCCAGCCTCCAGTTCCTCTGGGTACCTTTGACTCGCCGCTGTATAATCCCCTTCAGGGGCTTCTCCGTGCGACTGCGTTTCTGCCCTTCACGCCCATCTGCAACTTCACCGGGCAACCTGGCATGTCTGTCCCTCTCTACTGGAATGCCGACGGCCTTCCGGTGGGCAGCCACTTCATCGGGCGTTTTGGAGAAGAGGCCATGCTGTTCCGTTTGGCAGCGCAGTTAGAGTCGGCTAGGCCGTGGGCCAATCGCAGGCCGCCTGTGTCTGCCCAGGCCGAGTTGTCCGCGGTTTGAGTCGCTTCTCAGGAGTTGAGACCCCGTCGTCTCTACGTGCGGGCTGTGATGCATGCCGCTCCCAAACTTGTTGACATAAGATCGACCAGCGTTACAATAGTGGTTGCATGAAGCCGCACCGCACGAAATCGGGATAGCTGCCAGGGGAGCTGGCTCCAGTGGCTATTCCGTGGGGAGGGACGCAGGATGGCGCTGCACGCAGTCCGGGTGCCCTGGTGCCGACGTGAGTGGGCACCGACGCAGGGCCGGGCTGAGCGGGATCGCTGCGCCTTGGCGCAAGCACCTCAAAGTTCACGTGTCGACGCAGCGCGTCAAGGTCGCGGTGTAATGCAGGGGTAGGGGGTGTCATGCCAAACCAGGGAGAACGTACGCGGAGTCGACATAAAAGCAGCGCGGAGGAATACCTTGATATCGTTGGGGTCATTGTTGTAGCTCTTGACGCCGAGGGGAAGATTACCTTCATCAACAGGAAGGGGTGCGAGTTCCTTGGCAGCAAGGAGAAGGAAGAGGCTCTGGGCAAGAACTGGTTCGATAATTTCGTGCCGGCTGACATCAGGGACGAGGTAAGAGCAGTCTTCCGGAAGCTGATGGCGGGCGACGGCCAGTCGGTCGAGCGCTATGAGAATGCCATCATCACGGGGGGCGATGCCGAGAGAATCATCGCCTGGCATAATGCACTTCTCATGGACGAAGGCGGCAGCATCCTTGGCACACTGAGTTGGGGCGAAGACGTCACCGAGAGCAGACAGACAGAAGATCGGCTGGAGGGCGTTGCACGTGACCTGCGTGAGCGGGTCAAGGAACTGGAGTGTCTGTATGCTATCTCGAATGCCACTCAGAAGTACGATGCTTCGCTGGAGGAGATACTTCAGGAAGTGGTCAGCATCATTCCTGCCGCCTGGCAGTACCCGGAAGTCGCCTGCGCGCAACTGGCGGTGCAGGGTCAGGTGTTCCGGACGGAGAACTTCAAGGAGACCGCCTGGAAGCAGGCTGCCGAGATCATCGCGGATGGCATTGGAGCCGGCACGCTGGAGGTGTTCTACCTGGAGGAAAGGCCAGAGTGCGACGAAGGGCCCTTCATGAAGGAAGAGAGGGCCCTGACCAATGCCATTGCCGAGAGGGCGAGCAGAATCATCGAGCGCAAGCGGGCAGAGAGCTCGCTGCGGGAGTCCGAAGCCAAGTATGCCACCCTGGTGGAGCAGGCCAAGGAGGGGGTGGTGGTGGTGCAGGACGATGTTTGCAGGTTCGCAAACAGGGCTGTTGGCGATATCTCCGGCTACTCTGTTGAGGAATTGCTTGGCATGCAGTTCATCGACATGGTGGTGCCCGAATACAGAGCCGACGTCGCTCAGAGATGCAAGCATCGCCTGAGTGGCGGGGAAGGACTGGGTACTGATTATGAGACGACAATCCGGTGCAAGGACGGGACAATAAAGGACGTAGAGGCGTCGGTGGGCATCGTGGAATTTGAGGGCAGGCCCGCGGAGATGGCCCTTGTGCGTGACGTCACGGAGCGCAAGCGGGTGGACCAGGCGCTGAGAGAATCAGAGGAGAGGTATCGCGACCTGGTGGAGAATGCAAACGATGTCATCTATGCAGTCGATGGAGTGGGCACTATAACCTACGTCAGCCCGGCCGTGGAGTGGTACCTGGGATATGCGCCGCCTGAATGCATGGGCCGATCTTTTGCTGAGTTTCTTCACCCGGACGACCGGCAACGGGCCAGCACGGCATGTCATAGCCTGCTTTCTGGCGGCTTGGAGTCAAACGAGTACCGGTACCTGGCCAAGTCGGGGGAAGTCCGCTGGATGCGGACGTCGAGCAGACCCAAGTACGATGGAGACCGCGTTGTGGGGATCAGGGGAGTGCTGGTGGACACCACTGAACGCAGGCGGGCCGAAGAGTCGCTTCGGGAGAGCGAGAGAAAGTACCGATTGCTGGCCGACAACGTGCAGGACGTTATCTGGACGACCGACATGGATTTGAATGTGACGTACGTGAGTCCGTCAGTCACGCGGCTGGTCGGTTTCAGTGTCGAGGAGGCGATGGCCATGGGAGTTCCCGGCTTGCTGACTCCTGCCTCGCTGGGAGATGGCATGAGGGTCTTCCAGGAGCAATTGGCTATCGTGGGGATCGACAATGAGGACCCGTCCCGGTCCTGGACACTCGAGGTGGAGTTGAAGTGCAAAGATGGCTCCACCGTCTGGGTCGAGGAGAAAATGACTTTCCTTTGGGACTCAGAGGGAGCCCCTGTCGGGCTGCTAGGGGTTACAAGAGACCTCACCGAGCGCAGGCAAGCTGACGCAGCACTCCGCCGGAGCGAAGAACTGTTCAGGACCGTTTACGAAAGGTCGCCGATAGGCCTGGCACTCTATGATTCCGATGGCTGTTTGGTTGACGCCAACGCGGCCTTTCTGGGCATGTTCGGCCTGTCCAGCTTTGAAGAGGCAGAAGGGCCGCCGCTCCTCGAAGACCCCAATTTGACAAGCGGGGGCAGGCAGCGGCTGCTCGCTGGCAAAACCGTCAAGCACGAGGGCCCCTTTGACTTTGACAGATTGCGGGAGGCCGGGTGGTACAGGACGAATAGGTCGGGTATCGCCTACCTCTACACGTTGATGACGCCGTTGGTTGTGGGTGAAGAAGGAACCGTAAGCGGTTTCATGGTCCAGGTGCAGGATATGACCGAGCGCAGGCAGGCGAGGCAAGAGCTTGAGCAGCTATATGAGCAGGAGAGGGCGCTACGGAGAGAGGTGGAAGCGGAAATGAAGAGGAGAGCGGAGTTTCTGCGAGCGCTGGTGCATGAACTCAAGACGCCACTCACTGCCGTACTGGCTTCAAGCGGGGCGCTGGTCGCAGGTCTTGAGGGAGGGCCGCTACTGGGCTTTGCTAAGAACCTGAACCGGGGTGCCTACCGGCTCAACAGCAGAATCGACGAGCTCATCGACCTGGCCAAAGGCGAGATAGGCATGCTCACTTTGAGTTGCGGATCGACAAATCTGGCAGTTCTACTGCAAGAGATTGCCGACGAGATGGCGCCGTTGGCTTTGAGCCGAAAGCAGACCCTGACGGTGGATTTGCCCCGCTCGCTCCCGGCCGGCTGGGTTGACGCCGGCCGGCTGCGGCAGGTGGTGGTGAACCTGCTTGCCAATGCCTGCAAATTCACGCCAGAGGGCGGCGACATAACCCTGAGGGCCTCGGAAAGCGATGGCCACCTGCTGGTGGAGGTAGAGGATACGGGTCCGGGAATAGCACCGGAGGAGAAGCGCAGGTTATTCGATCCTTATCAACTGCGACAGATTGATGGGAGACGCACCGGTGGTCTGGGCCTTGGGCTGGTCCTGAGCAAAATGCTGGTGGAACGCCATGGGGGCCAGATATGGGTCACCGGTCGGGAGGGCAAGGGCAGCATTTTCAGCTTCACCATACCTTTGAGGCATCAACGCGTGCGGCAAAGATCGCAAGCGCGGAAGCTCTGAAGACTGACGGCGCGCTACACGGCAAGGTCACCCAACCTTCTCTGCCAGGCCGGCACTGGTGGCAGACGGCCTACTGACGTCGGGTTAGGTCCTCCGCAACCAGCGGCACAAACTCTATGCCGCCGTCTATTTCGAACATCTTGCCTGTCACCCAGTCGGAAGCAGGAGAGGCGAGGTATATTGCTGCCAGCGCTATATCCTCAGGTGTGCCCATGCGCTTGAGGGGGGTCTTGTCCACGATCTGGTCTTTGACCGGTCCCAGCACCATTGAGCTACCTTCGGTCCACACGCTGCCGGGCAGGATGGCGTTCACCCTTACGCAGGGGGCCAGCTCCCAGGCCAGTGTCCGGGTAAACGAGTTGATGCCTGCTTTGGCGGCCCCGTAGGCTATCATACCCACGCTTGGCATTTGTGATTCCCGGCTGGATATGCTGATGATGGAGCCCGACTTCTGCTCCAGCATCACCCGAGCCACGGCTTTGCTGCAGAGGAATGCACTTGTGAGGTTCAACAGCAACATGGCTTCCCACGCCCGCTGGCTCATGTCCATTGCCGGTCTGAAGAAGCCGGCCCCGGCGTTGTTGACCAGGACGTCGATGTGGCCGAACTCATGCTTTGTTGCCTCGACCATGTTACTGACTTGCCCTTCGTTCCGCACATCGCAGGTTATGGCCAGACCTTTGCGACCAGCGGCGCAGACCTCGGCTGCAGTCTGCTCTGCCAGGTCCGCTTCTTGGTCGACGCAGGCCAGGTCGGCACCCGCATCGGCGAAAGCGAGGGCGATTCCCTTACCTATTCCCCTTCCGGCACCTGTGACAATGGCCACCTTCCCACCGAGAGAGAATCTATCGAGGATCATGGCTGCCAGCTCCGCGGGTGGTGATGGGTGCTACGGGTGAAGCGAGTCTGGTGGGTCAACGGTAACATCTCTTGCCTCCATTTCTTGTTTCATTGGTCAGGGCCGCGGTGTTGAGTTGTCTCGGCCGCACATCCGCCCCGAAAGCATGCTCGCCCCGGCCTGGGACGTCCGTGTGGCTTCTTCGGCCTCCATTTCCAGTGCCCTACTATCTGGTGCCTGGTTCCTGAGCAGCCTGTGGGTGTTGCGCAGGGATCGCAGCCCCGTCTGTCAGCGCGGCTACCGTCTGCGACGCCGGCGTCACCAACATTATAGAGAGTTGCCGTCCGAGTCTGAAGCGCCGATTGATGGAAGCTATCATCCGACCGCCGACGGACAAATCCGGCCGGGGTGAAACGGGGTGGCCGGAGGAGCTACGGAGGTGGGGTGGGGTGTTGGGTGCAATAGCAGCCTGAAGGTGAGGCACGGGAAAGTGCTTTGCGGTCAGTTGGCTCTGGCTACTGCTTGGGGCCGCGCTCAGGCGCAAAATACAGGTTGAAGACAATGGCGATGATCCATGTGGCGACCCCGCCGAGCAGACCGTCGGGTATAAAGTCATAGAAGTCCGTCACCAGGCTAACCAGGATCACGATCAGTCCGATGCCGTATAGCAGAGCTACCAGAGCACGCCTCTTGTTCTGAGTCACGTCCTTTGCTCCTTCAAGGGCTGCGTTAGACGGCTGGCCGGCGTCGTGGCGTTTGCCCCCGAATAGGCTGCAGGCTTCAAGGTTAAAGGCGACTTTAGCGACACGTGTATGCTACTATGCTGTTTGTTAAGTTCTGGTTAAGAAGGCTTAAGGAAAGCTTGACAGCAGGTCGCGCTGTGGCGAGAAGCAGGTCACAGTTCTGTGAGGTGATGGCGCCAAAGGAGGCATGGTAGATGGAGACCCCGTTTTCCAGGTGGTATGCCGCAATACCGCACCGTATGTCCAGGCGGAGCTTCAGGGCCGACGCGCTGGAAGCAGGCGTGGTGGAACATATACGGGCATTTTGCAGGGAATTCAGACCGTTTCCGCAAGCCCGTGCAGAACTGGTGACTGAGCTACCGCAGCGAGTCTTCAAGGCAGGGCTTGGCCCCTACGGCAGGATCAGCGGTGCGCCCGCCTACATTGCCTTTGTGGGCCGGGCCGATGATCCTTATGTGAGTGAAAAGGTCGGCTACACCGGGGAGGGGATCGTTCTGGAGGCGACGGCCATGGCCCTGGGGACCTGCTGGGTCGGCGGCTGGTTTGATCGCAGAGTTGCCACGTCGGCTGCCGGTGCCAGCAAGGACGAGAGGATCATGGCCGTAACGCCCATTGGATACACACCTGAAGCACTCTCACGCAACGAGAGGATAATGAGGGGGACCATCAGAGCGCACCGTCGCAAGCCTTTGCGGGAGCTGGTGGCCGGGCTGGCTGAAGCAGAGTGGCCCGGCTGGATGAGATCGGCTCTGGAAGCGGCGCGGCTGGCTCCGTCGGCGTACAACAGGCAGCCCTGGCGCTTCTACGTCGAGCCGCGCAGCATAACCGTTTCAGTCGATACCCTGAGGTTTAACCTCTCCTGCTCCAGGCGCCTGGACTGTGGCATTGCCATGCTGCATATTGAGGCGGCCGCGGCCGACTGTGGTATGAGGGGCGAGTGGGAATTCCTGCAACCCCCTCAGGTGGCACGGTTCAGAGTTGCGGGCAGTGAATGAGACCAGCCTGCGGCGATGGTGGATGCCGGGAAGAGAGTATGGCGGTGGGGCAGCCCAGGCCGCCTCAGCGGCTAGTCATCAAACTTCTTTTCCGTTTCGGGCGCGGGATTGCCGTCTTCGTCCCAACCGCGCTTCTGATAGTAGAGTGATAGAAGACTGTTGAAGTACTCGCGGTCGATCACCCTGCCCGCCATCGGACCCGTGAGCGGAGGCTTGGCCCAGACCTTGTAGGGAAGGCTGTCATCCTTGCGACCCGCCCCAAGACGGGCATTTATCAGCCGCGTCAGGTCGTAAACGTCATTTGAGCGCTCCAGAAGCTCGTCGAGAGAGGCTTCCTTTCCGGTCACACACCTGTAGAAGTTCTGGTAGTGCAGTTCACTCAGCCCCAGTTCCACCCAGGGCAGGCGGCAGACGCCGAGCATGTCAAATAGCGGACGCACTTTCTGGTGGTAGATTACAATGCCGACCTTCTCCTCGTCCGACCAGCTCTGGCCCTGTTCGACCTCCCTGGCGACGGTCCAGGCCCGTGTGTGGTGCGCGCCTATATCCGAGGTAGCGTAGGCAAGGCCCATCGTAACGCTGGGCCGGCTGTCGTATGCCGACTGCTCCAGGCCCTTGACGTGAAGGATGACCCTGTCCATTTCGGGCCACTTCTGGATGATGCGTCTCGCCCCGTCTGCCAGGATGTCGCCGATCCCCTGACGATGAGCGATCTTGTGTATCAGTCCCAGTATGGCGTCCTCGTCACCCCAGGTGATTTCCGCACCATCGAGGTCGGAGAGGGACACTATTCCCGTCTCGTACCCCTCTATGATGGCTCCAATGATTCCACCGGCGGAGATTGTATCTATGCCGAGCTCGTCACACAGCCGGTTGGCGGAAAGCACCGCAGCGAAATCGTCTATCCCCACGTTGGACCCCAGCATGGCGCAGGACTCATACTCCGGGCCCTCGACCACCGTACCCGCGTATTTCCCATTCTTCACCAGACAGATGTTGCCGCAGCACATGGGACAGCAGAAACAGGCGCTGTCTCCTATCTTGTAGCCGGCCAGCATGGTGGCCCCGTTGATCTGGTGGGCCTTGGCAAAGACGCTGTCCTTGAAATTGTACGTGGGCAGGATTCCCTTGTCGTTGGCGTATTCGATGACGTTCATCAGGCCTTCCTGCTGCCACATCTTGAAGTACTTGTGTTCTCGCATGTAGCTGCAGGCCCTGTCGTTCTCCGCCATGAGCCCGGGCAGGTCATATACCGGGATATCCCTGTCTCCCCGCACCGCGATGGCCTTGAGGTTCTTGGATCCCATAACCGCGCCTATGCCCGTCCTGCCGGCATTGCGGCTCCAGTCACCGTTGACACAGGCGAATCTCACCATGTTCTCACCGCCTATGCCGATGGTAGCTACGTGCACTTCATGGGTACCCAGCCGCTCCTTGATCATCCCCTCCGCTTCGAGGCAGCTTCTCCCTTTCAGTTCGGGCATGGCGAGGACGGCTGTTTCTCCATTGTCGATGAAGATGACGGACAGTTCCGGTGCCCTGCCGGTGATGGATAGCAGGTCGATTCCTGCCTGTCTGAATTCGACCCCGAAGGCGCCGCCCATGGACGAATCGCCATAGAGACCGGTGAGAGGTGAAATGGCGACGAATGAGTTCTTTCCAGACGAAGGCACGCACGTCCCGGTCAGAGGGCCGGGTGCGACCACAAGAAGATTGTTCGGGCCGAGGGGGTCAATCTTGAAGTCATGCTTCTTCAGGTTGTCCCAGACGAGCTTGGCCCCGAAGCCGCGTCCCCCGATGTACTTTTCGATGAACGCGTCGGGCAGGTGGCGCCGCTCGACACTGCCGCTGGTAAGGTCTACGTGAAGGCCCTGCTTGAAGTATCCGCTCTTCGTGCTCATAGCTCTTCCTTTCCTACCTCGGCATAGCGGATGGTCTTCTTCTCGCCCTGTTCGTAGAACTCGATTTCCTTCATTTCTGCGTAGCTCAGCACGTTGTTGAGGCGCTTGGACTCGCCCAGTGCTGCTGTAGGTATCAACCTCAGCGCCCCCTTGGGACATTTCTTGACGCACTCGGGGTCTCCCCCGCACATGTCACACTTGATAGGCAGTTCACAGTCATCGTGCGCATACATGGCGCCGAAAGGACAGACCTCCACGCACTTGTTGCAGGCAACGCAGCTTTCCCCGTCAAGCTGGACGACGCCGTCGAACCAGCGGAGGGCGTCAACCGGACACGCCTGTGCGCATGTGGGCATCCTGCACTGGCTGCAGACAATTGGCATTCTCATCACGGGGTGGGGGTACGTGATCATGACCCTGATGGCGGCTTTCTTGGGGTTGTTGACTCCGAAATGCCTGATGGCGCACACGAGTTCGCACGTGCGGCAGCCGGAGCATCGCTCAGCAATAACCGTCAGCTTCTTCGACATCACCTGGTCCTCCGTTGAGCTGGCAAACCGATTATTGTGGAAGGTTTGAACGGCGGTCGGCTTACGAGATTATAGCAGAACCCGCCCGGCCGAGCCCAGATTTGGCAGCCAGCGAGTTGGACTGACTGGGAATGCCGACCGTATCGACGCGGTGCCACTGGATTGAGGCTACATAACGATGGCAGACCTCGACACCAGGCCCTTTTCCTGGTCCTCGAAGGCCTGGTTGATCTCCTCCAGCGGATACGAGCGCGACAGAATCTTGTCGAAGGGGTACCTGTCTTTGGTGCGGCTGAGGAAGTCCAGGGCTTTCTTCAGTGTGTCACGCCCGTAGAAGACGACGTTGTAAACCGTCTTGGAGCCCATCACCAGTTGGGCCGGGTCAAGCTCGAAGGTCTTTCCCGGGCTGACGTTGCCTATTTCCAGGAAGCGCCCACCGCTGCCCAGCATGTTCAAGCCCTCGTTGATGACCTCCGGGAAGCCCACCAGTTCCGCTACCACCTCCGCCCCCCGGTATCCGGTCAGTTCCAGCACCCGCTGCACCCTCTCTTCGGGAGTCCTGCATTCGTTCATGTCGATCAACTCGTCGGCGCCAAAGGCTTTGGCCAACTCCAGGCGCTGAGCGATCCCATCGATGACGATTACCCTGCCGGCCCCCATCTCCCTGGCCACCGCGGTGGCATTGATGCCCAGTCCACCGGCTCCCTGGATGACTACGGTCTCGCCGAGACCCAGCTTCACCTTTTCCAGGCCGTAGATGACCTCAGACAGGGCGCAGTTGGCCGGGGCCACCAGATCATCGGTCAAATCATCGGGGACCTTGAAGACAGTGTGGTTGGGTTGGAGGTAGTAGTAGTCGGCGTAGGCCCCAACGAAGTGGGGTGGTGGCTCACAAGACTTGAGGTACAGCAGGTTCATGGGGCAGGCTGCATGCTCACCCCTCAAACACGCCGGGCACCGTCCGCAAGAGTAGAAGTAGGGGTACACCACCCGGTCGCCCACGGCCAGTGGCTGGCCTGCCGAGTCGGTGGAGATACCCTGCCCCAGCTTGTCCACTCTACCTGTCATCTCGTGGCCCATAATTGTCGGCAGCTCTGCTCCGAGGCTGACCAGGTCAATGTCACCTCGCCACATGTGGAGGTCTGAGCCACATATGTTGGCCATGGTGACTTTGATGAGGATGGCACCCGGCTCGGGCTCGGGCACCGGATACTCCTTGATCTCCATGGGCTGGCCCAGGCCTGTGTAAACTGCCGCTCTACCTTCTTGCGCCATTCGTAACCTCCTGCAGTTGCTGCGTATGTTTATAGTGTAGACACTCTGACCCTGGGTTTCCAGTTCGGCGATCAGCATCCAGCGGTATTGTGGCGAGGGAAGAGTCCGGGGGTGGGCGGAAGGACTACCGTGGCTACCGGTTTCGGCCCGGTCAATCGAGCTTGAATCGCATCCCGTGGATCTTCGGGGCGGCCTCAGCTCCAGAGGTTGAAAGCAGCGGCGCCATTTCGATGGCCCGAGGGCTAAAACGCCTCAGCATGGGCGACAGTAGCACAATGAGTATTACCACCACGGGCGCCAGGAACGATAGCCACTCCATATCCGGGCTTACCCACCAGGGTCGCTCCTGTCCCTGCAGAATTTCCGTATTGAGACCGATCACCGGGAGGGCTACATAGGTGAGGAGGAGCAGGATCAGAAGGCTTCCCAGAACGCGTCTTGACCAGCCGCTCAGACCACCATCCTCGAACCACCAGGTGAGCCACATAATGGGATAGTCCCGTCTCCGCAATCGCTGCAGTTGCCTCCGGTATCGCCGCTTGCTCCCCCTGGAGGTCTGGCCTTTGGCGCGCGCTACCAGGTCTGCTGCTCTTTCCAGCGCCTGTTCTGCCTCCGCGAATCTCTGAAGACGCACCAGGGCCACGGCTTTGTTAAACGCAAACGTGTGCTGGCTCTGCCTTTGAATCACCTCCTCGAAGAACTGCACGGCATCCTCATAGCGGCCCAGAGCAATCAGCGTCGCCCCCTTGGTGTTGAGGAACGACAGGTTGTCACCATCGTAGGACAGCGCCCTCTCCACAGCCTGCAGCGCCTGGTCGTTCAAGCCCAGGTGGTATGATGCCTGCGCTTTGAGCTGCCAGGCATGTGCGTCATCCGGGTTCAGGTTGACCACCGTGTCCGAGGCCTTAAGCGCTTCCTGGTGTTTCCCCAGTTGAAGCAGAGTGGTGCCTTTACCGAGCCACGAGCCGGGGTTCCACGGGTCGAGGTCGATAGCCGTCTGGAATGCTTTCAGAGCCCCGTAGGGCCTGTCGAGCGCTTGCAGAACGGCACCCCTGTTGTGCCAGGCCGAGGCATGACGGGGCTGAAATCTGGTTGCCTTTTCGAATGCCCTGAGCGCCTCCTGTCGTCTGTCCATACCGTGCAGGGCCACGCCCCTGTTGTACCAGGCATCGGCGTCACCGGGCTGGGTCTCGGTGGCCCTGCTGAGGACGCCAAGGGCCTCTCGGTTCCTGCCCAGGAGGTGGAGGGTGACGCCTTTGTTGATCCAGGCCGTCGCGCTGGCTTGATCGAGTTCAATGGCCTTGTCAAGGACCTCCTGTCCTTCTCCGCATCTGCCCTGAATGGCAAGCATTGTACCCTTGCCCCGCCAGGTGGCTGCGTTGTTCGGGTCGAGATCGGTAGCCGAGTCGAAAGTCTCCAACGCCTCCTCATCCCGTCCGAGTCTGGCCAGGGCCCAGCCCTTGCCCAGCCAGGCGTCAACATTCTCTGCATCCAGAGAGATCGCCTTATCGAACGCCTCCAATGCTTCTTCGTACCTCTCCCCGTCATGGAGGGCAACACCCTTGTCAATCCAGGCTGCCTGACTGGTCGGCTCCAGGTCGATGGCTTTGTCCAGGATAGCCACTGCCTCCTGGTAACGCCCGACACTGCGCAGAGCAATGCCCTTGCCACGCCAGGCATCTGCGTTCCGCGGGTTGAGATCGATCGTCCGGTTGAATGCCTCGGCTGCCTCCGTGTGCCTGCCCAGTCTGGCCAGCGTCAGGCCCTTGCCAATCCAGGCGTCCACGCTCTTTGGGTCGAGATCAATCGCCCTTTGAAAGGCCTCCACCGCCTCCGTGTCCCTCTGCATCCTGCCAAGGAGCAGGCCCTTGTGATACCATGCATCAGCATTGCCGGGCTCGAGACGGATGGCCCTGTCGAAGGCCTCCAGGGCCTCCTGCCGTTTTCCCTGTCCATGGAGGGACAAGCCCCTGTGGTACCAGGCGGCTGCATTGTCTGGCTCGGCTTCGATCGTCCTGTCGAAGGCGTCCAGTGCCTCCTCATCCCGTCCGAGTCTTGCCAGGGCCAGCCCCTTGCCCTGCCAGGCGGCAGCACTCCCTGGGTCAAGACCGATGGTCTTATCGAAGGCGTGGAGGGCTGCCTGGTGCTTGCCGCGACTGTGAAGGGTTATGCCCTTGCCGCGCCAGGCGGCAGCATTGCCGGGGTCAAGCTCGACGGCTCTGTCGAAGGCCTGCAGGGCCTCCTGATGGCGCCCGAGCCTCTGAAGGGCCGAGCCCTTGCCCTGCCAGGCAGCGGCGTTTCTTGGGTCGAGATTGACGGTCCTGTCGAAGGCGTCCAGTGCCTCCGGGTACATTCCCAATCTGGCAAAGGCTATGCCCTTGTTGTACCAGGCGACTGCGTTGTCTGGATCAACGCCGGTTGTCTCATCGAAGGCCTTGGCTGCGTCGTGATGGCGCCCGAGCCTCTGAAGCACGGAGCCTCTGCCCTGCAAGGCGGTTGCATCCCCTGGTCGGAGCTTGAGCGCCTCATCGAAGGCCTTGAGCGCCTGCCGGTAGGTTCCCAGGCGGTAAAGAGCCATGCCCTTGCCAATCCAGGCATCCACGTTCTCTGGCTCGAGACTCAGCGCCCTGTCAAAGGCCTCCACCGCCTCCTCTTCCCTGCCCTTGGCAAGCGTCAGGCCCTTCTTGTACCAGGCCGCGGCGTTGCCTGGATTGAGATTGATCGTCTTGTCGAAGGCCTCCAGTGCCTCTTCGTTTCTGCCCAGGGCGGCAAGCGCCGTCCCCCTGCCCTGCCAGGCGCGCTCATTGTTCGGCTGGAGATCGATGGTCTTGACGAACGCCTGCAATGCTTCCTGGTCCTGCCCCAGTGCCTCAAGGGAGGCACCCATGTTGCACCAGGCATCCGCATTCTCCGGCTGGACACTGGTGGCCTTATCAAAGTCCCGCACTGCCTCCTGGTGTCTTCCCGTCCTGGCAAGCGCCAGTCCCCTGTTGTAGCGGACGGCTGCGTTGTCTGGCTGAAGGCGGACCGCCTTATCGAGAGCCTCCAGTGCTTCCTGGTGCCTTCCCATTCTGATAAGGGCGAGGCCCTTGTTGTACCAGGCGGCCGGATTCTTTCCGTCGAGTTCAATGGCTCTGTCGAGAGCCTGCAGTGCCTCGGGATAACGTCTCAGTCTCAGAAGTGCGGTGCCCTTGCCCTGCCAGGCGGCGGAATTGGTTGGCTGAAACTCAATGGCCTTGTCGAAAGCGTCGAGCGCCTCCTGGTACCGTCCCAGCCTCCAGAGCGCGGTGCCCTTGCCCTGCCAGGCGGCTGGATTCTCAGATTGAAGAATGAGGGCCTTGTCGAAAACGCTCAGCGCTTCCTGGTGTCTCTCCAGTCTGGCCAGGGCCAGACCCCTGTTGTACCACGCGGCCGGGTTGTTGGGGTCGAACTCTATCGTCCTATCGAAGGCTTCCAGCGCTTCCTGGTGTCTCTCCAATCTGGCCAGGACCAGGCCCCTGTTGTACCAGGTGGCCGAGTTGTTGGGGTCGAGCTCTATCGTCTTGTCGAAGGCGATCAGCGCTTCCCGGTACCGTCCCAGCCTCCAGAGAGCTGCCCCCTTACCCTGCCAGGCGGCCGGGTTCTTCAGGTCGAGTTCTATCGTCTTGTCGAAGGCTTCCAGCGCTTCCTGGTACCGTCCCAATCTGGCCAGGGCCAGACCCCTGTCGTACCAGGCGGCTGCAGTCTTTGGGTCGAGGTCTATAGCTCTATCGTGGGCATCCAGCGCTTCCACGCGCTTCCCTCTTCTGATTACCTATCAACCGCCTCCCAAAGGACTTGTTCAACCTGTCTTTCGTTCATACCGCTGATATTCTAACACATCGCTACAAGGGGTG
>CAZTYW010000050.1:0-15233 GCA_964617695.1 uncultured Dehalococcoidia bacterium
ACTTCTCTTTTCTGCCCCCCTGGGTTACCGTCGCTTTCTGCCAGTTTTGCAGCCGAATGGATGCATAGCATACAATCTTAATAGGAGCGGGAAGCAGGGCCTTCCTTGAATCGCTTTCGTTTTCCCGGAGATACACGAGATGAAAGACGAGAAGAAGTCGAAGGCACAGTTGATTGAGGAACTGAAGGCGCTGCGCCGGCGCATAGGTCGATTGGAAGCTGTAGCTGGCGGGCACTCGACTGCCATGGAAATGGTCGCAAGTCTATGCCGGCCCGCAAACCTGAAGGAGGCGCTGGGAAGCCTCAGGCCGCACGACCATCTCTGTGTTATCTACGAGTCGCCGCGAGAGTGGCGGGAGGCAGTGGTGCCCTTTGTGGCAGTCGGGCTCAAACGAGGTGAGAAGTGCGTAAACATCGCGGATGTCGGCCTTGCGTACAAGCTGCGCCAGCAACTGTGTGACGAAGGCATTGACGTGGCCGATGCTGAGGCGTCGGGGCGGCTTTCCACCCTGTGCGAGTACGGCGCCTTGCCGCAAGGGGGGTTCGACCTTGACCGGATGATCGGTACGTTGATTGCTGAGACGGACAGGGCCTTTGCACAGGGCTATCCGCTGGTTCGCGTCACCGCGGAGATCGGCTGGGCGCTCCGGTGTCATTCAGGTCTGGGGAAATTCCTGGAATATGAATCGAGGCTGGACAGGGACTTCTTCCGCAGGTACCCGTGCATCTCGCTCTGCCAGTATGACCGGTGGAAGCTCACGCCCGAGATTGTCAAGGATGTGGTTACCGCTCACCCGCTGCTGGTGCGAGGCAACCGGCTGCAGCGCAACTTCTACTACACGCCGCCTGATGACCTGACGATCAAAGAACGGGACCAAAGCGAAGTGCAGCACTGGTTGGACAACATCGAGAGGGAATGGCAGATTCAGGAGGCCATCAGACGGTTGGCCTATCACGACTCGCTGACCGGCCTGCCCAATCGGCTCCTGTTCAATGACTATCTTACCAGGGCGCTGAACCACGCCCGTTACGAACATAACAGGCTGGCCATGATGCTGCTCGACCTGGATGGGTTGAAGCGCATCAACGACACGCTGGGACACAGCATCGGTGATCGCCTGCTGCAGGCCGTCGGCGTTCGCCTGAGAAGCATTCTGCGTGACGGCGATATCGTTGGGCGTATGGGAGGCGACGAGTTCATGCTGTTGTTGCCTGAAGTGGCTCGGGAGGACGACGCTGTCAAAGTGGCACAGCGAGTCCTGGAAGCCTTTCGCCGGCCCTTTGTGTTTGACGACCGTGAGGTCGGTGTCACGGCCAGCATCGGGATTGCCGTGTATCCCGGCGATGGCGAGGATGCTGACACCTTGATGAAGAATGCCGATCTTGCCATGTACTGGGCCAAGCAAAAGGGACGTGATGACTACGAATGCTATGCGGCCGGCATGGACGACAGAGCCCTGCTGTGAATCCGCCGGGCCAGGCCGCCTTTCACTGATGGCGAGATGAAGGACGAAAACAAGACGAAGAGACAACTCACAGAGGAACTGGCGGAACTGCGTCGGCGGGTAGCCGACCTGGAAAGGTTGGAGGCATGCCGCCAGGAGACGGAGAAGGCTTTGCAGGAGAGCGAGGCGCGCTACCGTTTGCTGGCTGACAATGTGACGGACCTGCTCTGGACCACAGACATGGACCTCAGGGTCACCTATCTGAGCCCCTCGAACAGCCGCTTGCTCGGCTACACGATCGAGGAGGTGAACGCCCGCAAGATGGAGGACTTCTTGACGCCTGCTTCCCTGGAAGTGGTTGCGAAGGGCTTCGCTGAGGTGATGCAGGCGGAGGAACTGAAGGAGGGGGACGTGTCCGAGCCGCGGACTCTGGAGCTGGAAATGAAATGCAGGAACGGCTCCCTGGTCTGGGTGGAGACAAGCGCCACGTTGCTGCGTGATAAGGGTGGCAAGGCTGTCGGACTGGTAGGGGTAACGCGCGATATCACCAAGCGGAAGCGGGCGGAGGAACTGTTCAGGACACTGGCTGATAGCTCGCCGATCGGCATCTATATCGTCCAGGACGGCAGGTTCAAATTCGTGAACCCCCAGTTCCAGAAGTCGACCGGCTATACCGAGGATGAGCTTCTGGGCATGTACTCCTTGAAGTTCGCCACTCCTGCAGACAGGGAAAGCGTCAGGGAGAAGGCGGTGAAGATGCTGAAGGGAGAACGTAGCCTGCCCTATGAATACCGGATGATAAACAAATATGGAGAGCCCAGATGGGTGCTGGAGACGGTGGCCTCGATCCAGTACCAGGGCAGACGGGCTACCCTGGGAAACTACATAGACATCAGCGACCGTAAGCAGGCCGAGGAGGAACTCAAGCAGAGCTTTGAGAAGCTGCAGCGGATCCAGGAGGAGACGGTCAATGTCCTGGCGTCGGTGGGTGAGAAGAGGGACCCGTACACAGCAGGTCATCAGGGGCGTGTCACGCGGCTGGCCTGTGCCATAGCCAGGGAGTTGGGGCTCACCGACGAGCAGACCGATGGCATCCGCGTCGCCGGTCTGTTGCACGACATCGGCAAGATTCACGTGCCGGCTGAGATTCTGAGCAAGCCGGGCAAGATAAGCGACTACGAGTTCAGCATTATCAAGACCCACCCGGAGGTTGGCTACGACATAGTCAAAGGAATCGAATTCCCCTGGCCGGTGGCCCGAACCATACTGCAGCACCATGAGAGGCTGAGCGGGTCGGGCTATCCTGCGGGCCTTAGCGGCGAGGAGATCGCCCTGGAGGCGAGGATCCTGAGCGTGGCCGACGTGGTCGAGGCAATGTCATCTCACCGCCCCTACAGGTCTGCTCTCGGCGTTGACACAGCGCTGGAGGAGATCTCGCAGAATAGCGGCGTTCTGTACGATCCGGAGGTTGTAGGTGCGTGCGTCAGGCTCTTCGCTGAGAAGGGCTTTGCCTTTGACCAGGTGATTGAAGGCCATAGCCGCTTTGGAGAACGGTCGGGCGTAGACCCAGACTTTGAACAAATGAAGAAGGGGAGGTGACATGATAAAAAAGGTAAACCATATGGCCATTGCGGTGAACGACCTCGATGACGCACTGGAGTTCTACAATCGGGTGTTCGGGCTGAAGCCCGAGAAGGTCGAGACAGTGACCGAGCAACGGGTCAAGGCTGCCATTATCCCCATAGGTGAGGGAAGCGAGATCGAGCTAATACAGCCCATAGATACGGAAAGCGGCGTGGCCAAGTTCCTGGAAAAGAGGGGCGAAGGCATACACCACGTCGCCCTCGAGGTGGACAACATAGACGAGGCGCTCAAGGCAGTTGCTGCCAAGGGGGTCGAGATGATAGACAAGGAGCCCAGGCTGGGTCTGGCGGGCAGGGTCGCCTTCCTGCACCCCAAGTCCACCCGGGGCATACTCGTCGAGTTGGTCCAGAAGGTCTGAGGTAGGCGTTAGGCAGACAGCGGAAGACCGAGTATCCAGGGGGTCGGGGAAGGGGCCCTGGTGCTGGCCAGGTTACTTGCCCTTTCTCCGGCTCATCTTGTACCACGGATGGTAGCTGACAATACTCTCGGTGTACCGCCTGCCGTATCTCGTGTCCCCAATAGCCCTGAGGAAGTCGGCAATCCTGCTTGGAAGCATGAAGTGCTCCTCAACGTATGTCTTCCCCCTGCCCCCAATCACTCCGGCCTCGGCGGGATTCTTCAATAGAAAGACTATCCTGTCTGCGCTCTGCCTGGCGGTATCGCAGAAATAGCCGGTCTCCCCGTGCCTCACCTGCATGGGAATGCCTCCCACCGGACGGGCTATCACTGGTCTTGCTTTGAAAAGTGCTTCGGTAACGGTGAGTCCAAAACCCTCCTTAGTGGACGGCTGCATTATGACGCGGGAAGCCCTCTGGATGGCGTTGATTTCCAGGTCGCTCATAGGCGGCAGGTTCAAGACGTGTATGTCTGGACAACCTTGCGCTCTTTCGTAGACCTCTGACAGAATCCGCCGACCCTCCGGGTCATCATCGGCCGAGCCACCCGCCAGTACGAGCTGACACTCCACCCTGTTCCTTGCCAGCTTGTAAGCCTCGATCGTGGTATGGATGCCTTTCCAGGGGTCGAACCTTCCGATCTGGGCAATGATAGGCAGATCCGGGTCTATTCGATACTTGTCGAGTATGGCGCTTACTTCGTCGGGCTTCAGTTCCCTGTTCTTTTCACACAGGGGATCGATAAAGGGCGGAATGATGAAGGTGTATGAGGGCCAGCGTGAGACGACGTAGTAGGCTGCTGAGAATATCAGCGCGTCATAGTGCCTCACCCAGAGTGCAATGAAGTCCCACAGGTCAGACCCTTCTGTCACGGCATCCTCTATGTCGCTGTGACATCTCCACAGCCACGTTTCCCCCTGTCTCTTGAGGTAGGGCGCCAGGCCGAGGGGCTGCGGGTCATGAATCACCACCACGTCCGGATTCCAGTCGATGATATTGGCCTCCACGTTCTCCTTCAGAGTGGAGAAATAGACCTCCTCCATTTCGGGGGTGAAACACCCGCCCTTCCCCTGCAGCAGGTTGTGGATCCCTTTGGTAGCCTCGAAGTATGCCTCGTTGCCTCGCATGACCTTCCATTCGTCTTCAATGCCCAGCATGTTCAGGAAAGGCACCGACGAATGAAGCATCTCTGCCACACCGCCGCCGACGGCAGTTGAATTGAGTTCCAGCACTCTCAGCCCCCTGAAATCCTCGGCCAGGGCCTTCAGTTTCTCCGTTTCTTCCTGACCAATGAAGGGGGCGTAGTCTTCCAATGCATGGGCTGGGAACGGGCAAACACCCTTTCTGGCGCTGTACACCGTTCCGTCTTCCAGCGGCAACTGCACTGTCTGCCTCTCAGTGTTGGATGTTGGAGTTCGCTGGTCTTCGTTCATGGTCATCGCCCAGCTCCGGGTAAGATTGGCCGCCGGGAGTGCCGGCCCCTCCTGTCTGAAAAAGGGCAGCGGGCTTTGCCCACTGCCCTGGTTATGCCGCCAGGTGTTCGGTTGAGCAGGCGTGCGGTCTCCACTTGTGCGCAGCTACCGTCCCTTGAACACAGGCTGCCTCTTCTCCATGAAGGCGGTCACCCCTTCCTTGTAGTCTTCTGTACCGGTGCACACCTTCACGGCGTAGTTCTCGTAGTCCAGCGCAGCCTCTATGTCGGAGTGAAGTCCTTTGTAGACGCCGTACTTGGCCAGCTCCAGGGGAATGGGTGGGTTGGCGGCGATCTTCTCTGCCAGTTCCCTGGCCGTTTTCATCAGATCATCAGGTGGCACGACGCGGCCCACCAGGCCGATCCGCAGCGCCTCCTGAGCGTCGATGACGTCCCCGGTGTAGAAGAGTTCCAGGGCTTTCTCAAGGCCCACTATCTGGGGTAGCAGGAAGGTAGCCGCCCCGTCCGGGACAAGCCCCCTCTTCACCCAGGCGCAGGTGAATCTGGCCTTCTCGGAGGCTATCCTTATGTCACAAGCGGCAATGAAAGATATGCCCATGCCGGCGGTCACCCCGTTGATGGCGGCTATGGTCGGCACCCTGACCTTTCGGAAGACTGGCACCTGGAACCCCATTCTCTGGGTGATCTTGCGGCGGTTCACCTCTTCGGCTTCCCCGGCGATGCGGGATGACATAACACTGACGTCCACGCCAGCGCAGAACGCCCGGTCACCTGCTCCGGTGATGATCAGCACCCGCATGTCGTCGTCCTGGCCGACGTCTGTCAGAGCGGCCACGATCTCCTCGCGCGTTTCCAGCGACATAGCATTCATCTTCTCGGGCCGGTTTATGGTCAACGTTGCGATGTGGTCCTTCTTTTCCAGAATGATATCTTTATACTGCACTTCCAACTGACCTCCCTCTGCAAGTCTGTAGCTAAGTCACCCTGGTGTGAACGGTAAAAGCATACTTAGTGCTGAAGCGCTTTGTCAATTTGGGGTGCGGCTGAAGATGAGCCACCTGTTGAGGTACATGAAGGGTATGTTGACCAGGCCTACCAGCCACTTGGTGAAAAGCTGCCCGGTTATCAGGACTCCCAGCGGCATCACTCCCACGAAGGCAATGGTGATAAAGAGCAGGGTGTCGATGGTCAAGGCCGGGACCGAACTGAAGGCGTTTCTCATCCAGAGATGCCTGCCCCTGGTGACTCTTCTGAACAGGTCGTAGACTCAGGCGTCAAAGTTCTCGCTCACCAGGAAGGCCACCCACGAGGCCAGGGTGATGCGCGGCACCAGGCCGAAGATCGACTCCCAGGCTTCCTGGTCGGGCCAGAAAGGCGCCGGTGGCAACTCCGTGCCCAGCCAGAGGAAGAAGACCATCGCCAGTTGGGTCACGAAGGCTATGAATATCATCTTGTGGACTTCTTTGCGCCCGAACCTCTCGTTGACGATGTCGGTGAAAAGGTAGGTGACGGAGTAGATCAGCACGGCGGCCGGTGCGGTGACGGTGATGAAGGCCAGGTCATACTCTGCCACCTTGGTGGCCACAATCTGGCTGAGCGCCACGAAGACCACGTACAGGCCGATGAGTGCGTCAGGCCTCTGGAAACGCCTGGCATACAGAGCCCCGAAGAGGGTGAAGCTCGTTATGCCGATTATCCACAGTACTAGCAGTACGGGCTGCGGTATACGATTCCTCCACGGGCCGGATCGGAAGATAGGTTCACGACCGGCTGGGTTGCCTTGATTTGCCTAAGCAGAGTTTATAGCCTAAGTTGGGCGGGAAAATCAATCGTGGGGCGGGCCAGGAGGGGCGGACGTGTCCTGGCGGGGCTAACGGGTGTATTCTCCATTCGCTGGCAGGAGCGGTGCCGGGCTGTCAACTCGTGGGGACGGCTTTCTCGGGCCATGAAGCCAGGTGGAGTACGGTGGTGCCTTCATGGTCGACCAGACTGGCGAAGACCTCAGCCGTTCTCGCACTGGCGGGCGCGTAGGTCACCAGGTACAGTTCTCCAAATGTCGTCAGCGCTGTCGACAGGGTAGCCAGGTACTCGACCGGACCGTACTTCGGATGTTCGTACCTGTAGTGCTCGCTGTTGGCGTAGTAGTCGTCCTGTTCGAAGTGGGTCCGTTGCCAGAATTGCCTGAACAGGGGGTACTTGCGCAACTGCGAAAGGGTGCGGACGAAATAGTCAGTGAACCTGTATCGTAGCGTGATGTACCTGAAGAACCCCATGTTATAGACCGCTGACCTGCTCCATTGGTGGCCCAAGATGTGAGGGAAGGTCGACTCAGGAGCGAATACGACCCGCATCACGTTGAAGCCGGCTGGCTCAGTTGCGGCAGCCCTGGGTTTGGAAAGACGGTGGTTTTGTTGTATAGTGCCAGTACGGTCATTCATGCTTGATCTTGGAGGGACTTGCAGGTGAAGCGCTGTGTCAGGTTTACTTTCTCCCCTGAGGTAGTTGCGGAGCCGATAATCCACAACCTGGGCATGCAGTTCAGGCTGCTGACCAACATCCGCCGTGCCAACATCACCGAGGAGGGCGGCTGGGCGGTGGTGGAGTTGGAGGGCGAAGATAAGGACGTCGAGCAGGGTATTGCCTGGGCGACCAGCAAAGGGGTGAGAGTCGAACCTGCCGACGACCTGATGACAGGCTAGCCCTTGACCACTCCCATAGGGCCGGCTTTGACCACTTTCCGGCACAGACCTGCCTGGTGGCATACGTCCACCACATCGTCGATGTCTTTGTATGCCTCCGAGGCCTCTTCAGCCAGACCCCCCCTGCTTGCTGCCCTGACCAGTATGCCTCGCGAGGCCAGTTCTCTGGCTACGTCTGCGTCCCGCAGGGCGCGCCTGGCGGCGTGGCGGCTCTTCACTCTGCCTGCTCCGTGGCATACAGAGCCGAAAGACTCCCTGATGGCTACGTCGGTGCCTACTGCCACGTAGGAGCGGCGCCCCATGTCTCCCGGAATAAGCACCGGCTGCCCTATGTGGCTGTATCTGGGCGGTATGTCAGGGTGGCCGGGAGGAAAGGCACGCGTGGCTCCCTTGCGATGCACGCAGAGATCGAGTCTCTTACCGTCGACCTGGTAGCTTTCCAGCTTGGCTATGTTGTGTGCCACGTCGTAGACCATCTCCAGCCCGATATTCTGCAGGCTCTTGCCGAAGACTCTCATGAAGCATTCCCTGGCCCAGTGGGTGATGCACTGCCTGTTGGCCCAGGCGTAGTTGGCAGCGCAGGCCATGGCGGCCAGGTACTCCTGTCCCTCCGGTGACCTGACCGGGGTGCAGGCCAGCTCCCGGTCGGGGATGTCGATTCCGTACTTCATCATTGCCTGCCGCATGACCCTGACGTAGTCGTCGCATACCTGGTGCCCCAGACCCCGGCTGCCCGTATGTATGAGGAGCAGCACCTGTCCGACCTCTTCAATTCCCATGCTTCTGGCGATGTCAGGTTCGTAGATTTCCTGTACCACCTCCACTTCAAGGAAGTGGTTGCCGGAGCCCAGCGTCCCCGACTGGGGCGAACCGCGCTCCTTGGCCTTCAGGCTTACCTTGGCCGGGTCGGCTCCGCTGAGGCAACCCCCCTCCTCGGTCACCTCCAGGTCGTCCTCGGTGCCGAATCCTCGCTTCACAGCCCAGCGGGCGCCTTGAGACAGGATATCACTCATCTCCTTCTTGCCTGCCCGTATCTTGCCCGTGGAGCCGACTCCGGAAGGGACGTTAACGTATAGCTGATGCAGCAGCTCTTCCAGCCTGGCCCTCACCTCGGGCTGGCGCAGGTTAGTGCGCAAGAGCCGCACGCCGCAGTTGATGTCGTATCCCACGCCGCCGGGAGAGACCACCCCGTCTTCCACCCGGGTGGCTGCCACCCCTCCTATGGGAAAGCCGTAGCCCCAGTGGATGTCCGGCATGGCCATAGAGTGGCCCACGATGCCCGGCAGGAAGGCCACATTGGCCACCTGCTCCAGTGCCTGTTCCTGCCGCATGGTCTGCAGCATGTCCTCGCGGGCGTAGATCAGTCCGGGGACTCTCATCCCGGGCTTGTAGCTTCTGGGTATCTCCCAGCGGTAGTCGTCGATCCTGTTCAGCGGTCCGTCCCAGCTTGCCATCTTGCTTCCCGTCTACGTGTCGAAGATCACCCTGATGCTGTATTCATCGTTCTTGTCGACCTTCAGCATGTGATAGGTGGCCGCCTTCACCCCTGCCTGGAAGTCATGCCGGGAGGCGTCTATCTGCTCGCCATAGGCTTCGGCTTGAAGACTGGTCTCATCAAGTTCCAGGATCTCGAACCTGCTGAAAATCGTCCTGTCGACCTCAAATGCATAGATGAGTTCGTTGAGCCAGGCGACCACCAGGCTTTCCTCATCCGGCGCTTCGACCTCGACCTGACGGCAGACCTCCTCCCTTACGTCTTCCAGATCAATCATCAAGCTGAACATAGCGTAGGCTGCGTTTACCAGTGCCTCCTTGAAGTCCGCCCCGTAGGCCACGATGCCCGTGTCAGCCGTGTGCTCGATAATGTCGAACCTTTTCATTGTCCTGGGATAGCTGGGGTGAGGGTTAGAGGCAACAACGCCTCGGCCCCCTAATTCTATGCCATGAGTTGTCAAAAGGGAAGGGGCGTCTGTGGCCGATCAGAGGGGTTGTTTCGCATTCCTGCATCCCGCCGGCATCTGGCGGGGCGAGCCCACCCTACGGATGCTCAGGCTCTGGATGTCCAGCACCATGCTCCACTTTATCACCCACTCGGCGTCCATACGGGCCAGCCTTTTCTTCTTCAGGTTTTGTCTCATGATCCAGAGCACGTCCTTGTCATCGCTCTGGAGCCATTTCTCCATTCGCTTCTTGCCCTCGTCGGGCAGTGCGGTGACGGCGACGCTCCAGCAGTAGCCCAGCCCCTGGCGCAGCGCCTGGAACTCGTCGCTCCGTCTGTACTTGACCTGGCGTATTGAGGCTGTTATGTCATCAAGCACCTGCACAGCCCTCTCAGCGTGTTCCCGCTGTCGCAACTGGTCTGGCTCGCACAGGGCGGCGGCAGCAGCCCTCTGCTCCAGCATATTCCCTCTGCTCCATTCCTCCATCTCCTGCAGCAGCGAGTCCATATTCACCCGGCCCAGGCGCTGCAATGCCATTGCCACCGCCTGGCGAATGCGCCAGCGGGGATCGCAGGCGTGGGAGCGTAGTCTCTCCAGGACTTCCGCCTCCCCTTCGGAGAGCAGTCTACCCAATCCGAGGATCCCGCAGAAGGCCAGGAACTCGTGGGGAGAGTTGGTGGGGGCCGTGGTGGCATCCCGGGCAAGGTAACGTTCAAAGGTCTCCCTGCTGCCCTCTTCGGCTACCGCCTGCGCCAGCTCAATGTTTGCGCGGGGACCGGGCAGTCCGGATTCCTGAAGCGGGAAGGAGTCCCAGTCATCCAGGGTTCTCAGCGTTCGCCGGTATTGGTCTACCTTGCCCATTGTTGCCCCCAAAGAACCGCACAACGCCGCACGTCTACCGGGAGTCACTGCCTGGCGGCTTTGTCGGCGGCGAAGAGGGCCGCACCGATGGCACCGATCATCTGGGGGTCTTCCGGGAACCGCACCAGCTTCGTTTCCAGCGCCCGCTCGAGACAGTCAACTACGCCGACGTTCTTGGCAATTCCGCCGGTAATGCCGACGTCATTTACGACCCCCAGGTCGTTCACCAGGTGCAGAATGTAGCGTGCCGCGATATGGTTGACGCCGGCAGCGATGTCAGCGCTGTTCCGTCCTTCCAGGACCAGGTACCTGATCTCGATTTCCGCCAGGACACAGCAGGGCTTTTGCAGTTGGACAGGGTCGGACGCCTGGAGCGAGAGCGGGCCGAGCTGGGAGACGTCAACGCCGAGACTCTCGGCCATAAGGTCCAGGGCCCTGCCCGTTCCGGCGGCGCATTTCAGGTTCATGCGGAAGTCTTCCAGAATGCCGTTCTCGTTGACCCTGATGGCCTTGCAGTCCTGTCCCCCGCCGTCTATGACGGTCCTGATGGTCGGGGCGAGCCACCTGGCGCCTCTGCCGTGGCACGAGATCTCGCTAACGTTGTCATTGGCAAAGGGTATTATGTTGCGGCCGTAGCCGGTGCTGAGGCAGTAGGCAATATCCCCGTAGGAGAGCCCCAGCCTGCCGAGCAGACTGCCCATGACCTCGGTGGCCGAGTCGATGGCTCTGGCTCTCGCCTGGATGATCTCAGAACCCAGGACGGCGCCGTCCTTCATGACCACGGCCTTGGCGGTCACGGCGCCAACATCACACCCGGCAACAATCATTCTCTTGCTGTCCTCAGCCTGACGGGAATGTGGGCACTCCCGACCTGGGCCCTGAATTTCATTTTGAAGCAGGCCATCCCTCTCCTGCCTTCAGGGCGGCGCCGTAGGCCCCCACGATCTGGGGGTCGACTCCGGCAAGTCCGGCCGGCCTCAACCCAGACCTCTGCTCAAGGTCCCTGATCACGATGCTGTTCTTGGCCACGCCCCCGGTCATGGCCACTTCCGTATCTTGGCTTATCCTTCTTACCTGAGCAGCTATCTTGGCTGCCACCGCGGCGGCGATGCCGGCGAAGATATCCAGTCTATCAGCCCCATCGTTGACCAGAGAGACGACCTCACTCTCGGCGAACACGACGCACTGACTGGTGACGCGAAGAGGGTTCTTTGAGGCAAGCGAAGCCCGCACCAGCTCATCAAGCGGCATTTCGAGCGCCCTGGCCATGATCTCGATGAAGATACCCGTCGCGGCGGCACACTTATCTGTGATGGCAGACTCGGATATGTCCCCATTGTCGTCGATCAGAAAGGCGGTGAAGCTGTGTCCTCCAACGTCGACCACGGTCCTTATCCCGGGATTGAGTTCCCTGACGGCCCGGTGAAGACAGAGTGTGTCCGGAATGACTGCATCCGCGTAGGGGACGACCTTGCCGCCAAAGCCGGTGGCCAGGCAACGTTCCACCTGTTCCCTGGCCAGGCCGGCCCTGGCCAGAGCCCTATCCATCACTTCGACTGCTGCCTGTTGAGGATGGTTCTTGTAGGGGAGGACGTCAGATGCGACGATATCCCTGTCTTCGACAATGACTGCCTTCGCAGCCACAATCCCCAGGTCGCATCCGGCGTACGTGACTCCCTGCTGCTTCGCCTTATGGGACTCTGCAAAGGCAGTGTGCGAACGAGTGCTGTTTGGGTGACCAGTCACGGCATGTTGCATTCTACCAAGCATGGTGGCCAGCGTCAAAGATGTGACTCACCACACTATCGCCGAAGGATCAAGGGGTCTCGGCATCCTTCATGAGTCTCTTCAGACGGGCCACTGCTCGGGGCAGCACGACGTCGGTGCTTTCATCAATAATCAGATGGGCAGCCTGGTCGAGCGGAGTCTCGCCCCTGTTGATAATCACCAGCCTGGCCCCGGACTGAAGTGCCGTCCTGGGCATGTCGGCAGCCGGCGTGACTACCAGACTGGAGCCGGCAACCACGAACAGGTCACACCTCTGCGAGTGCCAGAATGAGTCCTCCAACTCCTTCCGGGGCAGGGCCTGACCGAAGTTGACCACGCTGGAGACCAGTCTTCCGCCACAGACGGGGCATTTCGTCCCATCATCGAAGTTGTCCATCAGAAACTCGCATCCGGTACAGCGAAGCCTGGTCACGTTCCCGTGCAGCTCTGCCAGCAGGTCAGGGCGAATTCCCGATCTCAGATGCAGGTTGTCCACGTTCTGCGAGATGAGGAAAGCCAGCTTGCCCAGCTTCTGAAGTTCAACGATGGCCATGTGACCGGGGTTGGGCTCGACTGAAGAGAAGTCCCGGGTCGGCGCGGCGAGGCCTTTCTCGCGGCGGGTCCAGATGCCATCGGGCCCGCGGAAGTCGGGAAGGCCGGACGCCGTGCTGATGCCGGCCCCGGTGAAGACCACCAGGTGCCTGGCTTCGTACACCCAGCGGGCGAGCTTGTCGATCTGTTGGTCGAGGTCCGGCAGCACGGGCAACGCCTCCCCGTAGGTAGCTAGACAGATGTGACCGACTTCATTCTACGTCAGCAGCTTCTCCCTCACAATACATCCGGCGGTGAAGGTTCGAAGACGATCGACAAATGTTGTGACAGCAACCTGGTTCTTGTATAATCTCCGAAAGACCTCCCCTCGGGAAAGGCTTTGGAAGTCCCTTTCTCAGCGCTGACTACGGCGAACGACATGGTAGAGGACCACCGAGTACCCACCAGCGACGATGTCGAGGTATCCACCTACCTCGAAATCGCCAAGCAGAAAACGGGTCAGCAACCCGTCGCTCAGCCAGGGCCTGCACCGGGTGCTGAGCGTGACGCAGTGGCGATCCTCGACTTCGGCTCTCAGTACAGCATGCTTATCGCCCGGCGGGTGCGTGAGTGCCAGGTATACTGCGAGATCGTGCCCTACGATGCTCCCTGGGAAACGGTGGCCCCGTTGCGCCCGAAGGGTTTCATCCTCTCCGGCGGGCCAGCCGGCGCCTATGAGCCGGATGCCCCTCTCGCCCCCAGCTACATATACGAAGCCGGGGTCCCCGTGCTGGGCATATGTTACGGAATGCACGTGCTGGCCCAGCAACTGGGCGGCCGTGTGGCGCCGGGTCGAAAGCGCGAGTATGGCCGCGCCAGCCTGCACAAGAGCGTGGACTCCCCTCTGTTTGAATACGTGCCTTTCTCCATGACGGTCTGGATGAGTCACGGTGATCATGTTGTACAGTTGCCTCCAGACTTCACCACGCTTGCCTACACCGACAACTGCCCCATCGCCGTGATGGGCGACGATCGGGGGTTCTTCGGACTGCAGTTCCATCCGGAAGTGGTGCATACGCCGGACGGAAAGAGTATTCTGAAGAACTTCCTCTACAACATCTGTGGCTGCACGGGCAACTGGACGACGGCCAACTTCATCAGCGAGAGCATAGCCAGGATCGAGGAACAGGTTGGAAAGGGGAGAGTTGTCTGTGCTCTGTCCGGGGGCGTCGATTCTGCCATAACGGCCACTCTGATCCATCAGGCGGTAGGAGACCAGTTGACCTGCATCTTCGTCAACAATGGACTGCTGCGCCGCGAGGAACCCGAGCGCACCCTCAACGCCTTTCAGAAGAACCTCAGGGTGAACGTAGTCCATGTGGATGCTACTGATAGGTTTCTCCGACAACTGAGAGGAGTGGAAGACCCTGAGAAGAAGCGCCACGTGATAGGTGAGGAGTTCATCCGGGTTTTCGAGGATGAGGCGGCCAAAATAGGCAAGGTGGACTTCCTGGCCCAGGGGACGCTGTATCCCGACGTCATAGAGAGCGCCGGTCCTGATATCAAGGCTTCAGCGCGGATCAAGTCTCACCACAACGTGGGCGGACTGCCTGCCAGGATGTCCCTGCGGCTGGTTGAACCGCTACGTTACCTGTTTAAAGATGAGGCAAGGCAGGTGGGACTGGCCCTGGGACTGCCTGAAGACATAGTCTGGCGGCAGCCCTTCCCCGGACCGGGTCTGGCAGTCCGCATCATTGGCGAGGTCACCAGGGAGCGTCTGGAGATCCTCAGGGCGGCCGACTGGATTGTGATGAATGAGATCAAGAAGGCCGGGCTGTACCGGCAGCTCTGGCAGAGCTTCGCCGTGCTCACCGGCGTCCAGAGCGTGGGCGTGATGGGCGATTACAGGACCTACGGATATCTGGTGGCCATCCGGGCAGTGACCAGCGAGGACGCCATGACTGCCGACTGGGCCCATCTGCCCTACGAGATCATGGCGCAGATATCCAACCGCATCGTTAACGAAGTGCCTGAGGTGAATCGGGTGGTGTATGACATATCCTCCAAGCCGCCGTCCACCATCGAGTGGGAATAGCAATGAGACGGAGTACGAAACATGGCTGACTACAAAGAAGAAATCGAGGACGAAATCAGTGAGCTGGAGGAAAGGGAGATAGACCTGGGCATGCTGCGCCATGACCTGGTAGGCGAGCTTGAGGCCATCAACCAGTACCAGGACCATATCGATACACTTGCCGACGAAGAGGCAAGACGTCTGCTGGAGCATATCAGGGACGACGAGAAGGAACACGTGGCCGAGCTGGTCAAGCTGATCCAGAAGCTGGATCCGACCCAGGCGGAGAAATTCAAAAAGGAGGAGTTGTAGGCGGAATTGGCCGGCGGCTCAGGCGCACCCCCGGTGCAGGAGGTGTCGCAGCAAGTCAATCAGGTGTATGGGCCAACTAGAGTCCCTCCGATATCCCTGCGTTAACAGTAGCCAATGAGAAGACCGCAGCGGCA
>CAZTYW010000051.1:0-14768 GCA_964617695.1 uncultured Dehalococcoidia bacterium
ATCAACGCCTTCCCGGGCTATTGGGACAATGCCAGGAGTGCAACTGAGCCAAGCGAGCTCTATGATTGCTACTACTGCGGGTACTGGCCGTGGTGGGGTGAGGATGTGCCCTTCATCAATGACTTGACGGCAGCTACGCAGGAGTATCACCCCGGCGACGCATCACGGTTGAGAAGTTCGGGACCGATCACCGGGTGGGGGATGGGTGTGTTTACGGCAGACGTGGTAAGTAGAGCAGTGGAAGCCGTCGGCGTCGAAAATGTAGATGGTGCTGCTCTTCGTCAGGCGCTGCTGGAAACCGATATGACCGTTGAAGGTTTTGGCAATGACTGGCGATTTGCCGAGGGCGACCACTCCCTTTGCCGGACCATGAGGGTGTTCGAGTGGGACAGAGATGCCGAGCAGTGGAAGCCGATCACCAGTGAGTGGATCACGCCTCTCTCGGCGCAATAGAGTGAGGTCAAGGTAAGCAAGAACGAAGACCCGAGGGCTTGCCCCTCGGGTCTTCTCTTTTTCAATGGTTCTGGCTGGGCAGGCCCGCCTGGAGGACTATCTGGGTCTTCGTGGGAGTGCGAACGAGTGCCAAGACTGTCCCGGTAGTATTCTGCAGCATGATGGACTTTTGGGGTCAGAACGAGGTCGGCGACGGCGGTCGGTCCTGGACGGAACGAAGCAAATGAAAACTCGAGGGGTATGAACCCCTCGAGTTCTCGATTCACCCAAGGAAGACGGTTGTGCCGGGTTTCTATTCCCCGCCTGCCTCCCTAGTACGGAACACGCGTCAGATTCCCGGTGAGCCTCAGGTAAGTTGGATAGTCGAAGTAAGATTTTCTCTCGATGTACTTCTGCAAAGTCCTGGTGCGGCCCTTCTTTGCCTCTATCTTGTCGCCGACAAGGATACTGAGAGCAGTGGCGCTTCCCGAGCCGTAAGAGCCCACGAGTACCCTCTGTCCGGCCTTGGCGTTGTCCAGCAACCCGGCCAGGCACACGTATGTGGAGCATCCTCCGAGGTCACCGACTGCCGGGGTAATGTCGGGGAAAAGCTTGTCGGGCTTCATGCCCAGGCCCCTGGCAGCCAGAGCCGGCACTCTTCCGTCGGCCTGGTAGAACACCGCATTGCTGAAATCATCCGGCGTTTTCTTCAGCTTGGCCATCAGGCCTTTGGCTGCTTCGACGATGTGCTTCTGATACCCGAACTCGCGGGCGAACCTGTAGTCAAAGTAGTTTGTGACCCAGGAATCTTTCGTGGCGCGCCAGCGGTCGTAGAATAGGGTCTGATAGCTGTTCACGCCTTCTATCTCGGCGATGGTGTCCTTGGTGCCAATGACCATGGCTACCGCGGCAGCGCCGAAGTTGACCTCGCCCTCTGATCCGGGGCCAACCGCCCTGTTCTCGGTGCCGACTACGATGCCGCATTCTATCCTCTTGGCGGCGATGGCATCCAGACATGCCACGAGAGCGTTGGAGACCGCATTGATGGAGCCGCAGCAGTCCAGCACAGGGGCCTCGGGGGCCAGGTTCAGTGTCTCGGCCAGAATCGGTGAGAGGTGCTGCTCTAGATAAGGTGTGGAAGCCGTACCGAGGAAGAGGGCGCCAATTGTGTTGGGGTCGACGCCGGAATGCTTGATGGCGTTGTCCATGGCCTCCGCAGCCATGCTTATGATATCTTCATCCCAGCCGCAGATCGCCTTCTCACCCATCCCAAAACCACCCCAGGGCATGGCCGCGTCTGCCTGCTTGAGTCTGTATTGCGGTATGTATACCCCGTAACCTATGATTCCTGCCATTATTGCCTCCTTCGCCTTGATTACGGCTCGCGGCCGATTATGTTGATCGAGGAAACGCCGAATCCGCCCCCACCCACGTTGTGGCTCAGGGCGATGCCTTTCTTGAGCTCGACCTGCCTCTCGGCCCCGATCTCCTCACGGAGTTGCCAGAAGTTCTCGCAGATCTGACCCAGGCCGGTGGCGGCTATCGGGTGACCGTGCGCTTTCAGCCCGCCGCTGGGGTTAATGGGCTTTGCGCCGTCGCGGTTCCAATGGCCTTCCTTGAGCAGTCCCGCCGCCTCACCCTTCTTGCAGAACCCGATGTCCTCGATGTTCAGCAACTCGGTGTTGGTGAAGCAGTCGTGTACTTCGGCCAGGTCAATCTCGTCGGGAGTGATGCCCGCCATTTCCGTGGCCTGCTTGGCCGCCCTGACGGTGGCGAGCATCTCAATGAAGTTGTGCTTGTCCCACATGTCCACGTAGTCTACGCCCGTGGCGGTTCCCAACACGTAGACGGGCTTGTCAGTGTACTTCTTGGCCAGATCGGCACGGCAGACTATGGCGCAAGCGGCGCCATCCGTCTGCGGACAGCAGTCAAGCAGGTGAAGAGGCCAGCATATGACGGGGCTGTTGAGGACGCGCTCAATACTCACCTCAAACCTGTATTCTGCGTATGGACAGGCCACGCCATTGTGGTGGTTCTTTACTGCCACCCTGGCGAAGTCCTCCATGGTGCAACCGAGTTCGTGCATCTGCCTGGTTGCGTAGAGCGCCTGGAGGACCGGTCCCCCCATTCCCAGCATCCATGAAGGATGCAGACCGAGGATGCCACCACCACCGCCACCGGCGGCAACCAGGGACTCCATGCCAGGCTTGTCCCTCATCTTCTCGGCGCCAAGAGCCAGACACACATCATAAGCGCCGGAGGCTACGCCCAGAACGGCATTCCTGAAAGTATCGTTTCCGGTGGGACAGCCGTTCTCAAGCCTGCTGATGGGAATATTACGGAGTCCCAATTTCGAGCCCAGTGACGCACCGGCCAGAGCACCCTGACCGATCATGCCGCCTCCGCTCCACTGTCCGAACCAGGCCGCTTTGATATCCTTCGGGTCAAACCCCTTGTCAATGCTCTTCACGCAGTTCATGAAAGCTTCCTGAACCATGTCATTGAAGCTCTTCTCAAACAACTCCCCGAAGGGGATCATACCGACCCCTATGATGGCGACTTTGCCTCTCAAGCTCATCTTAGCCCTCCTCTACCAGTCTGAACTTGTAGCCGTATATGTCGAGCCCTCTGTCCCTCATGACTTTCCTCAGCACCATCTCGACCCTGGTGCCGATCTTGACCTCCTCGGGGTTGGCTACTTCGGTAAGCAGGCCTTGATATTTGCCGCCGCCATCCAGGTCCACGATGACGTTAACGATGGGTGGTTCGAGACTGGGAGGTGGTGTCCAGTTGATGCAGAAGGTATGCACGGTTCCCGTCTTGGGGAGTTGATACTCCTCGACGTTGAAGCTACCGCATGATGGGCAGATCCTCGTTCGCGGGTAGGTGATGTGGCCGCAGTCTGGACACTTGGCGCCGGCAAGTCGGTAGACGTCGGCGTTCAGCCTCCAGAACATCGGCGATGCTGGTGCTGGCTGTGTCATTAAGATACCTCCTTTGGCTGTGTTACTGCGTGAGACTTGAACTGGCGCGCAATCTCCTGCCAATGTTCGTGTCTGGGTGTGCCCTGTGATACCCCTTTTCTGACACCGGCGGCCAATTCAGCGCCAACTCGCGTTTAGTATAGAAGAGGCTGTTTCCGAGTGTCAAATTGAGCCGGCCGTCACTGCGATGTGGACGGCGGCCCTCCGAAGTACTCCATTGCCTCAGCGACAATGAACAGAGACCCCGTAGCGCAGATGAGGTCTCCCGGCTTTGCTCTGGCCAGAGCCGTAGCTATGGCTGAAGCCGTGTCTTCTGCCACTTCCGGATTCGTGCCCCACCTTGAGAACTCGGCCGCCAGGGCGGTTGCCGGTGCCCCACGGGGATGGCCGGAGCGGGTCACGATGACCTTCCCGGAGATTGGGGACAGCTCGGCGACGATGCCGGCGATGTTCTTGTCCTGAGAAACACCGATGATCAGGATGGCGTCCTCAAAGTCGAAGTAGTGCTCCAGGGACCTCCTCAACATTGCAGCGGATTCGGCGTTGTGTGCGCCGTCCACGACAAACAGCGGACTGCGCTGCATGATCTGGAGACGGCCCGGCCAGCAGACCCGGGACATGCCGGCGGCAATGTCCTCCGAAGAAACGCTGGCGCCTGAAGCGCCCAGGACTTCCAGACAGGCCACGGCCACCGCGGCGTTTTCCAACTGGTGCTCACCGAGCAGCGGGACCGTCAGGTTGTACTCGCCCCTGGTCCCCTTGATACGGAAAGACTGACCCGAGTCGCCGAATTGGCCTGCACGCCAGGTGATGTCCTTGCCCACCATAATCAGCCTCGCCCGTTTCTGCTGGCAGACTTCTTCAATAACCGCCGTTGCCTCGGGTGGCTGTGGGGCACAGACTACCGCCACGCCCGGTTTGATGATGCCTGCCTTCTCTCTGGCAATCTGGGCCAGGCTGTCGCCCAGGACCTCGGTGTGGTCCATGCTGATGGAGGCGATGGCGCATACCTCCGGCTTCACCACGTTGGTGGCGTCCAGGCGGCCTCCAAGCCCCACCTCCATTACCTGGAAATCGGCGCCCCTGTCCTTGAAGTAGGCAAAGGCCAGGGCGGTGAGTATCTCGAAGGTGGTCAACTCTCCCAGTTCGCCGAGGCGGTTCACAGCTTCAATCTCGGGTTTGAGCCTCTGGACCAGAGTGGCGAAGTCAGGCTCCGAAATGGGCTCGTTGTCCACCTGCAGCCTTTCCGTTATGGAGAGCAAGTGGGGGGAGGTGTACAGGCCTGTCCTGTAACCGGAGGCGGTCAGCACGCTGGCAATCATGGCCGCGGTGCTGCCTTTCCCTTTGGTACCGGCGATGTGGACCGATCTGGCCGCCAGGTGCGGCTGTCCCAGCCTTTCGAGCAGGGCCTCGACGCGGGTCAGATCGAAAACTACGGCCGAGCGGGACAGCCTTTCGTAGTCGGCGAAGCTGAGGACATAGTCGACAGCGGCCTGGAACTCCTTCCGCCTCAGCTCTGCCATACAATGTTCCCGTCGATGACGGTCATGGTCACCCGAATATCTTTGATCCTGTCCTCGGCTGTTTCCAGGGGGTCATCGCTGAGCACCGCCAGGTCGGCAACCTTGCCGGGGGCGATGCATCCCTTTGACGCCTCTTCGAAGGCGGCAGAGGCGGCACCAAGCGTGTACATCTCGAGCGCTTCCGGCTTCGAGACACGTTCCTGGAGCAGCACGCTCTGTCCCGTCTCGGCCAGCCTGGTTACGGCGGCATAGATGCCGACCAGAGGGTTGACCGGCACCACTGGTGCATCCGAGCCGGCAGCTACTCTCAGGCCATTTCTGAGCAGGGAGCCGATTGGGTAGAGCGACTTCAGATCAGCAGGCGGCACAGTGGCCAGGTACCGCTCCCCGCTGTAGTAAATGAATGCTGGCTGGGTGACTACCACAGCCCGGATACTCCTGAGTTGCTGGATAAGATGGCCCGGGCAGACTGAGCAATGCTCGACGCGGTGGCGGTGATCGGTTCTCGGGGCCTGCTTCGTAGCGTACTCCAGGGCGGCGACCGCCGCCTCAACCTCGTTTTCATCAACGGCATGGATAGCGACCTGGAAGCCGGCTTGCTGCGCCTTGCGGACGAGTTGTTCCAGCTCGTCTTGTGGCGGGACCAGGCGTCCGCTGGCTGTACTGAGCACGATCTTGACCGCGCCGAGTCGCACGCCGCTGCCGAGGTCACTGCCGGTGCACAGCGCCTTCTCGGCAAAGGCGTCAATCTCGTCGACCCCAATCATCATCGTCACCCTCGGGGATAGCGTCTGGCCCTGCTTGAGCCTTTGCAGCGTCCGCAACCGGCCCGGGCTGTCGCTCCAGGTAGCGTCCTGAACGGAAGTGATGCCGTGGCGGAGGAACTGTTCATTGGCCAGTCTGACGCCCTGCACGAGTTCATGCTCATCCAGAGGCGGCATCAGCTTCTCCACATAGGGATTCATCTCGAACAGGATTCCGTTGGGCTCACCGGTGGCCAGGTCTCTGTGAATCATGCCGCCGGGCGGCTCGGGGCTCTCTGCACATATGCCGAGAGTCTTCAGAGCCATGCTGTTCAGCACGCAGGCGTGTCCGGAGCGGTGGGTCAGCTTGACCGGGTGGTCGGACGTGGCTTTGTCCAGGTCCCAGCGGTTGGGGTGCCGCTTCTCAGCCAGGTAGAACTCGTTGTAGCCGGTTGCCCTTATCCATTGCCCTTTCGACGTATGTTCGGCCCTGTGCCGGACGCGGTCCTGGAGCTCGCCGATGCTGCTCACCGCGGCAGGTCTGCAGTCGACGCTGAGCAGGCTGGCAGCGAAGGCAATGGGATGGCAGTGGGCATCATGGAAGCCGGGGACTATGGCATTGCCGTGGCAGTCGGTGATCTGGGTATGGGGTGCGGCCAGGCGACCGACCTCATCATCGCTGCCGACTTCCAGAATATGGCTGCCTTCTATTGCTACGGCCGCTGCTGCCGGCTTTGCCCTGTCGAGGGTTATCACCCTGGCATTGCGCAGTATGAGGTCTGCGGATGGGCTCAACGTATCCGCCTCGCCCTCTCCACGTGTACCATGAGCACGGCCATGTCCGCCGGGGTGACGCCGTCAATGCGGGAGGCCTGTCCCAGGGTAGCGGGGCGAAACCTGGTCAGCTTCTGACAGGCTTCGAATCGCAGTCCCGCCAGGTTCTCGTAGTCGATGTCCGGGGGCAGGTGCCACGCCTCCAGACGGTGCATCCGCTCCACCTGCTTACTCTGCCTCTCGATGTAGCCCGCGTACTTCACTTCGATGTCGACCTGTTCTGCGACCTCCGGCCCCAGTCCGGTTGATCCCAGCCCCAGGGAAAGAAGGGTGTGGTAGCTGACTTCAGGACGCCGCAGGAATTCGATGCCGCTCACGCTGCCGTTTCCGTCATCCGGCGTGAAGAACCTCCTGCTGAGGCGGGCTATCTCTGTGGCGACTGCGTCCCTCTTGGCCTCGACTTGCTCGTAGCGGGCCGTGTCTACCAGACCCAGTTGGTAACCGATGGGCGTTAGCCTTAGATCGGCGTTGTCCTGGCGCAGCAGAAGGCGGTATTCGGCGCGAGACGTGAGCAGCCGGTAGGGCTCGCTGAGCTCGCGGGTTACCAGGTCGTCGATCATCACCCCGATATATGACTGGTCACGGCGCAGGATCAGAGCGGGCCTGCCCGTGGCGAAGTTGGCTGCGTTGATGCCCGCCATCAGTCCCTGGCCTGCCGCCTCTTCGTAGCCGGTGGTGCCGTTTATCTGGCCGGCCAGGAACAGCCCGGGGACGAGCTTGGATTCGAGAGAGGCCGTGGTCTGGGACGGTGGCACGTAGTCGTATTCTATGGCGTAGCCTGCCCTGAATATCTCCACCTTGTCCAGGGCCGGGATCGAGCGCAGCATGGCCAGTTGCACGTCCTCGGGCAGGCTGGTGTTTCCGCCCTGGACGTAGACCTCACCGGTCTCCCAGCCTTCCGGCTCAAGGAAAAGGGGATGCGCCGTCTTGTCGGCGAATTTCACGATCTTGTCTTCGATGGACGGGCAGTAGCGGGGGCCGATTCCCTGGATCGACCCGTTGAACAGGGGTGCGCGGTGCAGGTTGGAACGGATGATCTGGTGCGTTCCGGGGTTGGTGTAGACCAGGTAGCAGGGGAGCTGAGGACGCCAGTCCGTCTGGGTGCCCAGCGGGTAGACGGGGTTGGGAGGGGGGAAACTTGCCCCGTTCGCGGTGTCTGGTGCAAAGCTGAAGAAGAGCGGCGTGTCGCTGCCTGGCTGGAGGATGGTCTGGCTGAAGTCGATGGTCCTGGCGTCCAGGCGGGCGGGGGTACCCGTCTTCAGCCGTCCCAGTCTGAACCCGAGGCGGCGCAAGCTGTCGGACAGCTTGACGGCGGCGAACTCGCCTGCTCTGCCGGCCTGGTAGCTGGTGTCACCAACGATGATGCGCCCTGCCAGTGAGGTGCCGGTGGTCAGCACCACGGCCTTCCCGTTGTAGGTGTGGATCGAGTTGGTTCTTATGGTGAGGCCGGGCTGCTCTGCGGCTTCGGCTCCTGCTTCCGCTTTGCACGGGCTTATCTCCTCGACCAGGGCCTGCTTCAGGTCGAGGTTTGGCTGGCGTTCCAGCGTGTGTTTCATGGACAGGCTGTAACGCTTCTTGTCGGCCTGAGCCCGCAGCGCCTGGACTGCCGGCCCTTTGCCCGTGTTGAGCATCCTTATCTGGATGAAGGTGCGGTCGATGTTCCTGGCCATCTCGCCGCCCAGGGCGTCGATCTCGCGTACCACCTGTCCCTTGGCCGGCCCGCCTATGGAGGGGTTGCACGGCATCAGGGCTACGTTGTCCATGTTCATGGTCAGTAGCAGCGTCCTGCAGCCGAGGCGGGCTGCCGCCAGGGCTGCTTCACAGCCTGCGTGGCCGGCTCCGACAACGATTACGTCGTACATTTCAGGTCTCATTTTACTACAGAGTTTTGGGCTCAGGACAGGATGGCTGCAGGTTTGACACTCAGACAGGCCTGTGTTAGTCTTTTGCTGCCTGGCAGCGTAGCTCAGTGGTAGAGCAGGGGACTCATAAGCCTCGGGTCAGTGGTTCGATCCCACTCGCTGCCATTTTGAAGCACTGTGCGTCCCAGTGCACTTCACGTTCAAGATCACTCAAGATCTTGGACAACACCTTCCAGGAGTTCAGAAACCGAGAATTGTCTGGACAGAGAGGATATTCCTCCAACGGACGGCTCCAGCTTCTCTTGCAGTCGAGGAAGGTGTAAGGAAGCATCTCCTGCCACAACTCGGTTGTGCAGAATAGAGCTAGGCGTGTTTCTACGAGAACTTGACACCGACAAAGGCAGAAAAGAAGCCTATGCGCCCTTTGGCTGACCATCGGACAACCATCTGAGGCTATGGCTTGCCCCGTATCGGCCAAACGGGAATATCTGGGGCATTGACAAGTGGGGAGTAGACTCGATATTGCGGCGCCTGGAGGCAACAATCGGCCCCGCCCCTGCAACCCTCACGCCTTCCGCCTAACCTTCGCATGCCTACCCACCAAGAGAAGCAGGCGTGGATACTATGAGTATCAAAGACCTTGGCAGGTGGGAGTCTCTAGAAACTGCAACAACGCACGGGTCGGTGACGTTCCAGGACAGTCTGATGTTTGGGGGCCGTTGTCTTGGGTGCAAAATCAGCCAGATATTCAGAGAGGGCAGGCGGTGCTATCCTTGGACAAGAATGACCTTGGAGTGCAGCTGTGCTATTGGACGTGTCACAGCATATCAGAGTCACCCATTTGAACATACCAGTTTGCCGGCTTCTGCAAGAATTCCTTGGGAATACTGGGCGAGCTTGAGTAGGCGCAGAATCGGAGACTCCTCACGAAAGGTATGGACCTAAATCCATTTCTGGCAAAAGCCTTGGCAAGTGACCTGCCTCCAATGCCAGCGCAGTAGACGAGATCCACATTCTCTCGCGTACAGCGCTGAACGGTTTCGGCAATCAGACACTGAGCTATCTCCTCTGATTCTGCGAGGATGTCAAAGATGACAGCGACTCTTGCCTGATTCATATGCATACAGCGTAGCACTAGATAGCCAGAGACCACCCCTGCCCGTTCGGCGACATATACCAAGTAGTCCATATCGGGCACACTGGCGTACCGCCAGTTCAGGTGGTCTTTAGTCCTTTCAACCATTATTTGATGCTGATGCGAGACTCTAGCCCAGAGGTCATTGACCCGCTCATCAAATCGGGGCACCTCAGCAATAGTCAGACCTTCCACAACCGGTGCTTTGCTGCTCCTGAAAAGTACTCCCCCCAGTAGTCTACCTGCTAGCCCACCAAGCATTAGCAGGAAGCCATTGCCGATCTGTATACTCAAAGCATTCCGCCAATTCAGCGGCTTGATTACTGCTCGCACGGTGTCAATATGGAACCAGTCTAGTTTCCTCATAAATCCCGGGTACGAAAACTGATTTGGAAATCCATGCACAATATCTATACCATCGCTGTGAGCTTCTGCATACACTGCTTTTGCCAGCGTCTCAAAGATTCCCTGACGTCTGTAGTCGGGATGCGTCATCGTATCGAAAGAAAGAGCACCAAGCACGCTGCGGTCGCCGACTTTCATCATGACGGGTGCTATCGCATATTGCCCGACTGCCTTGCCGTCATGCTCGGCAAGGCATATCCTCCCCCTTCCGCTGGGGTTGTCCCCATACATCCACTGCCACCATCTCATCCATTGCTCGCGTTGGTATTGCCGCTCGGGGTATACAGCTTTCCATAGTTCGAGGATGGCTTCCTCATCGCCGTCCCTAAAGGCCCTCTGCGACCACTTGCGTTCGTTGCTGCTCATCTTCTGATAGGCCCCAGTCACCGCTTGGCCCTTGATGCACTACTCCGAAAGTCAAAGAGCATCTAGACTTGCTCTCCTTTGTGTCGCAGGGATGTAACTTCCTCTGCGGGCACCAATCTATAGTCTCTGGCTAGCATCCGAAGAATGCTAGCCAGATATTCTATGAATGTGTCTCCACTGTTCTTGGAGAACGAACCATTGTACTTTACGGCATCCCAGGAGTGCATGGCTAGGCTAATGAACTCAGGTTTCTTCAGCATCAATAGAACTCTGTACAAGTGTGGACTTAGCACCCTTATCCAAGTCCCACTTAGCGGAATGCCAAATACCAGAGGAGTGTTGGGAATCTCCAAGATTCTATGTCCGCCTTTTTCCCTATAGTTGTCGTAGCTTGGATGATATGGTTCTGTGGGCGCCTTCCCCTTGTATCCAACGTATTTCCTAAGAGGAATATACCTTGGGACTACACTACTGTCGTAGGCGAAGCCACACTTCTCTAGTAGTCTCAACTGAGTATTGTCTATCATGTGCATGACTGCTCGAAACCCTTTCGGATTTCGGCCAAGAATCCTCCCATAGACTCTACAAGAATCCTCCAACTGTTTCTCTCGCTCAGCAGCTAATAGCCTATAGAGAGGCAAATGATAGTATCCATGACAGGCAATCTCATGTTTTACCGACCATCTCTCGACCAGTCTGGGGTACTTCTCCAAAACCTCCCCGGTTGCAAAAAGAGACGCTCTGAGTCCAAACTCGTTGAATACTTCGAGGATTCTATCTAGGCTCTCCACACCTCGGAAGGTCTTCGAGCCACCGGAGTCCGGCTGCAAATCAGCCAAATCCTCTTCTACGTCCACTGAAACGGCGCAGACTCTCACCTCGTTGCCCTCCCCTACCAGTCGACTTCATATCTCGCGGTCTGGGCAAACGGGAAAGACGGCAAGCGCAGACCCATCAAGAACTGGCGAAACCCAGCGGCGGCCTGTAAAAGCTCTGAGGCTGCCCCAGGAATGTCACCGACCCTCACAGGCGGTCTTGACTGCCCTGTACCGACCGCTTCGTCTGTTTCCGCTCTCCATGCTGCTCGTCTCGTCCATGTTAAGTTTCACAGCGTTTCTGCTACTCATGTCGCCTTTTGAATCTGTTGTTGCCGTCAGCCACCAATCGCCCCCCTTTTCTGGTTCCATTGTAGCATCCCAATCGAAGCTTGGATACGGATTCGGGGAAGACTCGCAGACTCACTCAGTGATGCCGAAGGCCCAGGTAGAACGGAGAACGAGAGAACAGCGGAGCGAAACCAAGCCATAATGTTTCTGTCTCACAAATGATCACGACGGCGGCGTCTTCCTGAAGTTGAAGCTGTCCCGGGGCGTCACGGATTGGCGTACCTTCGCACGATCTCCGGGGACTACCACGCCTGCCCGGCTTCTTGAAGGTCACTGGGTTCAACCTGGCTGTCCTCAGTCGCAGGTGGAAGTCGAACAGGAGGGGGCGGGGCAAGTTGTCTCCTACCCTCTACACACCCCGAACATGACCCACCATAACCGGGATTTTGTGCCACCCGCAGGCAGCCTTGACAGCTTGACTTCAGTCTCCCGCAGGTCATCGCTAACAGCATCTAAGCGACTCTGCACAGTCTCGAGCTCTGTGTGAGTCGGCTGAGTGCAAACCAAGACAGTGAGGACAAGCAGAAGGATCGCCAAGACAGCCGTTGTCAGGTACCACTTCTTCACAAGTCACCCCCTGCTTTGGAACAGTGGCCTGCCCGCACTAAGCCGCACACTTGCCTCACCCAGAATGGCAAGCAGGAGTCAGGGCGGGATCAGGAGATCGGCGCCGGCTGACTCCTGCCTATCCATCCTTCCTAGCACGGTAGAGGGGCACCAAAGCCTGTCGGTATCTCGGCGAAGGTCTCGCCCTGACCTCCAACAACCTTGTGGAGGACAGCGAACTGGCCCCAGATCGGATTGGTGTAGCCTGAGGTGTCGCCTACCCACCTGATTGTGGACAGAATGGTGAGGTGGCCCTGGTACAAAACACTTCCATCCACGTTATAGACCGTCCCCGTGCCTTCAACATGGTTGGTGCACCAGGCACTGGCATTCCAGGGCTTCTCGTCGCCGTTCTTTCGAATGCCGTCAGGACCGAAGACCGCCATCTGCCAGGCCTTGCTCCACTTCATCCGGAGCTGGGACTCGGCCACCGTGACCAGGACCTCGTGGTAGTTCCCGTCAGTGTCGTAATACCCATACGAGTCCGTTGGGTTCCCGTAGTAGGTATCCGGGTCACTGTCCCGGTCGGCATCACCGAATGGGCCGTTGAACAGCCTCGCCGTGTAGTTGTAGCCGTACTGGTCAACAGCCCCCTGGGCCAAGACGCTGACGCTCGACAGTACGAGCATCAGCAAGACCACCAGCACACCGACTAATGCAGTCCACTTCATTGGCCTCTCCTCCTTTCTAGAATGCTATGTGCGGCATCGACAGTCAGCAGATCCGCATTGACGATACTTCACTGCTTGTCACGCCTGAGCCTCCTCTCGGCGGGAAACGTTGATCGAGGGTGCTTCAGTAGGGTAAAATGTACAAGCGGGGGCGACCTGTAGTAACAGCCCTTGTTGCAGCACAAGGTCCTCTGTGTACCCCCAGACGTCCCCGCTTTTGTGTCTAGTTACCTCCCCAGATAGGAATACTCGGGTATGCTATCCCGCTGACCACTACCATCTTGTGGGTGACGAGGGAGAAGCGGTTGTCGAAGAAGAGGATGTACTCGCCGTCGGTCGCCGCCACAAAGGCGAAACTGTGATTCTGGCACGGGCGCGACTTAGTCCACAGGATTACGTTGCCATCCGGATCCTCGATCCAGAAGTCGACGTCGTTACCTCCGCCATCGATGGTGAAGAAGCCCTCAAACCGTACACCGGCATCGAGCTGCATGCGCTTGCTTTCGCAAGTGCCCGCTTCGACCAGGATGGCCACGTGGTCAAGTACTGGAATCGGGTCGTTGACGCTCAGGTCAGCCGGGTCACCAGCCGGCCCTTGTGGGCCTGGTGGCCCCTGTGGTCCCTGCGAACCTGGTAGCCCTTCAGTGCAGGCAACGATGCAAGCAGCACTCAGAGCCAAGACGCAGACCAGAACCAGTCCGATGCGAACTGCCATATTTCTCCTTTCTGTAGGGAAGTGAGGACGGCCAAGGATCACTGGGCTACACTCTCGAAGGTGATCTCGAAGTCGATGCTTCCCACAGCAGCATCAGGATTTGTACTCAGCGCCAGGGTACAAAGCACGCTGTCATTGGGTGCGAGACCAGTGATGGCGTCAGCCGAAACAGTGCCAGTGCTGGCGGGAAGATCGGAAACTACGGTTACGCCTACGGTTACAGTAGCCTCATTCTTGATATAGACATCCTGCGTTATCGAGGTCCCCTGTATCATGTCTCCCCAGGCGATATTTTCGACTGGAGTAACACAAGCTGAGTCACTGTAAATGGCCACCTCCTCGTTGACCGCTCGGCCACACGACATGTCGGCAACCACTATGCCGAGGCCAAGAATCAATAGAACGACGATTGCACTGTGTTTCACTGTTTGTCTCCTTTCGTCTTCTGGCTTGTGTCCGGCACAGGGAGAGCAGCAGGCGCCTGCTGCTACGGGTGATAGGTTGGATCAGGGTACTTGGTTGCTGTCGAAGGTAATGTCGAAGGTGACGTCACCTGGTATCGCAACTGCGTCTATCGCCAGCGTCAGAGTGCAAAGCTGGACGTCACCGGGTGCGAGATCGGCAACGGGAGTGGCTGAAAGAGTGCCGACCAGAGAAGCAAGATCTGGACTTGACACGGTCACATCCACAATGACGCCGCCCTCATTCTTGACGTACACCTCCTGCGTTGGGGACGCTCCTTGCATCACCTCTCCCCAGGCAATACTGGTGACTTCAGTGGTGCATTCGGCCTCACCGTAAAGACCTATAGTCTCATTGGACACTACAGTGACGCTGCTTGGGATAGTTGCGGTGTATACTGCCAGGGCCACCCCGGCGGCCAGGACGACTGCTACTATCGCCACCAAGGGTATCCCAAGTAGTCTCCTCTTCAGTAGTTTTCTCACGCTACATCTCCTTTCTAATTCTTTGCGCCTGCTGCTCTCCCTGTGCCGGACCCGCTCTACCTATCCGCCGAGCACCGTGACGGTGCTTGGGATGGTCAGCGTGTACACTGCCAGGGCCACACCCGCCCCGAGAAGCACTGCCACTATGGCCAGCAACGCTATGCCGACCAGTCTGCTGTTGAGAAGTTTCCTCATGTACGCCTCCTTGTGTATTTGATTACCGCGGCTATCTGGGATAAAATGTGCAAGCGGGGGCGAGCTGTGGTAACAGCCCTTGTTGCAGCACAAGGTCCTCTGTATACCCCCAGATGCGCCCCCGCTAACGACCTCCTTCTGATGAGTCTCCGGAAAAAAGACGCGCTTTCAAGACGCGCGCGAT
>CAZTYW010000052.1:0-6032 GCA_964617695.1 uncultured Dehalococcoidia bacterium
GCGCTGATAGCGGCATGCTCCCTGGGCGAACGTCGTCTGCAGTCTTGCGGGCCTGCGACGTCAAATAAGCTTGTAGAGAACTATGGTATTCCTCCCCATGTCGAGGAAAGAGACCCCCGAGTCCTGGAGGAAGCGATCGAATACGTTCAGGTCTCTCTCATAGTTGTAGATTGTGTCTGGGGAGTACGATAACCTTTCAAGTGATTCGAGAAACCCCTCAAAGTCAGGCAGCATCAACGCGGCTTCCCACCCCGTAACAGGTCACTTTGCGCAGACCTGCAAGTGAACTCAACAGCACGCTGGTCATCTGGAACCAGCAGTATGAGGCAGTCGGTCGCCATCGCAAGGTTACGCCACAGCTTGTAGACCGATGTCGTGCCCACCTCAACGAACAAGTCAGCGCATCCCTCTTTGTAGACTCCCAGATCAGCCCTTCCCTCGTGTAGGTGTGGCTCAGGGGCAACTGTGTAGCCCTGATCGATGAAGTACTTGGTTAGAACACCCATCATCTTCCTGTGCCATTCACCACCGTGGCGTGTACGGGTATCAATGCCCATCTTGGCAGGCAACCCGTCCCAAAGGTCACCGCCGGCGACGGCAATGAACTCCGTCGCCTGCACCGTTCCCGCAACAATAAGAAGGGCAATCTTCCTAAGCGTGAACGTGCAGTGATCGCATCCAGCCGACTTGCCTCGGTAGAAGCCCTGAGGGACAACCTCGCGAAGCCACCTGATCTAGCGGTTGATGGCAGCTTCCACGACATGCCACGGAAGGCCTTGTGCAACACTGGGCTTAGTCACCCTGGGAGCCCTTCCTACGTCCATGGTGTCGCCTGTGTACATCTTTCAGGTGGCTGTCAGTCACATGTGTATAAACTTGAGTCGTCGTAATGCTCTGATGTCCCAACATCTGCTGAACCGAGCGGATGTCAGCGCCGCCCATGAGAAGATCCGTGGCAAAAGAGTGTCTCAGGGTATGTGGGGTCACCTTCGTTGGCAAGCAGGTGATCCTGGCGTACTTCCTTACTATCCTCTGGATGGACCTCGCGGTTAGCCGCATTCTGTCCCCGTTCCTGGATGCGTCCTGTCGACCAGCGTACCTGATAAACAACGGCCTGAAACTGTCCTCGCGAAGCTTCAGGTAGCGTCGAATCCAATATGCCGCCTCGTCGGATAGAAAGACTACCCTAGGCCTACCGCCTTTGCCAACTACGCCCAGTTCCTTACCTTCGAGGTCTATCTGGTCTCGATTGAGGCGGGACAACTCCGACACTCTCAGACCAGTGCTGAAAAGAGTCTCCAGGATTGCTCTGTCTCGTAGTCCTGCTGCGCCAGACGTGTCGGGAACGCTAGCCAGTCTCTCCACATCCTCCGTGGCAAGAAAAGAGACTGTCCTCGGACTTGCCTTGGGCAACTCAATTCGGTCGGGAGCCAGGACAGACAATCCACGGTGAACCGACAGATAACGCAACAGCGCCCTCAGGGCAATCAGGTGGTAGCTCTGGGTACCTTTCTTTAGCCGAGCACCCTTTCCATCTGACCGCCGCGCCAGATGAAGCCTGTAAAGTCTCACGGCGTCGGCTGTTACATCGTCCATGTCGGGACTGGGGTGCGCTTGCTCGAGCCAATCGGAGAAGCGTCTCAGATAGCGACCGTACGAGTTGATGGTTAGCGACGAGAAGTTTTTTTCAACCTCCAGATACTCGAGGAACTGGTGGATCGCTTCGTCCAGTTTCATAATGGCCGACGTCGCATAATGTACCTTTTGCGACACACCCTACCACCTCCCCACACCCCTGTCAACCTCTTGACATAAATATCCCACCCTAGCGACGCTCGCACCCACTCCCCAACATTCGTTGCGTCGCGTCCAGCAGCTTATCTATGCCCCATCCCCTGGCGGCCGAGATCACTACCATGTTGTGACTGCTCAACCGGAGCTTTTGCACCAGCTCGTCCACTTCCGTGCTGTCGCTGCCAAGCAGGTCTATCTTGTTCAACAAGGTAAGCCTTGGCTTGCTGACAATGCCCAGTTCACCCAGAATGTCTTCTACAGCCTGACACTGCTCGGCAGCATTCCTGTGCGTCACATCCACCAGATGGAGCACCAAATCGGCCTCATTCAGCTCCTCAAGCGTCGCCCTGAACGCAGCCACTACTGTTGGAGGCAGCTTGTGAATGAAGCCTACGGTGTCAGTTACCAGCACCGGTTGCATGTTCGGCAGCATCACCCGCCGGGTAACCGGATCCAGAGTCGCAAACAGCTTGTCCTCTACCAGTACGTCAGCCCGGCTGAGCGTGTTCAACAGCGTGCTCTTGCCGGCATTGGTGTAGCCGACCAGCGACACCACGGGGATGCCAGTCCTCTTGCGTTTGCGCCTGTAGAGGGCACGGTGCTTCCGGACTGCCTCAATCTCTTTCTTCAATCGATGAATCCTCTGCTGGACGATACGCCTGTCAGTCTCCAACTGCATCTCGCCCGGGCCCCTGGTGCCAATGCCGCCTCCAAGCCGCTCAAGGTGGCTCCACTGTCCCGCCAGACGGGGAAGCAAGTACTCGTTCTGGGCCAGGTCTACCTGTAGTTGCCCTTCACGCGTGTAAGCGCGTCTGGCAAAGATATCCAGAATCAAGGCAGTGCGATCAATAACCTTGACCTCCAAGGCATCTTCGACATTCCTCTGCTGGTGAGGAGAGAGCTCGTCGTCGAAGATGACCACGTTGTAGCCCGTGCTCCTTCTTAGAGCCAGCAGTTCTTCCAACTTGCCCTTGCCCAGGTAGGTGCGAGATGGCCTGTCCAACCGCTGAACTACCTCCCCCACCACCTCCACGTCAGCAGTATCAGCCAGGTTTGCCAGTTCGGCTATGGAGTCTTCGATCGGCCATCTATCCTTGCCGCTCTTCATCTCCACGCCAACCAGCACAGCTCGCTCTCTGGTCTGTTCGGTGGAATACGTTGTGCTGGGGATGATGCCCCCTTTGCCTTGCCTTATGTTAAAGCATTATGTCCGATCGACTCCGTTATGTCGGGGTGTTATGTCGACCTCGGCCTATTTATGTCACCTGCTCCCCTCTGCTACTACTCAGCCCAACCTCGCCACGCCGAAAGTAGGGCCAGGCCTTCCTCAATCTCCTCATCTGGGGCAGTAAGCGAAAGGCGCACGTAGCCTTCACCCTGCTTGCCATATCCCGTGCCAGGCGTGACCACCACGCCTGTCTCCTCCAATAGCCGAGTGGCGAACTCTGCCGAGGTGTAGCCCTCAGGAATTCCGGCCCACACGTAAAGGCTGGCCTTAGGAGGAGTCACCCGGAGGCCTATTTGTCGGACGACATCCACCATCCTGTTGCGCCGTCGCTCATAGATGCGATTGTGGTCCTCGATGCATTGTTGGTCCCCACTCAATGCCTCAATAGCCGCATACTGGATGCTCTGGGGAACACCCGAGTCAAGATTCGACTTGATCCTCATCAAAGCATCCCTCATCTCGGCATTGCCGACTGCCATTCCTATTCGCCACCCGGTCATGTTGAAACTCTTGGAGAGAGAATGGAACTCCAGGCCGACTTCCTTGGCCCCCGGCACCTGCATGAAGCTGACCGGGCGGTACCCGTCGAAGTAGACTTCGGTATACGGAGCATCATGGCAGACCACCAGATCATACCTCCTGGCGAACTCGACCGCCCTTTCGAAGAAGTCGGCTCCTGCCACGGCTGCCGTCGGGTTGTTGGGGTAGTTGAGCCACAGGACTCTGGCACGCCGGGCTACTTCCGGCGGTATCCGCTCAAGGTCAGGCAGGAATTGGTTCTCCTGGGTCAGAGGCATATAGTAGGGCTCACCGCCGGCAAACATGGTGCTGGCCGCGTAAACGGGATACCCCGGATCAGGGACGAGTGCAACGTCTCCCGGGTCGATGAAGCAGAAGGCAACATGTCCAATGCCTTCCTTTGAGCCTATCAGGGGCAACACTTCTCTGTCAGGGTCAAGGACGACGCCGAACCGCTTCTGGTACCACTCGGCAACAGCCCGGCGAAACTCGGGCAATCCTTCGGTCTCCGGGTACCTGTGATTGGCAGGGTCTTTGGCTGCCTGGCACAACCGCTGGATGATATGATCGGGCGTAGGAATATCCGGGTCGCCTATGGCAAAGCTGACTACCCTCTCGCCCCTGGCTTTCTTCTCGGCAATCTTCTGTGAGATCTGCACAAACAGATAAGGTGGCAATCCTTCAATGCGCTTCGACTGTCTCATCGTTCCTCCGGCAATACGCTCGACTCGGCCCACACACCTGCGAAGACCAGTTCGGCCGTGCCGCTGAGGTACACCTCCCCTTCCCCGTACCACTCAACGGCCAGTCGACCTCCGGGCAGGATCACGTCAACCCGGCCATCTACATAGTCGTGCAGCCGAGCTGCAACGACCACAGCGCAAGCACCGCTGCCACAAGATAGGGTCTCCCCCACCCCACGTTCCCATACCCGCATTCGTATCTCGCTCCGCGACACAACCTCGGCCACCTCGAAGTTCAGACGTTGGGGAAACAGGTCGTGGTGTTCCACGACCGGGCCGAGTTCAGACAGCGGGAAGCTGGCTACTTCCTCAACAAAGCATACACCGTGGGGATTGCCCATGGAAACGAACGTCAACAGCAACTCCGTGCCGTCTACATGGACAGGATAGTCGACGACCGGTACCTTGTCGGTCAAAGCTGCCAGCGGTATGTCCTGAGGGGCAAACCTGGGGCCCCCCATCCCCACTCTGAATCGACCATCAGCACACGGCTCGACTTGCCTGATGCCGGAAGTAGTCTCAACACTCAGAGCTTTATCTGGCTCTGCCAGACGACAGTCAACAGCGTACCTGCCGAAACACCTGAGGCCATTGCCACAGACTTCAGCCTCAGACCCGTCTGAGTTGAATATCCGCATACGGAAATCGGCCACCGTTGAACCGAGTAACAATATCAGGCCATCCGCCCCCACCCCGAAGCGGCGCTGGCACATGTCCCTGGCCGTCGCCCCCCAGTCCCGCTCCAGACCGGCGGCTTCAATCAGTACGAAATCATTGCCCGTGGCCTGTAACTTGGCGAATCTCATGGTTATGACAAGCTATCGATCTACGCACCGATTGTAGCAGTAGCACAGTGTGCAGGCAAGTGAATCCAATGTGCCTGGAACCTGCCTGATTTGTACTCGACAAAAAGGGATGTGAAAAAGGGGGGGTGAAACCTCTTCACCCTCCCCCAAGAAAGAAAGGAAATAGTGGAAAATGCTGCAACCAGCGTATTGCACCTGCCATAAACAAGGCATAAACGTCGACACCCCCAGCGTAAACATTTCGTAAAAACAAGAGGGCATGCAGACATGAGCCAGGCGGTAATGATGCCAGCCCCTGCGTGCCGGTGGGATGAAAACACCCGACCAGCCTCCGTGAGATTGACAGACCCTCTGCCGTCATCCTAGAGTAGGAAGACAGAGGAAGAGAACGGCACCTAATGACCGATACTGCAACATGACGCGGGGGGAACATGATTCGACTGACCGACAGACAGTTGGCTGAGTTCGCGCACAGGAGCTACCAGGCCGTGGACGGTCTCTGGTTCATGAAGGTTGAGGCGCGGTACGGCCTCGACGCCGCCCTCGATGTGGACAACGAGGTGTGGAAGGTCCTGCCCAAGATTCAGGCCCGCATGCTCAAGTCAATGGCAAACGTGGACACCGGTGTGGACGCCCTCCGAGAATGTCTTACGGCCAGGCTTGACCTGGAGGGCTTCGTCTTTGAGGTCGAAGAATCCGAAACAGGCGACGGTTTCAGACTATCCATAAGCAGGTGCCCCTGGCACGATGCAATGATGAAATCGGGTAGAGAAGCACTCTCCGGGAAGATAAACTCCCCTATCTGCAACACTGAGTACACGGTATGGGCCAGCGAATTCGGACCGGACATCCGCTTCGAACCGAAGGATCGCATCTGCACGGGCTCTGGCTCCTGTCTCCTGCAATTCAGGACTCCACACGCATCCTGAAGGGCAGCCCAGA
>CAZTYW010000052.1:6132-14205 GCA_964617695.1 uncultured Dehalococcoidia bacterium
GGCTCCTGTCTCCTGCAATTCAGGACTCCACACGCATCCTGAAGGGCAGCCCAGACGTGGACATCGTGTTGTCCACTTCGACGCATCGACGCCGGTCACGCACCAACTGCGCTCGGGCCTTGTCCTGATTCACAGCAAGTATTGACTTACTGTGTCACTAATGTGAAACTTACTGCATGACGCGCTTCAGGGGTGCAACATGCAAGCCGAGCTTATAGTCAGTGATGTCCTCAACCTTGCCAACGATGAGCTGAAACAGCGGTCACTGCAGCCGGTCGGCAGGCGCACACTTGACTACTGGATATCAATCGGTCTTATACAGCACCCCACAAGAAAAGGCAGGGCAGGCCGGGGCTTGTTCCCCGAAGACACCGCGCTGCACGTGATCTGCATAAGAGAGTTGCAGCAGCGCTTCAACTTCATGCTGGCGGACATCTCCAGGTTGCTGCGCAATGGTTCCAGGCTGGCTGATGTTTCAAGTCTTATGGCAGAGGTTGAAACGACATACGGCGTTTCCCTGCTGCCTCTCGCCCGCCAGTACGCCTGCTCCAACCCCGTCGGCGCCAGTGCCCGAGACGAGGTGGCGAATCTCTTCATCGCCATTCGCGTGGCTGAAGGCGACGAGGAGTTGGGGGTAGACGAGGTAGCCACGATTATCGGTACGGACAACGAATCAGCAATGAAGCTTGCCCGCAGCGGAGAATTGCCATCTCACGGCGAACTCCAGCCACGATTTCTTCGCAGTGAAATACTCGAATGGAAAGGCAGGGATACCTCTCACACGGCCGCCGTTTTCGCCGACATGATGGGGCACCTGATTGACCTCGCCAATGAGATGCACAGGATTGACAGCCTCGCCGGCTTGCCTGACAGGTCCCGTGAGTGGCTAACGTATTGGATCGGCGTAGTGGATGCCGAGTTGTGGAGGCTAAGGCGCCTCTGTCACGAAGCGGATATGCGGCAGAGAATGACTACAGAGCGGACTACCTAGGTGTTGCCAGCACTTCCCAACAACGGGCCGGGCCCAATCCCGCCTTACCCGTTCTTCCCCATTTCGGACCTCAGGTAGGCCTCCATAAACCCGTCGAGGTCGCCGTCAAGGACTGCGGTGGTGTTGCCGGTCTCGTAACCGGTGCGGTGGTCCTTGACCATCCTGTAAGGATGGAGAACGTAGCTTCGGATCTGATTTCCCCAGCCAGCGCTGATGTGCTGCCCCTTCAGCTTCGCCCTTTCCTCCGCTTCCCTGGCAAGCTCTAACTCGAGGAGCCGAGCGTGAAGCACCTTGAGCGCCACCTCCTTGTTCTGGTGCTGTGAACGCTGGCTCTGGCAGGAGGCCATCAGACCGGTTGGAATGTGAGTAATGCGGACTGCAGAGCTGGTTTTCTGCATGTGCTGCCCGCCTGGCCCGCTTGACCTGAAAGTCTCTACCTTCAAGTCCTCAGGGTTCACGGTCACCTCGGTTGCCTGCTTCACTTCGGGCAGGACCTCCAACAAGGCAAAGGACGTATGTCGGGCATGGTCAGCATCAAAGGGCGACAGGCGAACAAGCCGGTGCACACCATGCTCGGACTTGAGATAGCCGTAGGCATGCTTGCCCTGGATTTCCAGCATAGCGCTCTTGATGCCGGCCTCTTCACCAGGGGACGTGTCCAACAAATCTGCCCGATAGCCCCGCTTCTCGGCCCACCTCATGTACATTCTCAGCAGCATGTCAGCCCAGTCTTGCGACTCCGTGCCGCCAGCCCCTGCATGAATAGCCAGAAGGGCATCGCTCCTGTCATATTGGCCACCGAGTAGAAGCTGAAGGTCAAGCTTGTCCAGGCGAGCGGAAAGCTCATTGGCTTCAGAGCGAATCTCCTGCTCCAGGGATACGTCCCCCTCTTGAACGGAGAGATCGACGAGTTCGCCGAGTTCGTTGACCCTCCGCTCCAGGTCTCGCCATGTCTGGGTCTCATCGTTCAGGACACTGATCTGCCGCATGACCTCGTTGGCCTTGCCGGGGTCCTGCCAGAAGTCGGGTTGGCTCGACTGCTTTTCGAGATCGGCGATCAGCCTTTCCTTGCCAACGACGTCAAAGATGCACCATCATGGCGGAAATGCGGTTCCTCAAGTCCTCTACCAGGTCCTTTTCACTTTGCACTTCAACGACACCTCGCTTCCGAAGATTGGCACACGACCTTCAACGAGCAGCACCCTGGCCGACTGCTATGCACTCAGTTTCGCCGTCCGCAGTCTCCCCGAAGCAGCCAGGTGAGCCAGCCGGGTGGGCTCGGGAAGCCGATAGCCTCGACAGCACCCAAGTGTCCACGAGACAGCCGTCAACAGGTCCACCTTGTGCCCAATAGACACGTAGACCGGTTTTACGCCCGCCCTGGTGCGAACGGCAGCGCCAATAACTTCGCCATTGTCTGCCATCTCGGCGAAGCTGCCGGCACCCTCTTCCAGCTTGCCGTATGTGCCGCAAAGGACCGATTTGGCACAGCCAACCGTAGCTGTGTCGAGCAGGACTCCCAGGTGACAGGCCAGGCCAAATCGTCTCGGATGTGCAATGCCCTGGCCATCAACCAGGACAAGGTCCGGATCAGTCTTCAGCCGCTCACACACATTCAGGATTGCAGGCGCTTCGCGAAACGACAGAAGACCGGGCACATATGGAAAGCTGATCCTCTGCTCCGCTACCTCTACCTCCTTCACTTCGAGCCCGGCATAGGACAGGACTACCACAGCCACAACGGCCGTCCCCCGGCTGCTTCGTGTTGATATGTCGGCACCGGCGACATATCGTGGCACAGTCAGCTCGTTCGTTGTTGACACCAAACGGGCGAGTCTTGACTGGATGGCCTGCGCTTCAGTGGGGGAGACCTGCCATGAATGTAGCTGCCGAACTCGCATCGGTTGATTATATTCGGTGTGCAGTATTGTATCAACCTGAGAAAGCCGAATAGCTTCGCCCTTCTAGGCCTCTCTGGCCGGATAGGCGTAGTCTATGTTGGTGATGAATGCGTTCACCCACCTGTCCCTCTCTTCCTTTGTCCAACGCTGGCCCGTCTTAGCCAGGTCCGCCAACAACCCCTCTATTGATGAATGGAGCTGGTGCGTTGGAGCCATGTCGATAATCGGCCTATCAGTCGGCAGCCCCTCTTCAGGTGACGATCTTCTGGACAGCCGACCTCGTTTCCTGCCCCCGTCCGTCCTCTTGGCGATTCTGGACTTCTTCGTAATGTAGTTCGACAGCGGCATGCCAGAGTACTCAGCGGCATGAATAAAGAAGGCAAGCGCCTTGCGCAGCGTCTCGCCGTCGATTGAATACAGGCGAAGGCGGTCCTCCAGCTCCCCCAGGCTCGCCCTTTCCAGGTTGAGGCCCTTGAGCGCCGCAGCATACCCTTCCGACAAACGTTCCCGGATGAGAGATCTGCGTCTCTCACGGTCTCGCGCCATGTTCTCAAGGTCGGGATGCGGACGGTTGCTGTCATCAATCAGACCCAGGAAGCGCAACCCACTCATCAACTGAAACCCGTACACACCTGACAGCCTTTCGCCCCAGAAACTGCGGTCCAGCCGACTCGGCACGCCGTCTTCCTCCAGCCAGTCCAGGAAGTTCAAGAACGTCTTAAATGACACGTAAGGCGGCTTCGCCGGTCTAGCGTCCTGCGTCATACTCAGCTCTTCCTTTCTCGCCGTCCCACTATGCCGACACTATACCATACCATATGCCACAAATCCACCTCCTCCCGCCAATAGAAAGTCATAGGCCACAGAACTACCTGGCCAACCCACTGTCTCGAAACAAAACACAATGCATTCAATCCTGGCTGCTGTGCCGTTGGCATTATACTATGCCACGTGGTATGCCGTCAATGCCGCCAAGGGACAAAATTTCTGCCTTCCCAGACCTTTCTGGTACACTTGCCATAAATCGAAGACTCCTCAGAGTGAAACACCACCTTGCAGAGAGAAGCGAAAGACGTGAGGAGGAGGACAAAGTGACGACACAGACCAGAAGCAACGGTGACATCGCCAGATTGCTGGAAGAACACGGCAACACCGGACTGAAGCTTGATTTGCTGCTCTTCTGGAAGAAGTATCCCTACGCCAGATTCACGTCGGGCATCGTAGCTCGTGCGGTTGACTGCAACAGGAGAATGGACGTGGAGGAGGCACTGGAGTGCTTTGTCAAAGCCGACCTGCTGCAGAAGCACGTCCGGCAGGGTCTACACTTCTATCGCCTTACCGAAGATCCGTCGATGCGACAAAAGGTTCTCGATCTGCCAGCACGCAGAGGCAGCCTCAGACCCGCCTTTTCAGGAGCATAGCCACGGCAACTGGGGCCACCTTAGGTAAGACCAGAACAGAAAAGCCTGTGTCCAAAGCCGTGCAGCGGACTCGCTGCGAAACGCCGTGCGACGAAGAAGATGGAATAGCACTGCGACCGAACGGGATAATCTGGAGCATATGTGAAAAGGATGTCCTGGAACTCGCCAGTGAAAAGGGTATTCATCTGACGGAACAGCAATTGGACGATGTCGCCAAATACGTTGAGAGAGGTCTCAGCGCAGTCTGCAACTGGTTCATGGTGGTGGAGATGGCCTTGAACGAGGTAGTAACTAGCATCTGTCGTCCTGCTGCCCCGGATGATCCACGCCGCCAGCAAATTGACCGGGCAGCATCGAGAATAGCACAGACTTGCAGAGTCGTTGGCGCTCGGCAAGCATTATCAGTCGTGAATGACAAAAGGAGGGTACGTGAATGTCTAGCTTCAGGCCAGGCGAGAAGGTGAGGATAACAAACCAATCCACTTCTCGATACAATGGCTGCACCGGAACGGTAGTGCGTACCGAGGTCCGCGGACTGGCTGTAATGTATGAAGTCTCCCTGGACCAACATGGTTTTCCTTCCCAGGACAACAGGTTCTTTGAGTACGAGCTAGAACCGATGAACCGGTAGGTGGCGGATAGATCTCTGGCGAGAATTCAGGGTTCGCCCTCGCACGGAAATAAGAGCTTTCTGTAGCAAAGGCAGACCTGGAGCTCGACCGGAGAAGCGGCTGTGGCCTCACCAAGGTCTGAGCCGCCAGAGCACATCATAGCTTTTCGGCCTTCCTTCAGCGGGCGACAGTACGCCCCCGGCAGAAAAGTCAACCCCAAGCCCCCCACCCGTACCAAAGGCAGGTCGTCCCATACGACCTGCCTTTGGTCAACCACCCTTCTCATGACCGATCACCATGCTGCATATCCAACATGGCTCCAGCCAGAAAAAGGCACTCCTTGTGCTCCACACAAGAAAATCGTAGCATCAGTGAAGAAAGGAAGCGGTAGCGACGGAAACTGGCATGCCAGAGCAGTCAAGTCATGAGGCACCTTTATCGAACCCGACCAGCCTGATACACACCCCCGTTCTTGTGCAGACATGCGCGCAACTCCTGGAGGCGCAGCCGGGAGGGCGCTACATCGACTGCACCGTGGGGACGGGCGGCCATGCCCTCGCCATTCTGCAGAGGTGCTCACCGGGGGGTCATCTCCTGGGCATAGACATGGACCCGAAAGCAATTGAGATGGCAGGGGAGACCCTTGGTCCATACAGCAGGAATGTCACCCTGGTGAATGACAACTTCAGGAACCTCCGTGACATCTGCACCAGACACGAGTTCCTCAAGGTGGACGGAATACTCTTCGATCTGGGTGTTTCTGCACTGCAACTGGAGGACAAGAACCGGGGATTCAGCTTCAGGTTCGATGCTCCCCTGGATATGCGTTTTGGCCCGACGCAGTCCAGCACAGCATCCAGCATCTTGAACCGACTCCCGGAAGCTGAGCTGGCTGCCCTTATCGAGGCGTACGGCGAGGAACGCCGCAGCCGTCTCCTGGCCAGAAGAATTGTCGCCAGCCGCCCCATCAACAGTACACTAGAACTGGCCAACGTTGTAGGGCAGGTAGTGGGTAAGAGCGGAAGGATTCACCCAGCGACAAGGACGTTCCAGGCACTGCGCATAGCAGTAAATCAAGAGTTGACAAACCTGGATGAAGCCCTGAAGCAAACCATCGAGATTCTGGCACCGGGTGGCAGGCTGGTCGTGATTAGCTACCATTCCCTGGAAGACCGCATCGTCAAGGAGTTCATGCAGCGCGAAGGCAGGCAGTGCGTCTGCCCGCCGTACGTTCCGGTCTGCACTTGCGGACACGCCCGCACGCTCAAGATCATCGGCAAGAAGGCGATCACCCCTTCTCATGATGAAAGGCAGGCCAACCCCAGGAGCCGCAGTGCCAAGCTCCGGGCAGCGGAACGACTCTAGCTGGCTACGCGACCACTGCCAGCAAGGACGGCGGGAACGGCTTTGTTTGTGGACATCGGATACGTTTATCGCCAGACCACCCAATCCACCGGCATGGCGCGATCGCGACAGGCCGGGGACGTTAACGCCCGCTATGACTGCGAGTCCTCTTCCGTGCGGCCCTGTTGATCAGACTCGTCTTCACCCAGATGGTCAGACAAGATCTCAAAAAGGCGTTCGACTTGAGAGACAACGGTCTCCTCAGGCTTCTTCACGCGGGCGCTCTGCCGACGTTTCCTGGGTTGTTCCTGGCAACTCTCGGTCTTCTCTTCCGGGCGACTCGGCTGACAGTAGTTGTTAAAGTCCCTCTGCGCGCCACAGTACTTGCATACGCCTCTACTGGTTGCATCTGAGACGTCTTCAATGACCCAGTAGTGACTGCAACTGCGCTGCCGTGCGGACTGATCAAAAGCGCTGCTCAGCTTCTTACCCATTGGACAAAACCTCTCCGCATTATCAGGCAAATCACAGTAGAGAAAGACGGCTTTCACCAGACACCGTCGGCGCCGCTCCCAGCGCGGTGGCCTGTGCTTGCCTGAACACGATGGTATTGTCAAGAGCAATATGCTGGCAATGAGGATGCTACTGAATTCAGCTAGGGGCAGACACCCAGATTTGCCTGGCTGCGAACCGACTGATCCCTGCTGGTCTGCCAGGACTACGACGTCACAGATTTCTGAGTGTTGTCACTAAGCTGCAGAGTGTTGTAGTATAATGCCCACGTATCGCAGCCGTCGAAGAGCCAGTCACCGCGGAAGGCTCGGGAAGGAGGGGACGACGCTAGTCAATTCTGTCTTGAGGCTCCTGATCAATATCATCACACTCCCTCTTCTCCTGGTGACACCGATTACTACGCTTGTCCTGAAGTGCCTGCTCGTGGTGCCTCCCCTGAGGCCGTTGTATGCATCAGTCATGACCCTGATATCATTGCCGCTGTTGGGATCACTGGTGGCCCTGAGCCAAACCTGGGAAAGAGCATCACTACTGCGAGCACCGCTGGCGGTGGTGGGAGTGCCCCTGGCACTGGTGGGTTACATCTTCGTGGCACTGATTACAAGCCCGACAAGAGAGGATAAGATGCTGAAACTGGCCATCTGCGACTCTTTCCCTTTCAGTCACCTTGCGGCTTCCTAGCCAATCCGCGCCCACCCGGTCACGCTGCGCTCCGCCATCGGCGCAGCAGTGTCCGGGGCAGTTGCCGGACTCCTCAAGGTGGGAAAGACAATCTACAGCATGCTTCGAGTCCGAGCGCACAAGATAAAGCAGTTCGGTCGTGAGAAGGGATGGAAGGGCTTCAACAAGGAGAAGACCCTGGCCGCCAAGAACGAGAAACGAAAGCGGGACACCATCGCAATCGTGCAGATGGTAGCGGGACTGAAGGGCTACAATCCCCCAGACGAGGAGTCGAATGGGGTATATGAGCGGGTGAAGCTCCGCCTTGAAGCCACCGGAGTGGACCTGCAAGAGCTTTTCGGGAAGAACGGAGACCCCGTCGAACAAGCCAAGATGCTGATGAAAGCAATGGCGAAGCGGGAGTAGCCGCGCGGCCGCCCCAGGACAATCGATCCTTGGGTCTCCGATACTGGCTTGAGCACCTCTGTCAGCGTGTATCCCAGCCAAAGCAACCGGTCAATGGCCCAAAGCACGTGGTTTCGCATGACAAACGTGCCAATGGAGCAGTAAGATGGCTATTCTGGAGCGGAGGCCAGTGGGGTCGGCAGGATTCGAACCTGCGACCAACCGGT
>CAZTYW010000053.1:0-1660 GCA_964617695.1 uncultured Dehalococcoidia bacterium
CACGTCACCAACTACGCCCCATCGCCACGTGGTAATCTCTCTCTCCCACGTCATTGCGAGGAGCGCAGCGACGTGGCAATCCCGGGGTGGGGTAGCTATATCCCTCTACGCCTGCGCCTGGAAAGGCATCCCCTCTCTCAGATTTCAAGGTCCCGCAGGATGAAACCCTGCTCAGGTAAAGAGGCCTCGTGGTCAACAACAACCGGCCTCTTAAGCACATTTCTGCCCGCTCTGCTTCTTATTTCCTTCGCCGCCGAGGCAATCTGTCGCCTTCTCCCCACCACGCCGACGGGGAGGTCAACCTGTTTGCCATCCCTGCAGAACCTGGACAATGTGAGACTTACCCCGCAAACAGGGCGCTCGAAGCAGGCCCGCTCCAGGCGCAGTCTGAGCAGGGAAAGAAGCGACTTCCCAGAGCGGGTGGGCTTCCCGAGGTTCAGCAACTCTTTCTCGCATTTGCCGTCATCAAACCGGAGCACCAGTTCTACCCTCTGGCATAACTGCCAGCGCGTTTTCAACCGGGCAGACAGGCTCTCTACGGCTTTCCCGATACCGCTGAGCAACTCATCCAGTGTATCCACAGGGGAATCAAAGTCGAGAGTTTGTTCAATCAGGTCCGGCTTTGGCCGCCGCAGCAGAGGGCTTTCGTCAATGCCGCAGGCCAGTCGGTGCAGGAAAGCCCCCTCTTCGCCAAACTGCTCCAACATGGCCTGGCAGCCCAGCTCTACCACTTCACCTACGGTCTTGATACCCAGCAGGTGCAACCGCCTTTTCACCTCTTCCGAGCAGGGCAGGACATCGACGTGTAATAGGGCCAGGAAAGCCTTTCCATTGCCTTCAGGGACGAGCGTGAACCCATCCGGTCCGGTGAGGACTGCCGCAGTTCGGGCTACAAACTTGTTGTCAGCAACGGCTACCGAGGCAGCCAGGCTGTAGCCGCAGCGGACTCTACTCAAGAGCCGCCCGGCCAGGTTCTCTTCACCGTCATAGTGCTTACCCAACCCGCTGGCATCGAGAAAGCCCACCCCCAACCCCTGCCCCTCCACCACGGGGCTGAAGCCGTCCAGGACATCGAGGACCTCCTCAAAGGCCAGTTCGTACTTCTTTTCATCGGCGGGTATGAAACGGGCCCCAGGGCAAAGGCTGTAAGCATGACGCAGGGACATGCCGATCTTCACGCCACACTTCATTGCCTGAGGTGAAGCATCGTGGACTGCCTTTCGCTCGTGCGGCAGGCCGCCGATGATCACCGGCTCATCCACAGGTATGCTGGATTCCCTTCCCTCTACCTGAACCGGAAAGTGAGGAATGAAGAGACAAAGAGTCCTCATGCCGATTGCTCTGTAGATGGGATCAAAAGCCATCCTCCACCCCACCCCGGGATTGCCACGTCGCTGCGCTCCTCGCAACGACATGCAACGGAGCGCAGAATATTTTCCGGTAACGCCTATAGCACGACGGGTCAGGCTAACAATATGTCTTGCATCGAGGTCGATGCACTGAAGACACACCCGCTACTCGACCACCCCTTCGTCATTGCGGAGAGGCAATCCCAGGACTCCCACTTCCGCCATTGCGAGCAAAACCAAGCAGTCTCACGACTTCCCCTCTGTTATCGCCAGCGGAACGAAGCAATCCCCCACCTCTCCCCTGTCATTGC
>CAZTYW010000053.1:1760-14182 GCA_964617695.1 uncultured Dehalococcoidia bacterium
CCCTCTGTTATCGCCAGCGGAACGAAGCAATCCCCCACCTCTCCCCTGTCATTGCCACGCTTCGCTCGCAATGACAGAAAACTGGTTTTGAAAGCGACTTGACATCCGCATTTCACTGAGAGCCCTTCGCTCCACGTCATTCCAAGCCGTCAGGGGCAATCAGACCAACCGAAGAACCTCATGACTGTAACCGAGGGCCCTCTAGCTAAAGCTCGCCAGCCTTCGGATAACGCCGAGGACTCTCCCCTGTATCGCCACATTTTCCGGGTCATGGTATATAGGTTGCATGAAGCTGTTGGCCGGCTGCAGCCGGATGCGGCCGGGCTCTCGATAGACCTTTTTCAAGGTCACCTCCTGCTCCCTCTTGAGCCATACCGCCGCCATGGCACCGTCTTCAACGGTATTCGTGGCATGCATGACGACGATATCACCATCATCGATCAGGGCATCGATCATGGATAGCCCTTTCACCACCAGGGCATAGGTATTGTTCTTCACATCCATGAGTTCAACGGAAAGCTCCAGAGCATCAAGAAAATCGTGAGACCATGTATCCGACTGAGGCACGGGAATCGGCTCACCGGCAGCGATAAATCCCAGAATGGGCACCTTGACCGTATTCCTTTCCCTCTCAGCCAGGGTAATGCCCCTGGAGACCTCCGGGTCACGGCTGATATAGCCCTCCCTCTCCAGCATTTTGAGGTGGTGCTGCACCACTGCCGTAGAGCTGATGTTGCAGCCATACATGATATCCCTGACCGTGGGAGCGTAGCCCTTTTCCTCCACAAACTCGTTAATAAAGTCCAGGATCTGCTGACGCCTTCCAGATATTTGACTCATCTGGCCTCCTTGTAGAACATATGTTCTCTAGAACGAATGTACCACTAGCATTGGGGGTTGTCAAGAGGTCCCTTCTCTCCAAACCCTTATTCCCCCGGGCGGCCCGGAGCCCGACTTCGATTGCATCACCCAGGTCTGGCATGACGACATGGCAGGATTCAAGGCTATGGGCGAACTGTACTTTTCGGAAGCCGGCAAAGCCATACGCGAAAGCGAAGAGACTTTCATAGACGGAAGCAAGCTGGTCGTCTTCCTGATTGACGAGAAGGTTTCATAGTGACGGCCCTGGCCAGGGCCGTCACTCGTCCGGGCCGGTCATCAGCGAGGAGCGCCCCAGCCCCCGCTCGGGCGCGCATGGCGCTGTGTGGAAGTCTGCAGCAGGCAAGGGGCTCGGGACTCGACGAAGTCCCAATGGAAGGAGCGGCCGTTAGGCCGCTCCACAAAGTATGCAACTCGCGCTGGTCAAGCTGCCAGCGCCGTCTGCAGTACGTGCCACATTACCTAAGGCCCGCCGATATACTTCCTCTCTGCCCCCCTTTGAAATACCGTCCTGCCAGCCTCAGGTGCTAGATGTGCGCTGTCTAATTGTCACCCGCTATTGCCGCGGTTTCGAAGATGTCCGGAGGTGCCTCCACCTTCCTACCCAGGGCCTGAAGAGCGGAATCGCGTATCTTCTTCAGGTGCCTGTTCAGGTCATGCAATTCCTCCTCAGTGTAACAGGACGCAAGCAAACCGCGGGCCTGTCCCAGGCCAACCGGCTTCACCTTGTCCAAGAGTTCCTTGCCTTTCGGAGCTATTCTCACCTTCACCACCCTCTGGTCCTTCTTGCTCCTGACTTTCTTCACGTATCCGGCTTTCTGCATCCGGGTTAACAGGGCGGAGATACTGTGCCTTTCCCTAAACACATAGTTGGATATCTCCCCAGGCGTCATGGGCACTTTGCTGGAATCCAGCAGCATCAGGATGTGGAACTGCGCCATGGTGGTGTCGTACCGCCCGAGTTCGATCTCTGTAGCTTTGTATGACGCATCGAAGGCCTGACCCATCAGTACCCAGCTACTCAAGAAGGGGTCAACGAGATTCCAGTCATACATCTTAGGCTTCCATTCTCCTTTCTATCTGACGTATCCACCGGATGTTGGGACCATGCGGTTATTCAATGCCTCATATCCAGATTAATCCCATGCCTGATGTTGGTCAAGTTAACATCGCAAGAGACTATAATACCGTCGCGTCACAATCATTCCTGTCTTGATCTTCGACGATCGCAAACAAGGCGCGTATTCACCGGTCGGTCCTCCGCGGCCGCAATCGCCCGTGAGCAAGCCACCTGACCTATGGTCGAACAAGACGCCCAAAAAATGCCCCACTGTGCGGGCGCCCGCCACCAACGTGAACCCACCCCCGACCCGGCGAAGCATGTCCACAGCGCCGCGCCATTATCTGGAGTTTGCGCAGCCCATGAGTACACCGTGCTATAATCCCCCCGTTGGAGACCCCTCCACGGTGGGCAAACCAGCTCGGAGAACCAGGAGAGAGCTATGCTTGACCAGCAGATGATAGCCAACATCCGCCAAAGTGGCCTTGCCCAGGGCGCTGCCGACGTCGAGAGGAGGGACAGGGTCCTGCGCCAGGAGATGGGGTTCCGGGTGGCCGACGGGGTAGAGTACGCTTTGATAGCGAGCTGTTTCCTTCCCTTCCTGGTACCGAGGGACATGGAGGCCTTCAAGAACTTGCTGGACCACTTCAGGATCAACTACACCCTTTTGCCGCGAGAGCGCTGCTGCGGTAACCTGCTCTTCCGTCAGGCCCTGAAAGACAAGGCAGGAGACGAATTGAAGCAGGCCGATGTGCTGGCACGGGAGTTCCTGGACGAGAATCTGCGTCAGGCCAGGGAGGTGGGCGCCACCAAGCTGGTTGCTTACTGCGTGGGCTGCGACCTTGTCTACAGCCGCCTGACGAACAGCGTCTCGGAGGAACTCATGTGGTATCCTACCCTGCTGGCCCGTTTCTTTCGCAGTGGCAAGCTCGACCTCCAGGCCGACTACTATGCTGGCTGCCACTACTTCTACAGGCAGGTCAACTCCGGGCTGCCCGACCTGGACGCGGCGCTCAACATACTCAAACGGATAGAGGGGCTTGAACTGAACCAGCTTGACCACCGGTTGTGCTGCACCAGGCCGCAGCAAATGGAATCACTACTTGCCAGCATCAAAAGCAAGGTCATCATTACCGTCTGCACGTCGTGTGCCATGTTCCTGGAGCAGGCACTGAAGGACAGGGGCGACTGCCGGGTGGTAATGCTGCCCGAGGTGGCATGGGCTTCAATAAGCCAACACAGGCTTTGAGATTGTCCGCCTGCGGCGCACGGCCCGCATAAGCCTGGCGTCGCTGTCCACCACACCTCTGCCAGGGCACCGCGTCACTCTTTGCGCTCGACCAGAAGCTTGAACCCTTTGACCCCCACCACTACTACCTCTTCGTCAGCGGCTATGCTGTCGCCGGTCGACAAAGCTGTCCACAACTCACCGCGGACCCTGATCACGCCCTCTGGGTTGAGCTGCATTACCACCTTGCCCTCAACGCCAATCATGCCTTCGCGACCGGTCATCTGCCTCCTCCTGAATGAAGACACAACGATCCTGTAGAGCACAAACAACCAGAGACCCAGCAGGAGTGCTACGGCTGCAACCACCCCGGGGGACAGATCCACTCCGACCTGCCACAGCACAAGCAGCACCAGCCCAACGACGACGGCCTCGTCCAGGAACAGCGCCAGAGCCTTGAGCAGAAGGTTCATCCTTTGCCTTCGTCGAATGGCTGCCCCCTCCAGCCCGTTTGAGCCGCCAGCACCAAGCGACCATGACATTACCTCACCTTATGCAGAGCACGCCCTCGGCACGGATACACGGCGCGCAGTGGGCGGCTGGACTACGCCTTGCTCCTGAAGTAGTCTATGTAGCCCGAAGGATCAAACTTGAACGTATTCAACAGATCCGCATCCAACGAATGACCCTGGATGTACACCGAAAGACGCGCCACTATCCCGTCGTCGTCCTCGCCCGCCTCGACCGCCTCCCGAACAATTTCGCCGAAAGCGGTGCTCGTCTCCTTGACTCGCTCGATAAGGTGGTTGTTTTCATTGCTCCTGGCCCCGATGTGGGAGTAGAAAAGGAGCCTGGGACGGAGCCTTTCCAGCTTCTCTATCGATTCCAGATAGAGACCAGCGTCAAACGGAGGAATCCCTGCAGGCAGGACGACGTCGGATGCGCCATCCGCAGGAAACCCCAGCGCCTCCCCGCAGAACAGCCCATTGGTCAGACTGTCCAGGATCGAGATATGGTGCGAAGCGTGTCCCGGCGAGAACAACACTGTCAGTTCCCGTTCACCAAGCCTGACTGCCTCGCCTTCCTCAAGGACGTGCACCTGGTCCTCGGGGACAGGCAGGATGACACCAAAGGACTCTTCGTAGTTCTCGCCAAAGACTGTGCGGGTAGCCTGCGCCAGCCTCGAAGGGTGCGTCACATGTGCCGCACCACGCGGGTGGACCAACACCTTCGCCTGTGGGAGCTTCTGTGCCAGGTAACCCATTCCACCTGCGTGGTCCACGTGGATATGGGTCGGGATGATACAGGCGACTTTGCCCAGATCAAGGCCCAGCTCAGCCGAAGCATCGAGCAGTCTTGAGGCCGCCGTCGTGCAGCCGGGCTCGATCAGAGCGGAGGCCTCCTCGCCGACCACCAGGTAGGCCACCTGGGGCATCAGGAACATGGGCACCTGACCACAGTCAAGCAGATACGTGTTCCTGGCTATCTCCTGCATCTCAACCGTCATTCTTCACACCAACGTCTGACCACCTTCTACCCACGGTGAGGTGTCCTCCTCCAGCACTTTGAGGACCGCCTGAGCCGCGTAGGCCTTGTTGCGTTTGCCGCCAGTAACTTCGACCAGAATACCTTCCTCTTCGAGACTGCTTATCGCCTTCTGGGCAGCGGGGAATGTCACCCCCAGAGCCGTCTGAACGGCCCTGGCGCTCAGCACCGGTCTCATGAAGATAAGCTCAATTAGCTGGCCAACCGTTGGAGTCATGTGTTTCTCCAGCCTGGCCTTGCGGTATTCGCGGTGAAGGTCTAGCAGCCAACGCGACCGACGTACAGCGTCATTTGACTGGTCAACCACCGCCCTCAGAAAGAACTCGATCCATTGTCGCCAGGCTCCCTTCTGGCTGACCTCAAGAAGGCAAGTGTAATACTCCCGACGATGGCGCTCGAAGAAGGCACTCAGATAAAGCAACGGGGTGTTGAGAATCTGCCGCTGGCAGAGGAAGAGTGTAATAAGCAAGCGGCCGATACGTCCGTTGCCGTCCAGAAAAGGATGAATGGCCTCGAACTGATAGTGAATGAGTGCCAGTTGCACCAGAGCAGGCAAATCTGTCTCCGATTGCAGGAATCTCTCCAGCCCATCCAGGGCCTCCTGCATCTCAGAAACAGGTGGTGGGACGTAGGTCGCCTCATGTATATTGCAGCCGGGAGGTCCAATCCAATTCTGGGACCTGCGGAACTCACCGATGGCAGTGTGCTGGCCGCGCACCCCTTTCATGAGAACGGCGTGGGATTCCCGGACCAGGCGGAGAGACAAGGGTGACTCGCCCAAACGTTTGAGCCCATGTTCAACAGCGCGCACGTAGTTCTGGACCTCTCTTACGTCTCGCTGCCTCTCAACGCTCGTAGCCTCGAACAGCAGCAAATCAGAAAGCGAAGACTGCGTCCCCTCAATACGTGACGAAAGGACTGCTTCCCTCCGAATGAAGGGGTAAATCAGCAGGTGCGGGTTGGTCAGGCTGTCCCCAAGCCCGGATAGCGTCCCCAGGGCCAGATCGGCCCTGGAAAGCAGAGACACAAGCTCACCGTCCCACTCGACCTGCGGAGGCAGAGGGTGAGGAACAAAGGCCCAGCCTCCGTCCGGGATGCGAACAAGTCTCCCGGCAGGACTGTTTCCAAACAGATCGATTTCCATATTAAACGCCGGCTTAATAAGACTCCAGGTTATTAAAGGAAAGGGTCTTTTCGTTTAATAATACGCCAATCTACCGTTTGACACAACCCCAGGCACTATTTCCAGGCATCCGCAATGAACCCGCCAGGGGACAGCAAGTCAGGCTACCTTCTGTTCCTGTAGTAGTCGATGTAGCCCAAGACGCTCGCCTCGACTATGATGGGAAGCTGAGCATACGTTGAGAAACCTCTGGTGTATTCCAGTATGCGCTCCCCAATCCTCCGCTCATCCTCCCCTGCCGCGAGGGCCTTCCGAACGATGTCACCGAACGCAGCGCAGATTTCCTTCACCCGCCGCAGAAGGCCGTCCACATCGCTCCTGGCCCGGTGATGAGCATAGAAGATAATCCGAGGGGCGAGCCCTGCAAGCTTGTCTATGGTCTCCAGATAGGCCTCCGGGTCAAAGGGAGGCAGACCTACCGGGAAGGGGATGTCAGGCGTCTCCTCCGAAACGAATCCGAGAGCGTCCCCGCAGAATAACCCGCCGGTCAGGCTATCCTGGATGGCTACGTGGTGCGGGGCATGGCCTGGCGAGAACCAAATCCGCAGCTCTCTCCGGCCCAACCGCATCACCTCGCCGTCCTGGGCTACATGTATTCGTTCCTCAGGCACCGGCAGGATCGGCCCCAGTTGTTCCTCAAAGTCGTCGCCGAAGACCTGGCGCACGCCTTGAATGAGCCTCGAAGGGTCGATCATATGTCCAGCGCCTCTGGGATGAAGCACCACCTTGGCATTGGGAAGATGCTGCACCAGATACCCGGCCCCTCCTCCATGATCAAGGTGGATGTGGGTAGGAATGATGTAGGCGACTTTGTCCAGGTCGAGGCCAAGCCCGGCAGAATTGGCGATTATCTCGGAGGCTGCTGAAGTTGAGCCGGGATCGATCACCACCGCCATGTCGCCAGACAGCACGTAGGCCACCTGGCTGAGAACGAATACAGGGTCTTTTCCGCAGTCAACCGAATAGGTGCCCTGGGCAACCTCTCTGATCTCAACCGTCAATCTTCAACCTTGTAGCAGAGCCGCCACAAATCATGATAGCACAACGTGAGGTCGGCAGCCCACCAGCGGAGGGACCACGGGACGGCTGGCGATGCCTCTGCCTTCAGCGACTCAGCCTGGGATGGTGCCCAGGCCCGCAGCCGATTGAGAAAAGGGGAGTACAATTTGGAGATGCGACTTCGGCTGATCAAACGGACAACAGCAGGACTATCTTTGCTAACCTATCCTGGCGAAGGTATAGGTTCGCTTGCCCCTTGTCAGAAGCGAGAACAGGCCTCCCGCAGTCATCTCCGCCAGTATATCATGCTCTCTCATGTGGTGGTCGCTAAAGGACAGGATGCCCTGGGGCTTCAGAACGCGGTGCAGCTCCCTCTTTACGGCATCAGCGTTTCCCAGGTCATGAAACGTATCGTACAACAGCACAACGTCAACGGTTCCGGACGGTATTCCGGTGCCGCAGTCTGTGCGAACAGCTTCTACATTCGTCAACCCCTTCTTACTGGCGACGAGTAGAACGCGTTGCACGGCAAGCGGGTTCTTGTCGACAGAGTAGACTTTGCCTGAATGGCCCACCAGCCCGGCAGCCACAACCGAGTAGCTCCCAGGTCCGCAGCCGTAGTCAAGCACCTCAAACCCGGGAGCGGTGCCGGCTTCCCTCAAGGCGGGCTCCGGTGGTGACAACCAATCACGGAGCTTGAACCAGAGACACATGGAGTAGAATTCAAGCCTGTTGATTGCATCACCCCTGGGTTGCCTCGATGTGGAATCCAGCCGAGGGTCTGGCCAGGGTTCTGGCGTGGCCAGAACCCTGGCCATTCTTCAGTTCAGAGTGCCGTCACAGCGAGTGGCTGTACCTCGCCATACCAGGCCCGTTTGGGCCTTTCCAGTATTGCACTGGCTCGCTAGTATCGGCGATAGCCGCCTCTACCGCGACCTCCTCCGTACCCTCCTCCTCCTCCCCTCTGCTGTCCTCCGGTTCTCGGGGGGCGGGCTTCCGCAACTCTCAAGGCACGTCCCTCGACTTCGCAACCGTCCAGCGCCTGCTTGGCGCTCTCAGCCTCCGCCGAGCTGGACATTTCAACAAACGCAAAATCTCTCCCCGGGATTATTCTGACCTCCACCACCCCACCATAGTGGGCAAACAGCTCTCGCAGCTCCTCCTGGGTTACGGAATAGCTGAGGTTCCCCACATAGAGTTTGTTGCCTTGCATTCTGACCTCCTTCTTTCATTATTACCTCTTCTCTGTCCAACAATGTCTCTTTTGGAGGTAGAAGCAAGACACGAATTTCAACCTCTTCAACGACAACATTATTAAAGACCAGAGAACTACTGCTAATGATTGTCTCGGCAGGAGCGATCAGCTAGTGTCAGCACCTCCTTTGGTCCTTGCCAGCGACTAGAGCCCCGGGGTGGCATGGCCGTCCTCAAGTCTGATTGCCAGGGCCACCGACGGCAACAGCGAATGGCCTTCGCTACTGGAGCCTGACCCGGGTGTTGGCCCAGGCTACAACCTCGGAGCTTAGCGTCCCTATGTGTTCGTCAACAAGGGCCTTGGCATAGCCAAGGTCATTCATGGCAATCGAGGCCCGGTACTGGGACTGCGCCACCTGGCTGCCGAAGTACCACATGCCCTGGTTGACCGCCTCTGGACTGACACCGTTGCCGAACGCCTGTGCCACGACCCACTTTGCCACCTCCTGGTCCGGCGTCCGCCGCCCGATGAGCTTTGCAGACAACTGTCTCACCCAGACGTCTACAGGCTGCAACAGGTGGCGGTCTCTTGCAGGCGAAAGATCATAAGAAGCGGCAATCTCTCGCAGGAAGAATGACGCTATCCGGCCGCCAACGCCGTTGATCCCGCCGTCACCGCATAATCCTTCGTAAGCCGCCACGACCTCATCCTGTTCCAGATTCCCCCTGGCGTAATCGACGATGTTAGCAGGCCCACCTCTCGAAGCCAGCTGCCGCAGCATTTCCAGCACAGAGAACTGGGACGTCTCCACTTGCCTCCGTCCGCCTCTGTACTTGCGTCTGTATTCCGTGCCCTTAGGACAGAGCGGATTGTCGGCGCAGTTCGAGCTGCTGTCGTCGAGCAGGCGCGAGAAAATCTTCCACGCTCTTTCGGCTGTCCTGGGTCGGGCCAGTTTGGCCCCCTTTTCTCTCAGCTTCCGGACTGTATCGCAGGCTGCATGCACGAACTCGTTGTTGACTCCCTGGCGCGCAAATGCATAGCTTTCGAGAAACAAGGCCAGGGCGCCATATTCATCAGTCTCGGGCTCAGGGTATTTGCTCCACAGCGGTCTGAGAAATCTCGCCCTGTAGACCCGGCCCAGCTCCGAGAAGAAGTGGAGTGACGTGGCTGCATCCTTCATTGCCCACTCATGATAACATATTTGACCCTTTCGGTGGCACAATCATGGTACCGGACACTGTCCGACTCAACAGCCGTAGCTCGGTGATCCCCGGTGGACCACCAGGGTCCGATCTCGCCCGATCATCATACTACCTCTGCCTGGGGTTGCCAACGGGCATCAACTGCGTAGATAGACTTCTGCGACTGCGGCGTTGTAACATGGCCTGCAGCCAGACCGACGGTGGGGCTGGCGTCCCACGCAGCGGGTGTCTGTTCGGTGCGTGAATCACGCAGCCTCAGCCAAAGCTGCTGCGAGTTGCTGTGGCCGGCACTCCAGGCACTGAGATTAGTGGACCAGAAGCGGTGGAAGTGGACTGCGACGAGATCCTGGCGAGGCTGAAATCATTAGCTGACCCGAAGGCTGTCGAAGGTATGGCAAGATTCGGCATCACGCCGGAGCATGCATATGGAGTGTCGCTTCCTCAGTTGAGGAAGATCGCCGCAGAGGCCGGCAGGAGCCACCATCTTGCCCGCCGACTGTGGGCTGCAAACATCAGAGAAACCAGGATACTCGCCACCATGATCGACGACCCTGCCATGGTCACGGAGGAACAGATGAAGGCATGGGTCACAGATTTTGACTACTGGGAGATATGTGACCAGTGCTGCATGAACCTCTTCAAGAAGACCAGATACGCCTATCAGAAATGCCTCGAATGGAGTTCCAGGGAGGAAGAGTACGTCAAGAGAGCCGGCTTCGTGCTAATGGCTTGCCTGGCCGTGAGCGACAAGAAAGCCGGCGATGCAGAGTTTGAGCGTTTCTTCCCCATCATCAGGGGAGAGGCCCACGACGACAGGAACTCTGTCAGGAAGGCCGTCAGCTGGGCGCTGAGACAGATCGGGAAGCGCAATCTCAGCCTGAACCAGAAGGCGATTGAAGTCGCCAAAGAGCTACAGGGGATGGGTTCCAGATCAGCCAGATGGATCGCTTCCGATGCCATTCGAGAACTGAGTGGTGCGAAGGTCCAGAACAGACTGCAGAACAGAAAACGCTAGATGCACACACGGGCTGCACCGTGCAGCATGCAACCCCTAAGAGGGCGCAGAAATGGTCTAGACGACGCCCTCGTCCCTCAGTTGTCGTATCTCGCTCTGGCTATAGCCAGCCAACTCCCGCAGGATCTCGTCGGTGTGCTCGCCCTTCTCCGGTGCCGTCCCCCGGGTGTCGGCGGGAGTCTCACTGAAGTGGGCCGGATAGCCAGGCACCAGGCTCTTCCCAAAGAAGGGATGATCAAACTCAACCAGGTAGTCATTTGCCAGCACCTGTGCGTCACTGCCCAGATCCATGGGACTATTCACCTTGGTGGCGAAAATGGCGCGGTCCACGAAAAGGCTGTGCCATTCTTCCTGCGTCCTGGTAGCGAAGATGTCATCAAGCAGGGCGATCAACTCCTCACAGTTCTCGAACCGGCTCTCCCTGGTCTCAAACCTGGGGTCTTTCGCCAGTTCCGGATGGCCAAGGGCCTCACAGAACTCGTCCCAGGCCCCCATCTGGTACGATATGGTAACGCACACCCATTTGCCGTCTTTGCACTGGTAATAGTTCCGCAGGGCGTCCGTTGAGAGGCGCTGGTGGCGGGGCACTGGCTGTCCCAGTATCATGCCGTTCATGACGTTGAAGTACTGCAAGAACATGGCAGCACCGAGAATTGACACGTGTACCTCCTGTCCCTTCCCCGTGCGTTCCCGCGCAAGAAGAGCCGTCAGGATGGCGTGGCTTGTCATGATAGCCGTGGCCTGGTCCACCACCCCGAAATGGATCAGGAGCGGCGGCATATCGGGCTCGCCCATGCAGTACATCATCCCCGACCTGGCCTGGCCGTGGAAGTCAAAGGCTCCCTGCTGACTCTCGGCCCCGTAAGGTCCGTAGCCGGAGACTGTAGCATACACCAGCCCCGGATTGATTCTGCTCAGCACTTCATACGTCATTTCCAGCTTCTCCACCGCCTTGCGGCGAATATTCGTCATGAACACGTCCGATATGGCCGCCAGGCGGTAGGCTATCTCCCTGCCCTTGTCGGTCTTGAGGTCAATACTGATGTTCTTCTTGTGCCGGTTGGCCCCCTCGTAGAAAAGGCTTCTGCCGTTCATGGTGACGTTGGCCCGGCCAAAACGGGACAACAACCTGATGGGGTCCCCCAGACCCGGCTGCTCTATTTTGATCACCTCGGCACCCAGGTCTGCCAGGATGGCAGTTGAACCTGGTCCCGCATGGAATATACCCCACTCCAGGACTCTGATCCCATCTAAGGGCTTGGTCACGTTGTCCTCCTACAGGCTAGTCTGGCTATCCACTTCCATCGGCGAATGCCCCGGGGGCAGAGCTGCCGCTCGACTGACGGCGACATACAGTGCCGCCAGGGGCACGCATGTACGTACATCCAAGAAAGCCCGGCTTGCCCCTTTTTCCCAACTGCCAGCATGTCCCGCGCACGCAAGCACGCCCTCCTGGATTGCAGGCACTCCCTTCGGCAATGAGCGATATCCTAAGACGAACTTCGTATCCGACACTCGGCTCCATTTAAATGATACGCTTCGGGCGGCAAGCCAGTCAAGCTTGATGACGCGTGGGAAACGGGCGCCTGAGAGCTGATCCATCCCCACCCGCGCCTGGTCAACCGGATCCTTCCAGCCTCAGGCTGCTGGAGCAAGCTGGGGCGCACCCGCGTGGCGACCCCAGAGTTGAGCCCCTCTGGGCCCTACCTCGTCAGGGCAACGATCCAATCGCGGAACTCAGGATAGGAAGCAACCAGCCATTCCCTCTGCCCCGGATCGTAGTCCGAATAGTCAAACCCAGGCGACACCGTGGTGCCCAGCAGGGCAAACCTCCCGCCTGAAGCGAGCCTGGCCCCCTGCCACACTTCCCCGGGTACTACGACCTGCGGCCGCATTCCCTTGGCGATGTCCACCCCCAGGATGAGAACCCTCCCGTTCCCATCCGGCCACAGTTGCAGCATTTCCACCGGGTCGCCAAGGTAGAAATGGAAGACCTCGTCACTCCGCAGCCGATGCATGGCGGAGAAGCTATCGGGCGTCAGCAGGTAGTAGATGGCCGTCGCCAGTGACCTGGCCCCGTCGTAGCGGGATGGCAGAGCTTCCACGGGGATGGCTT
>CAZTYW010000054.1:0-6589 GCA_964617695.1 uncultured Dehalococcoidia bacterium
TGTTCTCCTCCCGCCAGGGGAGGAGAGAAGCGGGAGTTCGGTCAGGTCTTTTGCGTGTACCACAGGGCGTGCTTCATACCTTGTCTGACTGTATTGGACGGGTACGCCCCTTCTCTTAGCTGTTGGATGCCCCGAGTACCGAGGTTACCGGGCGAGAACACCGCCACCATCGCTCCCATCATCTACGGCATCATGTGTCACCTTAACTCCGCCTGGAAGCACATGCCCCTGCATCAATTCACACACTCTTCTCGACACTACCGCCCGCCGTGAAAGCGGCGACCTCAGCCGCCAGCAGACCTCATACTTCGCAACGCCGTGTTGACGGTTGAGGACAGGATACCTGCTCAACTGTGCCACCCCACCCCACCCACGGGCCCACCCGTTCACCGGCCCTGCTCGCCCCGTCTCTCGCCATAATGTAACCGTTCCGAAATCCCCTGTTCACCTTTTTTAACCCTGTCGTAAGCGCCGTGCTGGTAGTGTAGTAGACGTGGTCCCAAGGCCACCTGGCGGTGGCGCCTCCGACAACGGAGATGCCACGGCGATCAGAGGTCGGACAGCGCAAGTGGGGTGATGTTGGGAGGATGAAGCCGGTCGGCCCTGGGCCAGATGGCCAAGGGGCCGCTTTGTTTGTGCCTGAGTCGCACGGCAGCGGCCACAGGACGTGGATATCTGATCAGGGGTCAACCGAGTGACAGACAACCTCACCGGTGACAGGCCCGCCACACCGGCGGAGCTTGGAGGGCAAGGACAGTCAGACGATGGCGCCGGCCATCGACTGGCCCGCAAGCTGGGACGGCTGTACAGGAGGTTGGCGGCCGCAGCGAAGGCTCACAGATTCACATTGCGCCGCTCTATCCGGAGGCCCGCAGCATCGCGGCAGCAGCCGTCAGGTGCATGCAGTCCGGCAACCCTGTCGCCGGACCTGCTGAGCATGTTGCACCGGGGCGACGTTGAGGAGGGGAGGGGACATATGGTGCGCATGCTGTCAGAAGAGGAACTGGAAAGGATGCGGGACTATCTGGCAAAGGGTGTACCCGACGTACGCAACCTCACCCTCGACGAGCGTGACGACCTTTCCTACCTCCTGTTCAAGTACCTGGTTGGAGAGGCACTGGGCGAACTCGGCTTTCGCGACGTCGAACGTAGTGCAGTACCTGGCGACCGCGACCTCCCTGAGGCCAGGCACAACTAAGGACAGCCCGCTCCGGTGCCAATCACGTGTTCCCCACTGCCGGGTGGGAGTCCCGCAGAGTTGGCCCCGCCGGGGACCACCCTCACCTGGCGTACTTGCCCATCAGCTCCGTCTGGGCCAGGATGTGGCCCTCCATTGCCTTGAGGACCTGCGCTTTGTTGGCGCCGCTGGACAGATCGAGCACTGTATCCAGAGCGTACAGCTTGAAGAAGTAGCGGTGGGTGCCGCCGGGCGGACACGGACCACCGTAGCCCAACTTCCCCCAGCTATTCTTGCCCTGCCGGCTGCCATCGGCCAGCTCGGCGTTTGATGGGATGGCCTCCGGCAACGTCCTGGCGTCGGCAGGCACGTTGTAGAGCACCCAGTGTACCCAGGTGCCGGCGGGTGCATCGGGATCGTCGCAGATGAGAGCGAAGCTCCGGGCACCCTGGGGCGGGTCACTCCACTGCAGCGGCGGCGACACGTCATTGCCGTCGCAGGAATACTTCGCGGGGATCTTCGCCCCGTTGGCAAAAGCCGTGCTGGTCAGCGGGAAATCCATCACCTGACCTCCTTCCTCGGGGGCGCACCACCGTCCCCGCAACTTATGCCACCCAGCGCCAGCAGAGCCGAGCATAGGACAGCAAGCACTACTGCTATCGGTTTCAAGCGTCCACCCTCAGACCACCGACCCCCATGTTTGACCCTGCTCCCGACTCTGCTTGGGTACCCTGACCGCTGGAGGCGCCCCAGGGCAGCGCACCGATCACGTGCTCTGGCGCAACATTATGGCTGGTTTGCCGGTCGAATGCCACCCCTGGGAGCAGGCCTGGGTGGCCACGTCCCGTGCATTAAGCGGGCTGCGCCGGTGTCAGGGTCCTCCGATCCATCTGACTGGCGAGGTACACCCTACCTGAAAGGCAGGTCATTCAGGCTGAGCCAGCCCTGCTTCAGCGCGTGGACCACAGCCTGGGTGCGGGAACGGACGTCCAGCTTGGTGAATACGTGGAGCAGGTGCGCTTTGACCGTGCGCTGGCTCAAGCCAAGCCTGCTGCTGATCTCATCGTTGCTGGCCCCTGTGGCAACCAGTTGGAGTATCTCTATCTCGCGGGGGCTGAGCTTGTGATGGCCCGGTACACCCTCGCCGGCGGACGCAACCTGCGAGCGCGGGCACTCGATGGCGGCCTCCATGCCGCTCAGAGACCTGTCAGAATGCAGCATTCGGACGGCATCGACCAGGTCTCGGGGGCAGCAGCTCTTCAGCAGGCATCCCACCGCGCCCTGCCACATGGAAGAAAGTGTGTACGAGTTGTCGTGGTCGCTACTGATCATCAGCACGGCGCTTTTCGGCTGGTCCGCCATGATGTGCCCGACGACCTCGATGCCGCCCAGCTTGGGCGTGGATACGTTGACCACGGTCACATCGGGCCGCAACTGCTTTGCCAGCCTGATAGTCTCTTCGCCATCCGTAGATATCCCGACAACGACGAAGTCCGGCTCGCGTTCGAGTATCTGGCACAGCCCTTCGAGGAACACCGGGTGGTCATCGGCGATCAGAATCCTGATTTTCCCCATTGCCATCTCCGATGGGAACAGGTCCGCTCCTTTGTGCCATCATGACCCGGGTCAGACAGGACGTTTCAACGTGCCGCGAGGCTCAAGTCAACGGCGTGGCCTCCCGGGTCTACGTCCACCCAATTGGCACCATGGATTGTACCGTCCCCACTCGTGTCACCTTAAGCCCGCACCTCAGCCCTCTCAGTGCGGGCGGACAACCACTGTTTGGGAGCAAACGGAACAGGCAAGGTCTGGAGGGTGTTGGTAGCGGCAAAGCCACGGGCGACCCGGACTGCAAAACACGTCGCCAGTGCTCCGCAATCCGGGGGCAAATCTCACATTGCCGGAGAAAGCGCGGTCCTCTCTGCGGCTTTGCGCTGATGTGTGGTCCCTCCCTCACGCGCACCCACCGTCGAGGCCCCATAATCGATTTGCCTAAGGCTGTATAAGGTGAGCTACGGTTCGGAAAGATTGTAACGGTACCGATTCAGCCTGTCAAGGCTTTGGATCGTGCCCGTACGCCCACTGAAGTCCTGCCCCGATCCCAGCGCCTTGGGCGCGGTCATACGGGAGAAACGGATGCCGGAAGCGGTTGCGCCGGTAGACGCGCTTCTGAGATTGGGACAGCGGGCCGGAATCCGCCGCGGCGAGCTAGAAAAAGGGCAGCCGCATGCAGCAGTGTAACCGTGTGGCAACCGCAGCGTAACCAAGGGGAAACCCGAGCGCGACCAAGCTTTACCTGTTCGAAACCTGCTCGGGGTTAAACTACAGCCAGTCCCCCATTCGACTGCCTCTTACGTATTACTATCACGAGTGGGCCCCCCTCACTCTCTGCCGGGCAGGCACATGCTGCGCAGTGCGATAGGCAAGGGGTTGCTCGTTCTGCCCATCATCATGCTGGCATTGACGCTGGTATTCCCCCTGATGGGTCCGCGGGTCGGTGGCGTACTTGCCGCCACAATTAACGTGCCGGCTGACTATTCGAACATCCAGGCCGCGGTGGACAGCGCACAACCGGGCGACACCGTAAGGGTGGCGGCCGGTGTGTACAACGAGACCGTCACCATCGACAAGTCGCTCGTTTTGCTCGGTGCCCGGGCCGGCGTCGATGCTCGGGGTCGGACAGGCCCGGAAGCGGTCATAGCTCCGACCGGCGCTGTAGCCATCGATGCAACCAATGCTTCCGCAACACTCACCATGGACGGATTTGCCATCAGGGGCGGTAGAGGCATGGTGACCACCAAGGCGACCACGGTGAGGTTCGTCAACAACATTGTTTCGGCCACCGTGGCAGCAGACGGGGCCGATGGCCTGGTGGTCATACACGGTGGTGCCCGCGACGTAACGGTGAAATACAATGACATTTCGCCAACGGCCGTGGGCGACGGCACGGCCACCAACGCCCTTCGCATCACGGCAGATACAAACGGTCCGCCCAGCGTGGTGGTCGACAGCAACTGGCTCCATAACGCTTCAGCCGCCGGCCTTGCCCTTTTGCAGATCAATTTGGGAAAAGCAGTCGTCTCCGTCACCAACAACGACATCTACAACAACGCCGGCGACGGAATTCTAGCCGAGTCGTGCTCATTCAGCAGCCTCACCACCACAGGCAACGTCATCCGCGATAATGGACAAACCGGCGTCAAGATCTGGTCAGGCATAACCGGCGACGGTGTACCGGTGAGAATCAACCAGAACGACATCTACAACAACGCCCAGGAAGGGGTATACAACTATAACGCCAACCCGTTCACCGTCGACGCCACCTACAACTGGTGGGGAGCTGCCGACGGCCCGGGGCCGGTAGGCCCCGGATCAGGCGACGGAGTGAGCCTCAAGGTGGACTACAGCCCCTGGCTGACCGCCCCGATCGGCGTTGGGGCTGCTGTCCGCCCGATGCCCCCATTTCCAGACGTGTACACTGGCATTGGGGCAGCCCTCAGCGCAGGCATGATGGCCTGGCTCTTGCGAAGAAAGACCGTGTCTCAGCACTAGCAGAGACTGAAGCTTTACGACCGGTCAACCTGAGAGCGGATGTTCAAACCGTTCTCCCGGTCGATACAGAGTGACTTGCCAGCCCTGCAACGGCGACGGATGAAGGTCAGCCATGCCGGTGAAACACATAGGCACTTCCAGGCGCCCAGGAGCACGGCAGGGTTGTTGCCACCACTGGTTGATTGAGGCGACGGAGGGTGACAGCAGCACCGGCGTGTGCAAGTTGTGTGGCGAGAAGAGGCAGTTCAACAACAGCCTGCAACCACTCCCAGGAGTTAGCCACGTGCGGCGGATTGGTGGCAGGCGCGTTCGAGTTGTCAGACGAGACGTTGAAGACGGTCCCCTTTGCCAGAAGTGTCAACAGCCGATGATGCTCGAGACCGTGTTCGGGGCTGGAGTCAGGTCGTACTGGTGCTGCACCGGATGCAGGACCAGGAGTTCAATCCTCCTGAACGTAGCAGCGGCCGTCGTCGGTGCACCGGACAACCTGTCTGTGAGTTGGGACTCATCCACAGCCTGAGTTCCAGATTCCCTCTCAACAACCTCAATGTGCCGCATCAAAACGCACCCTTTGACGCCGACTGGCTGAGTCCAGGACTGCCCTCCAGAGTCACCATCTGAGAGGAAATCGGGGTGAGAGGATTTGAACCTCCGACCACCTGAACCCCATTCAGGTGCGCTACCAGGCTGCGCTACACCCCGATGTGCGAGGACTGCAGGAGTCGCTGTCCTGTCCCAAGTCCGCACATCAATCGGTGGCTCTCCATGTCCTCGAGTCTCACCCCATTCCCACCCCACCCGACGGCAAGACGTTCTCAAGAAACCAAGGCCAGGCGAGCTTTGACGGCAATCTGGCGTTGGGATGTCGCTACGTCAGCAACCTCCGTGCACAAGGTAATCATGCATCCAGGTGTCTTCCAGGAGCCTTACAGGCATTCTGGCGCGTTCTCCCCAGTCATTTGGCTTCGGCCAGTCGCAGCATATGCTCTGAATGACAACTCTATCGGACTTGACAAGGAGGAACGTGAGGCAATAACATAATTATGAGCATATGATCATTACTTCCATCCGCAGATGGCAGAGGACCAGACGTGGGCGGAGGTAGACCACCCAGATGGCGTCGGGTAGCCTTCGTGCCACACGTAGCCTATTTCAAGCCCGCAGGCATCCCGATGCGGGCACTCGAAGAGGTTTGCCTTTCAGTAGAGGAAGCGGAGGCAGTGCGCCTCAAAGACCTGGAGGGACTGGACCAGGAGGGCTGTGCCGAGAGGATGAGCATCTCCCGTCCTACGTTTCAGAGAGTTTTGGCTTCCGCACGGAAGAAGATGGCTGATGCCCTGATGAACGGCAAGGCCATTCGCATTGAAGGAGGCAACTTCGAGATGGCTGAGCGCCGCTTCCGTTGTGCTGAGGACGGGCACGAATGGAACGTACCCTTTGAGGTCATGGTACGAAATGCCCCGCTCGTATGCCCCAGGTGTCGCGGGTTGAATGCCACGCCCATCGGCCCACCGTTGGCGACAGGAGGGGGGAGATGGGGGAGGAGACGCGGAGGGCGTTGTTGGCAGAGATGAATCTCTTGAGCACAGGTTTGATTTCGTCAGGTTGCCAGGAATAAGCAGGGAAAGGAGGCGGTGGAAATGTTCGGACAAGGTGGATGGTTTGGTTGGGGCCCGGGTATGGGCTGGCGGAGAGGCCCCGGTTGGGGTAGAGGTTTGGGCTTGCGCTGGGGCTGCGGCATGGGGTGGGGTGGAGGCAGAGGCTGGAGGCGCGGTATGGCCTGGAGGAGAGGCCCAGGCTGGGGATACGGCATGAGCCCGTATGATCCATACTACGTCGGACCTGCAGGCCGGTACGCTA
>CAZTYW010000054.1:6689-13761 GCA_964617695.1 uncultured Dehalococcoidia bacterium
GGGGGCGTGGCGTGGGCTGGCGAAGAGGCTTTCGGTTCCCTCTCTACGCCGAACCTGCAGCGCCGCCTTTCTATGGCGGGTACGGTCCCGGTTACACATGGGCTCACCCAGGGGCAAGTCCCTACGCGCCGCAAATGACGAAAGAGGAAGAGGCAGACTTCCTCAAGAACCAGGCCGAAATGCTGGGAGAGCAACTGCAGGGAATCCAGAAACGCATCGAGGAGCTAGAGAAGCAATAGGTGCTGCGGGGCAATAACGGAGCACTGTCCCTGCTGCTTCGTGGAGAGAGTAGTATGAAAGTAGCTATTTCAGCAAGTGGTACGGATCTGTCTGCCCAGGTCGACCCGCGGTTTGGCCGATGCCAATACATCATCGTTGTCGACACGGAGAGCCTGCAATTCGAAGCAATAGACAATACCAACACGATGGCTGGTGGTGGAGCGGGCGTCGCCACCGCACAGATGGTAGCCGACAAGGACGTTCAGGCGGTGCTTACAGGCAACTGCGGTCCCAATGCCCATCGGGTGCTGTCGGCAGCCGGGATTGCCGTGGCTACGGGCGTCAGCGGTACTGTCCGGGACGCCATCGACGGCTACAAGGCAGGGAGGTATCAAGCCACGTGTGACCCCACGGTAGAGGCGCATTTCGGCATGGGAACGGGTGCTGGCACGGGTAGAGCAGCAGGACGCTGGACGGGGACAGGCATAGGCATGGCTATGCCTCATGAGCCTGTGAGCACGGAGCAAGAGCTTCAAGACCTTAAGACGAAGGCTCAAACTCTAGCCCAGGACCTGAGTGACGTGCGACGTCGGATCGAAAATCTGGAAAAGGGGAACAGATAGCAGGCCATAGACACCGCCCGCCTGAGAGGAGGAATCAAGATGCCCAGAGGCGATGGGACAGGCCCTCCACGGGGGAGCGGCCCGGGGACAGGCAGGCGTACGGGTGCAGGAGGCCGCAGTAAAGGGAGGACGGCAGGAACCAGGCCGGGAGCAGGTCCGGCGGGCAACTGCATCTGTCCCAACTGCGGGGCGAGGGTCCGTCATCACGTGGGGATTCTGTGCAGCTACATTGGCTGCCCAGGTTGCGGCACTGCAATGGTAAGAGAATAGGATGGTTCTATCCGTTGCCAGCGGAAAAGGGGGCACGGGAAAAACGCTGGTGGCTACCAGCCTTGCCCTCTCTGTGCAATCGGGAGGAGGCGTCCAGTTCCTTGACTGCGATGTTGAGGAGCCTGACGCTCACATATTCCTAAAGCCTACCTTAACCCGGAGGGAGAAAGTATGCATTCCGGTGCCCAAGGTGGCTGAGGACACGTGTACTCACTGTGGCAAATGCGCTGAGGTCTGCGCCTTTCATTGCCTGGCGGTACTCAAAGATCGGGTGTTGGTGTTTGCTGAGCTATGCCATGGTTGCGGCGCCTGCGCCTATCTTTGCCCTGTGGATGCCATTACGGAGGAAGGAAGAGAGATTGGAGTTGTCGAAACTGGGAAGGCAGAGGCGATCGAGTTCGGCCACGGGAAACTCAACATCGGCGAGGCGATGGCACCACCGGTCGTAAGGAAAGTCAAGGAGCACATCGAGCCGGGGAGAACCACAATCATAGATGCGCCCCCAGGCACTTCGTGTCCCGTGGTCGAATCAGTGAAGGGAAGCGACTTCTGCCTGCTTGTGACGGAGCCAACACCTTTCGGCCTCAATGACCTCGTCCTGGCGGTCGAGATGATAAGGCAGTTGGGTATACCCTGCGGCGTCTTACTCAACCGAGCTGGAGTTGATGATAGCGGGGTTGAGAGCTACTGCAGAAGCGAGAATATTCCTATCCTACTCGAGATCCCACATGACATACAGATAGCCCGTCTCTACTCCCAGGGAGTCCCGCTGGTGGAAGGCATGCCAACATGGAGGCAAGCTTTCGCACAACTCCTCACTGACATTGAGCGACTGGCCCCAGAGGGAGCAAGGCGATGAACGAGATAGTGGTTGTGAGTGGCAAAGGGGGGACCGGCAAGACTACTCTAGCAGCTTCCTTCGCCGCGCTGGCACAGGACAAGGTTATGGTCGACTGTGACGTCGATGCTGCCGACCTGCACCTGCTTCTACAGCCCGTGCTCAGAGACAGCAGGGAGTTCTGGAGTGGTCAGTGCGCCATCATCGACTACGTGAACTGCAATGAGTGCGGATTGTGCCAGGACGTTTGCCGGTTCGGGGCAGTCAAGAACCATGAGATTGATCCCCTCTCCTGCGAAGGATGCCGTTTTTGTTTCAATGTTTGCCCCGTCGGGGCCATCGAGATGAAGGAAAGGCTCTCGGGGAGCTGGTCTGTCTCTAAAACCAGGTACGGGACTCTCGTCCACGCCAGATTGGGAGTAGCCCGGGAGAACTCGGGCAAGCTGGTGACCGTGATAAGACAGGAAGCCAGAAGGATCGCCGAGAAAACAGGACTGACCCATATTCTCAGCGACGGTCCACCCGGTATCGGTTGTCCGCTTATTTCTTCCATATCCGGGGTCGACGTTGCCCTTATAGTCACTGAGCCTACCTTGTCTGGCATTCATGATATGGATAGAGTCATTGCCGTGTGTCAGCATTTTGGCGTTCCGGCTCTGGTATGCATAAACAAATACGACATCAATGAAGAGAATACCCGTCGGATTGAAAGCAACTGCCGTGAGCTGGGCGTACAGGTGATATCGAAGATTCCCTTTGACAATGTGGTCATCGAGGCACTGGCCGGGAGCGTGCCTGTCGTAGAGTACTCCCGGAATAGCGTCTGCCGCAGTATAGAGAATATGTGGCAAGATATTCTGGCACGGGTCAGATGATGAACGTGCCCGGGGGATAGCCATGCCAATATATGAATACGAGTGCAGAAGGTGCGGTGAGAAGTTCGAACTGCGCCGAAGTGCCGGCGACAGCGATCACGAGATAATGTGTCCCAAATGCGGTGTTGAACACCCGCGGAGGGTTTTCTCGCTGTTCGCCAGCAGTCCTTCGGGTGAGGGCAATGCTTGCGGCCCCACACGTCCCACCTGAGCAGTTGATCAATGAGAGGCAGGTTGCCTCACGAGTAACGCAGGTTGCTGAGAGGGAAAGCGCAATGCCGATCTACGATTTCCAGTGTCAGGAATGTGGGAAGGTATCAGAGGTGTTCTTGCGCAGCACCGAGGCTCAGACAGTGTGTTGTCCGGATTGCGGCAGCGGGAAAATGGAGAGAATGATAACCGCTCCATACGTGATCAGGGCACATGCCCCACCGTCCGCCGGTACAACCTGCTGTGGCAGGACGGAGCGCTGCGAAACACCTCCGTGTTCCACAGGTGACACCTGCCACAGAGGATGAAGTTACGCCACAGGAGGTATTAAGGTGAGATATGCCGTACCTATCACGAACGGCAGGCTGGCTGCGCATTTCGGTCACTGCGAGCACTTTGCCATTGTAGATGTCGATGAGGCAAGTGGTGCCATCGTTCGCAAGCAGCTACTACCGGCACCCGCCCACCAACCCGGCCTCCTTCCGGTTTGGCTCGCAGAAGAAGGAGTAGCCACAGTGATAGCCGGAGGAATGGGCTCCAGGGCGCAGGCCCTCTTCGAGGAGAATCGCATTCGGGTCATCGTCGGCGCGGCCCAAGGAGACCCCGAGGAAGCCGTAATAGCGCACGTTCAGGGCATGCTCGTGACAGGCGACAACGTCTGTGACCACTCGCCTTGACGATCTTCAAGTCTCGGGAGGAATCAATGGTAACGGAAGAGCAAGTCAGAGAGGCGCTGGGTGACGTGCTTGTTCCCCAGATGCACGTCAGCTTGGCAGACCTGAATCTCGTTCGGAGAGTTGAGATTGACGATGGGAGCATCAAGGTGTCCCTGGCCTCTACTGCCCTGAACCCAGATGCCCAAGAATGGGTGGAAGCCACTGCACGAAGTGCTTTGGAGAGGATTGCGCAGGAGGAAGAAGTAAACCTGGGGTTTGTGGAAGCAACGCCACAGGAATTGAATGAAATCGGTGGTACAGTGGCCATTATGAGCGGCAAGGGAGGGGTAGGCAAATCCTTGATAACCAGCTTGCTGGCAATTTCCCTGAATCGCCAGGGCAGTAGAGTAGGCATACTGGACGCCGACATCACCGGCCCTAGCATCCCCAGGATGTTCGGCCTCGACGCCCATCCCGCAGGCAGTAACACCGGAATACTCCCGGTCCTCTCGAGATCGGGCATCGAGATTATGTCCATCAACTTGCTCCTGCCGAAGGAGGATGATGCCGTCATCTGGAGAGGGCCTCTTATAGCCAAAGCTATCCAGCAGTTCTGGGAGGAGGTGCTATGGGGTAGTCTGGATTTCCTCCTGGTTGACCTGCCACCTGGCACTGCCGACGCCCCACTGACGGTAATGCAATCAATTCCTCTTTCAGGAGTGGTGGTTGCCCTCACTCCACAGGACTTGACAGCCATGGTGGTGAGAAAGGCCGTCCACATGGCCCAACGAATGGAGGTCCCCGTGCTAGGGGTGGTAGAGAACATGAGCTATTTCGTGGTGCCCGACACCGGCAAGAGGATCGACATCTTCGGCAGGAGCAAGGGTCAAGATATGGCGCAAGCAGCCGGCGCACCTCTGCTGGCACAGATACCGATTGATCCCAACCTGGCAAGCCTTTGCGATCAGGGCCGTATTGAGGGCTACGACTCAGGACTTGTCAAGACCTTCGGCGAGGCTTTCGTCCGGGCCGTATCCGCCAGGGTGCCTGCCAGGTCTGCCCAGGAATCACAGAAATGACGAGCGGTTTCGATCAACCGGGAGAACGGGCCGGAGAGGAACTGGGAGCCACATACTCCCAGACTGTGATTGACCACATCAGGAACCCTCATAACGTCGGAGCCCTTACCAATGCTGATGGCCACGCCATGATTACGGGTCCCTGCGGCGATACCATGGGAATATGGCTCATGGTCAGAGACGGCGTGATTCATGAGGCCAGATTCTTGACTGACGGCTGTGGTGTCACCGTAGCTGCGGGTAGTGTGGTCACCCAACTGGCCAGGGGGAGAATGGCCGCAGAGGCACTGAACATCAGTCAACAGGATGTGGTGGCCGCGCTGGGCGGACTGCCACAGGAGCATCTCCACTGTGCTCTTCTTGCCGTGAACACCCTGAAATCGGCTATTAGAGAATACCTCTCCTTGAGAAATGAGCCGTGGAAGAGAGCCTATCGGAGACCCTGATAACGGCCCGGGGACTCCACATGGCATGCGCCCACGGGTGCGCACGTTCGATCGGGGGGACTGACTCACAAAGTGCTTGCCCAGGGCACTGCCTATTTTCGGAGAGACGATGCGCCGGCTTAGCGGTTGGCTGAAGGAGGAGCAAGTGGAGATTCGGATGACTACCCTCGGTGAGAACTCGGCTTCGCCAGTGCCAAGGGGCTTGATTGGCGAATGGGGATTGAGCGTGCTGGTGGAGGTTGATGGCCTCACAATATTGCTTGATACAGGTCAGAGTGCTTCCACGGTAACTAATGGCGACATCCTGGGGATAGAGTGGCCAACGATAGACAAGATAGTGCTGAGCCATGGCCACTACGACCACTCAGGCGGCCTGCGGCAGGTGCTGGGGCGGCTCAAGAGGGAGGTGGACATAATCGCCCATCCGGCTGTGTGGGCTGCCAAGTATGCCCACAGCCCCAGCGACAACTACACTGCATACATCGGGATACCGTTTCGGCAGGAGGAATTGGAGAGCCTGGGAGCCGTGTTCAGGCTGACCAAACAGCCGACCTGGCTGTCCGACAATGTGGTGACAAGCGGTGAGATTCCCATGACAACCGAGTACGAGACCATAGACGCAGGTCTCTATGTCAAAGAGAACGGACAGCTTTGTCCTGATCCCCTGGAAGATGACCAGGCCCTTTTCATCAAGACAAACAGGGGTCTGGTGGTCATCCTGGGTTGTGCCCACCGCGGCACCATCAACACGCTGCGCCACGCTCAAGAAGTAACAGGAGTAGAGTCCATACACGCAGTGATAGGAGGAACGCATCTCTTCCGCGCTTCTGAGCTGCAGCTTGAGGCTACCATCGCCGAACTCAGGGCGTTCGGGATCCAGAGGTTAGGCGTTTCACATTGCACCGGTATGGCAGCAGCGGCCAGACTGTCGGTGGAGTTCGGCCAGGACTTCTTTTTCAACAGCAGCGGCATGCGTGTTGTGGTCTAGGGGCAGTCAGTCGATGACGGGGGAGCCAATCGAGGCAATAGTTGAACTGATCAGAGACCTTCTGCGGGAGGGCCTCAGCAAGTACACCAGAAAGGCATTTCAGATGCTGCCTGAGCTGAACAAGCCATGCATCCTGGACATAGGCTGCGGCTCCGGTGTCCCGACGATGGAACTTGCACGATTGAGTGATGGACAGGTAATGGGACTGGACATCGACCAGCGCCTCCTGGATAGACTCTCGGCGAAGATCGAAACAGCGGGGTTGTCGGACCGGGTGACCACCGTGAACTGCTCGATGTTGGATATGGAGTTCCCAGACGAAAGCTTCGACATCATCTGGTCTGAGGGCTCCGTATCAGTCGTCGGTTTCGAAAGGGGACTCAAAGAATGGAGGCGGTTCATCAAACCCGGTGGGTTCCTCGTAATCGGTGACCAAATGGGCGACCTGACGGAGAAACTGGCACAGATCTCCGCTTGTGGCTACGAGTTGCTGGGTTATCTTACGTTGGACGAAGGCATCTGGTGGAACGAATACTACGCTCCTCTCGAAAAGCTGATAAGTGAGGTTCGCAAAGCACGCGCCGGCGATCCGAAGGCCCTGGCGGTACTTGACACAGAGCAGCAGGAGATAGACATGTTCAAGAGGAATACCAGGCGGTACCGTTCGGTATTCTTTGCGTTGGAGAAGAGACCAGCGGTAGAACTCGATTGGCCTGGACGATAGACCTTCACACCTGGAATTGAGGCGTCTTGTTGGCAAATCGGGCTGGGGTTGTGCCCCAGACCTGGACAACAACGAGGTGTCTCTTGTAGCTGAGAGGAAATCGGGGTGAGAGGATTTGAACCTCCGACCACCTGAACCCCATTC
>CAZTYW010000055.1:0-7660 GCA_964617695.1 uncultured Dehalococcoidia bacterium
ACGGGGACCTACCGCGTGTATAAGGCAAATAGGGCCGAGGCAAGTTGACTCTGTCCGGTCCCGGGTGACTGTAGAAGCTGCTGCAGGCTGGGGGGAGGTTCACAGCCATATTCGAAGGGAACAAGCCAGCCAATAGCCAGTAGCTCTATTGGTGGATATCGAAGTGAGGGGAGCTGATCGTGGCCGGAATCAAGCAACAATCCAAAGCCAGCCACGCGCGAAAAGTCGAGCAAACGGGGGCAGGAACTTGTGGCGTCCCCGCCGAGACTCGAACTCGGAACCTACTGCTTAGAAGGCAGTTGCTCTATCCTCTTGAGCTACAGGGACAGTCCGGAGTCTAGTATAGCACAAAGGGCTGGAGAGGGTAAGGAGCTATATCCTCCACAACCCAAGGGCAGCCAGGAGGATAAGGCAGGCCCCGGCGATGGCCGCGCCGACCCAACCCAGAAGAGACAGCGTGGTGACGATAACTCCGGCGATAAACACGCCGGCCACTATGGAGATGAGGGCCTGCCTCAATGGCACCCCGAAAAGGAACGCCGCCAGTGAGCCGGTCCAGGCGCCCGTTCCCGGGAAGGGTATGGCCACAAAGAGCATAAGGCCGATCCTCTCGTACTTCTGCACAATCGTGCCGTGTCGCCTGGTACGTTCAAATACCCAGTCAAGAGCTCTGGCAAAGAACTGATTCTTGCGCGCCAGTTGCTGGCCGCGTTCAAGGAACAGGAGAAGAAAGGGCACGGGGAGCAGATTACCCAGCAGCGCGGCTATGAGAGCGGAAGCCCATGGGAGATCGTATTCATGTATCGCCAGCGGTATTGCCAGTCTGAGTTCTACTATTGGGGCGGCGGAGATGAGGAATATCCACAGGTGGTGCTCTATGTCCATAAAAGTTTTCTTCTATCAGAGCTTGATGCCGAACCACTGCAGAATGTAACCCAGCCCCAACGCCCCCATGTACGCAACATACGTCCCTTTCACGGTTTTGCCGGCGGCGCACACCAGGTAGAACTTCCAGGGTGGAAAGCGCATGGCCCCGGCGGTTGCTCCTATCACGTCGAAGAAAGGGTTGAACACGGCTGATGCCAGGAACAGGGTTAGATATCCCCGGTTGGTCATCCACCGCTGCACCCGGGCGTAGTACTTGTTCTGCCTGTACTTCTCAGACAGCAGTTGATGGCCGCCGCGCCCGGCCGCGTACCCGGTGAACTCCCCTAGAGCCTCGCCGAGACCGGCAGCTATGCCCACGAGAAAGGGGTAAGGCAATACCCAGCCCAGGGTGAATACGACCGGCACGCCTGGAATATAGACGATGATGGTGGCCCCAGCCATAGCGCTGATGACGAAAGCTCCGACATAGCCATACTGCTCGAAGTCCCTGAGCTGTGCTCTGTAGATGATAGCCAGTGCTGCTATGCCTATGATGAACAGCACCGACAGGGCAATCAGATACTTGGCGGTTCTCTTGGAAGGCTGTCTCTGCTCGGCGTCCGTGGCTGGGTCCATTTCTGTCCGCTCAAGAATACCGAGTAGCTGAGAACAAGTCAACCAGCCTTGCCCATCGTTCCGCTCGCTGGCATTGCCGCAAGCCAACCGGCGCGGCCCGGCTGCTGAGGATGGAGGACTGCCAGGGGAGGTGGGTCGCACCAGGTGCCCCTGCGCAGATGTGTCGAAAACGTGGCCTGGAAATGGTATGATTTTGTTTCGAGGGAGGAAAGCGACATGTCCGGGCATTCCAAGTGGTCGACCATCAAGCGACAGAAGGGGGTGGCCGACGCCAGGAGGGGTCAGGTTTTCACCAAGCTGGCCAAAGAGATCATGGTGGCGGTACGAGAGGGCGGGAGCAGTCCTGAGCAGAACTACCGCCTTCGCCTGATAGTGCAGAAGTGCCGCGACAACAATATGCCTTCGGAGAATATCGAACGGGCGATAAAGAAGGCTTCGGGCGAAGGGGCCAGCGATGCTTTCACTGAGGCAAGCTTCGAGGGCTATGGTCCCGGTGGCGTGGCCATCCTTATTCATGTGCTTAGTGACAATCGCAACCGTGCCCTCCAGGAGATACGTAGCATATTCAACCGGGCGGGTGGCAGCCTGGCGGAGGCCGGCGCCGTATCGTGGTTGTTTGAGTCCAAAGGGTTCATCACCGTGGAGGCCAGTGACGAGGCAGAGGAAGTGGCGCTGATGGCGATTGATGCCGGGGCCGAGGACGTCAAAGTAGAGAAGGGCTTTGTGGAGATCTACACACAATCGGACAAGCTGGAGGCGACCCGGCGGGCGCTTGAGGACAGCGGTGTCAGGGTGACTTCGGCCGAACTCTCGATGATACCCAAGACCATGCTGCAGCTTGGCGAAGAAGACGCACTGCGCGTCCTCAGGCTGCTGGACAGGCTGGAGGAAATGGACGACGTTCAGCAAATCTTCTCCAACGTCGACTTCTCCGAGGAGGTCCTGGAGAAGCTCAGGGCCCGGGTCTGAGTAGAAAATGCGAATTCTGGGCGTTGATCCGGGCACCCTCAAGATGGGATATGGCCTGATCGAGGACGGGGAAGAGCTGAGGACGCTGGACTATGGTGTTCTGACTGCTCCCGGGCGGATGCAGCCTCCGGAGCGCCTGCACCGGCTTTACGTGGCGTTGATGCAACTGGTTGAGCGCTGCAAGCCCGATGAGATTGCCGTCGAGGAGCCGTTTGTAGGCCACAGTGCGCGTCACAACGTCCGGTCAGCCCTGGCCATCGGCAGGGCGGAAGCCGTGGTGATGCTGGTTGCTGCCGGGAATGGTATTCCCGTGTATACGTACCCGCCGGCCAAAGTCAAGCAGGCGGTAACCGACCATGGCAACAGTGACAAGGAGCAGGTGCAGAGGATGGTGTCCGTTCACCTGAAGCTTGCCGAGGTTCCCCAGCCCTCGGATGCTGCTGATGCGCTGGCCGTAGCGCTGTGCCATGTGCAGGTGAAGCGGCTGTCAAGGCTGTTGGCAGAAAGCGGTCAAAGGTAGACATGATTGCCGCTGTCGAAGGTACTCTGCAACGTCGCGGCAGTGACTGGGCCATCATCAAGACAGGCGGGGTTAGCCTCCAGGTCCACGTTGCAGGCCCCACGCTGAGTCAACTGGGCGCGGTTGGAGACACCGTGGAGCTTTTCACCTACCTCCACTGGAAGGAAGACAGCATAGCCCTGTATGGTTTTGCCTCTGAGCAGGACCTCGAAATGTTCAAATTGCTCATCAGTGTCAACGGTGTAGGGCCAAAGCTGGCCCTGGGAATGCTTTCCAGCATGGACGCCGAGAAGCTATCGATGGCCGTTGCCAATGGCAATGTCGACCTGTTAACCGGTCTGCCAGGCGTGGGCAGGAAAACGGCCAGTCGCCTGGTGGTCGAGTTGAAGGGCAAGCTGGCAAAGGAAGGGATGGCAGTCAGTTCGTTTCTGACCGATGAGAACGCGGAGGTAGTAGCGGCACTGACTAAGCTGGGTTACTCTGCGACAGAGGCTGCCCGAGCGGTGGCCGAGCTTCCCAGGTCGCCTGACCTCAGCCTGGAGGACAGGGTAAAGCTGGTCTTGCGCCACCTGGCGAGCTAGGTTGGATATCCGCCTGGAACGATATCGGACAGCCGTACGGAGGAACCTTCACCCAAGGGCTTCAAGAGCGCGCTTGGCCGCGTCCTTCTCTGCTAGCTGCTTGCTCTTGCCCCATCCGGTGCCCAGCACCTTCCCGTCGACAAGCACCTCGACGCAGAATGTCTTGTCGTGGTCGGGACCCTCCTCTTTGACCAGACGGTATATGGGCCTGTCGGGCCTTGATGCCTGGATAAGTTCCTGCAGTCTTGACTTGAAGTCGGTGGCAATCCCTTCCTCGCCCGCTTGCATCAGGCTTTCGTCAAACAGGGCCAGAATGAAGTGCCGCGTCTTGTCAGCCCCCTGGTCTATCACCATGGCGCCCATCAGTGCCTCCAGGATGCAGGCCAGGTTCCTTGGTCTGTCGCGCCCGCCTCCCTTTTCCTCTCCCTGCCCCAGGTAGAGGAAGTCGCCCAGGCGCAGGGACCTGGCCAGGCTTGCCAGGTTGTCCTGGCACACCAGGGCCGATCGCACCTTGGTCATTTCTCCCTCGTTTAACGAGGCAAAGCGGTGATACAGCGCCTCGGCTATTACGAAACCGAGAAAGGCGTCGCCCAGGTATTCGAGCCGCTCGTTGGAGTCCAGCGAGAATTCCGGGCTCTCGTTGAGATAGGAGCGATGTACGAACGCTTGTTGCAGCAGGGACGGGTTATTGAAAGTCACGCCAAGCTGCTTCTGTAGGCTGGTCCAGTCAGACATGATGTCGGCTGCTTGTGAACACAGGTTAATCTCTAACGTGTTACTTTGTCAACATTGGACGGGCTGCAGCGGCAAGCAGGTGCCGTGGGGTGCAGAGCGCACAGGGTCGCCCCCAACAGTGCGAATTGCTGACACGCAGGGGGGGCGTTATACTTGAACCATTATCCTGCCTGCGTGCACCAGGGTTCTGGGCCACAGCCGCTGCGGTGGGGAGACTTGTTCTGAATGACGCGTCGACTCTGCTGACAACGGTTTGGGGCCTCTGTCAAACATTGGCAAAGGACTACCCCACGGCCTGTGCTCAAAGCATTCAATGCGCATAGCGCAGTCACGTGCTGGACCATTGTCGGGTGTTCAGGGACGTAGTCCATTGCCGACTATGGACATCATCAAAGTAAAACAGGAGCGTTATGAAAGTCATCAGGAGCGAAAGCCTGACAAAGGTCTTTCCCGGCAACGTAAGAGCTGTTGACGGCGTCGACTTTGACGTCAATGCAGGTGAGATTTTCGGTTTTGTGGGGCCAAACGGAGCCGGCAAGACGACCACCATCAAGATGCTGAACACACTGATAGCTCCTACCTCGGGGACGGCACAGGTGGCTGGATTTGACATCTGCCGCAGCCCGGCAGAGGTACGAAAGCGCATAGGGTACGTGGGGCAAGATGTGGGTGTGGACGAGCACGCCACTGGCAGGGAGAACTTGACCCTCTATGGCCATCTCTACAGGCTAGATAACCGGACGATCAAACACCGAATCAGGGAATTGTTCGAGCTGGTTGACCTGTTCGGCTATGAGGACAAGATGGTATCCACCTATTCCGGAGGCATGCGCAAGCGACTCGACATTGCCATGGGGCTTATTCACCGGCCCGACGTCATCTTCCTGGACGAGCCTACAGTGGGACTCGATCCCCAGACACGGATTCACATCTGGGACTATATTCGCGACCTGGCCAAGGCCGTCGGTGTGACGATATTCCTCACCACCCACTACATGGATGAAGCCGATCGGCTGGCCGACCGTATTGCCATCATAGACTTGGGCAAGATAATGACGATAGGCACTCCGAATGAGCTCAAGCAGTCGATTCATGGCGACGTGGTCACACTATCCCCCTGTGAGGTAAGCGATGACGAGTGCCGAGAGTTCATCCGGCGCACCGAGTTGGTGCTTTCCGATCAGCCGTTCGTGAGCGGGACCCAGTCCACAGACGCCCAACTGGCGGTGTACGTGGATAATGGCGAATCAGCAATCCCCAACATTATGAGACTCCTGTCGAGTGAGGGCATCGAGGTCAGGTCGATATCTGTGTCACGGCCAACCCTGGATGACGTCTTCTTGAAGTATACCGGCCGCACCATACGCGACCAGGAGGGCAAGGCTACTACCTATGTCGAGATACAGCGTAAGCGGTTCCGGAGGCAGCAATGAACCTGATAACCGATACCTGGTTCCAGATTGTCCGCCAGGTCAGGATGCAGCTCCGTATGAGGGTATGGATTTTCATCAACCTGATCCAGCCCATCATATGGCTGGTGCTGTTTACCCAGGTGTTCAAGTCGCTGTCGGCAATGCCCGGGTTGGGGGGTGTCAGTTATCTCCAGTTCTTCGCACCGGGTGTGGTGGTGATGACGGTCATGTTCGGCTCGGCCTGGTCCGGCATGGGCATGCTCCATGATATTGATATGGGCATACTGTCGAAGCTGCTTGCCACGCCTGTCACCCGGCTGTCCATCATACTCAGCCGGGTCATCGCTTCAATGCTGGTGCTTCTGGTCCAGGCACTGATAATCTTCACCATCGCGGTCATCATGGGGGTGGACCTGGCCACGGGCGTGCCTGGGCTGTTGCTTACCATAGTCCTGGTGTCACTTCTTGGCCTTGGATTCGCTGCTTTCTCAAACGGTCTGGCACTTCTTTTCAGAAGGATGGAGCCCCTGATAGGCATCATCAACTTCATTGCCCTGCCTACGGTGTTTCTGTCGTCGGCAATGATGCCAGCAGAGCTTCTGCCCGATTGGCTCAACTCCGTGAGACAATTCAACCCGCTGGACTACGCCGTGGTGGGTGTGCGTGACCTCGTATTGACGGGCTATGTATGGGCCGACCTGTGGCGCTCGCTAGCCGTTTTGTCGGGCTGGGCCGTGGCGGGGCTGGCTTTTGGCGTTCTGATGTTTCGAGCCAGGGCCGAGTGATTGGCACTGCGGGCCGAGGGAGCCAGAGTCTCCCTGCAGAGCCGGCTTGCCTCCAGGCAAGACGGGCAGTCGCAGGCTTTGACCGGCCTCGGATGCGATGCTAACATTGCCCAAGCGAACGCAAAGGAGCGTGCCATGAGCTACAAGAACCTGGAATTCGAGTGCCACGACCATATTGGCTGGTTGACGCTGAACCGTCCCGGCAAGCTCAATGCCCTGACCATGGAGATGATCGACGAACTGCGACATTTCTTTGGCACTCTGGAGGAGCACCTGGAGGCTCGCGTGGTGGTGGTGCGCGGTGCCGGGCGCGCCTTCTGCGCCGGGGTGGACATCGATGATCTGGCCGGTCTCATGGGCAAGGGGGCCCCGGATGGGAAAGGACCCGGCGGGCCGGCTACCTACGGACATATGCTGCAGAGGGTCCTCACCGACGTGGTCCTTCAGATGCGGCACGCCCCGCAGCCTCTCGTCGCAGCGGTTCGAGGGCACGCCGTTGGGGGCGGCTTCAGCCTGGCCATGGCCTGCGATGTGCGCCTGGCCAGCGACACGGCTTCGTTCAGGGGCGCCTTCATTCAGATCGGGTACAGTGCCGGGGACATGGGCTCGACGTATTTCCTGCCCCGGCTGATCGGGCTGTCTCGGGCTTCCGAGTACCTTTACACCGGTCGGGTCATGGATGCGGCCACCGCAGAACGCATCGGTTTCGTGTCGCGGGTATTGCCAGATGACCAGCTTGAGCAGGCGGCCGAGGGACTGGCGGGCGAAATGCTGGCCGCCACGCCTTTTGCGTTGAGGATGACCAAGGAGTTGCTCAATGCCAACGTGGACGCTCCCAGCCTGATCACGGCCACGCAACTCGAGGGCCGCACCCAGGTCCTTTGCGGCTTCACCGATGATGCCCAGGAAGCGACCAGGGCCTCGTTCTTCGAGAAACGGGCGCCGGTGTTCCACGACCGCTAGCCTTTCCGCTACTAGGGCGCGGACCGGCTCCTGACCCCTTTACAGCGTACGGGTGATGGGGCTATGCTTGTGAGTGACCAACCAGTCGGTCAGTCAAGCAGATGGAAACCCCGGCCAAAAGGAAGGATGTCCCGGCATGGCGGCGTGAGAGGATACTCAGCGCTGCAGCAGAGCTGTTCTCCCAGGGCGGCT
>CAZTYW010000055.1:7760-13713 GCA_964617695.1 uncultured Dehalococcoidia bacterium
TGGCGGCGTGAGAGGATACTCAGCGCTGCAGCAGAGCTGTTCTCCCAGGGCGGCTATCATGGCGTGACCGTCGACGCCATCGCCCAGCAGGCCGGCATAAGCAAAGGCAACCTCTACTGGTACTTCAAGTCGAAGCAAGAGATCTTCCGCCTGCTGGCCGATTGCCTTGTTGAGCGGCTTTTGTCGCGTGTGATTGAAACAGAGCTGAGCGATATGCCACCGCGTGATAAGCTTCGTGCACTCGCCCGGCGTTGCCTGGAGGCTGCCCAGGCAGACCCAGAGGCTGTGCGGGTCATGTGGCAGATCGCCACCCAGCCGGAACTGAAGGGACTACTGTCGCAGGAGTTCTCGCTATGGATCAGTCCATTCATCACTGATATGACTGCACTATTTGCCGAACTGGGGGAGAGAGAGCCAGAGGCCGTGGCTACCCTGTATGCCTTCACTCTCGATGCACTGATGATACTGGTCGCTATCGGGCCAGGCATCTACGACATGGCGAAACTGATAGCGGCGGTCGAAGAGAAGTTCCTGGGCCCTGAAGGGGGGAGAGATGTCTGAGCCCGTTCGTGGCGACGTCGGTGAGACACTGATCAGACTTGAGGATGTTTGGCGCTCATACCGGATGGGGCTGGTGGAGGTAAGGGCGCTCAAGGGTGTGAATCTTGAGGTAGGCCGGGGGGAGTTCGTAGTCATTCTGGGGCCGAGCGGGTCGGGCAAGACCACCCTTCTGAACCTCGTCGGGGGCATCGATTCGCCAACGTCGGGGCGGATCACCGTGGATGGTGTCGATGTCGCCACACTCGACGAGAGGAGCTTGACTGAATACCGACGCAACCACATCGGCTTCGTCTTCCAGTTCTTCAACCTGATCCCCACACTGACGGCCAGGGAAAATGTCGAGTTTGCCGCAGACCTGGTCAGTTGGGCCAAAGACCCTGTGGAGGTGCTCGAGACCGTCGGGCTGAAGGAGCGTGCCGACCACTACCCCAGCGAGCTATCGGGCGGTGAGCAGCAGAGGGTGGCCATCGCCAGGGCCCTGGTAAAGGACCCTCCCATACTCCTGTGTGACGAGCCGACCGGCGAACTCGATTTTGAGACCGGGAAGCACATCTTGAGTGCCATACGTTCCATAAACGAAGTGAGTTGCAAGACCGTGCTCGTGGTTACCCACAACACGGCTATTGCGGAGATAGCCCGAAAGGTGGTCCGTCTGCGTAGCGGCGAGATCGTTGAAGTCAGGCAGAACGAGTGGCCCATTGATCCTCAGACACTGCGGTGGTGAAGCGAATGGGTAGGTTGCACCGTTGGCTTCGGGGCAGACTCCAGACCAAGCTGCTGCGAGACCTGGCTGCCTCCAAGGGGCTTTTCCTTGCGGTTACCCTGGTTATCTTTCTGGGCGTTGCCTTCTTCGGTGCCTCTTTTCTGGCGTACCGAAACCTCAAGAGCTCTTACGACTACTCTTATGAAGCGCTGCGCTTTGCGGATTTTACCGTCAAGACGGCCAGGCAGGTAGACACTCCGGCGCAGGTGCTGGCGGAGATCGACCCGATTCCGGGGGTGGAGGCGGTCACGGGCAGGCTGAACGCGGAGTTCGCCCTCACGCTCCCAGGAGGCGATGGAAAGAAGGTAATGGCGCGGGTGATTTCCCTGCCGTCCGGCTCCCGCGCCGCGGTAAACGACGTCAAACTGGAGGAAGGCGCCTATCTGGAGAAGGGCTCGACACACGATCTGCTTGTCGAGAAGAGCTTTGCGGAGCACCACGGATTGAGTCCTGGGGACGGCGTTTTCCTGAATGTGGGTGGCCAGGACATCGGCTTGAGCGTTGCTGGCATCGTCACCAGCCCGGAGTACATCTGGCCCGCCAAGAGCCGCCAGGAGATCCTGGTCTCGCCTGAGACCTTCGGCGTCGTTTTCGTTTCCAGTGAGGCCGTGCCCGATCTGGTAGGGGTGTCCGCGGTCAACGAGTTCTGCATATTGGTTGAAGACGGGGCGGACAGTGGGGCAGCCATTTCGGCGGTTGAAGCCGCCCTGACGGAATACCAGGTGGTGGATGTGGTTGCGAAGGAAGACCAGCCGAGCAACGCCGCCCTTAAGCTCGATCTCCAGGGGTTCGGTGAGATGGCGGAGGTATTCCCTCTTCTGTTTCTGATTGTCGGGGCGCTGGCTACCTATATCCTGCTGAACAGGATAGTGCAGAATCAGAGGTCGCAGATCGGGTTGATGCGGGCGCTGGGTTACTCACGCAGACAGGTCCTGGTTCATTACCTTAGTTTTGCCCTCATCATCGGGGCTGTAGGCGCTGTGGCCGGTGTCATAGCCGGGTATCTCCTCTCGGCCGCTGTAACCAGGCTATACGTGGGCATGCTGGGGCTGCCTTTCATGGTCACCAGAATGGGGTGGGTAGAGTGGCTGGCGATGGAAGAGGCTCTGATGCTGGGGATTGTCCCCTGCATGGTTGCCGGCATTATCCCTGCGCTGGCCGCTTCCCGCACGGCCCCTGCCGAGGCCATGCGCACGCCGCCCCCAACCGCCGGCAGACGCTTGCTGGTTGAGCGGCTGTTGCCGTTCCTCGGCCGTGTGGGTTTCCTGTGGAGGATTCCCCTGCGGAACATCTTTCGCAGTCGCCGCCGAAGTCTTTACACGGTCATAGGCGTTGCCTTCGGCATTAGCCTGATACTTGTATCCGCAGCCTTCATTGACTCGATTGAGTCTCTCATTGACCTGCAATTCAACCGGATTCAAAGATACGATGCACAGGTCTCCTTTGCAGAACCTCAGCCTGCAACAGTGGTTGATGACATGCAGGTCTGGAGCGCCTCACAAAGGGTCGAGCCGGTCCTTCAACTCCCTGTCAGGCTCGACTATGGAGGCAAGAGCTATTCCACCCTGGCGGTGGGGCTGTCACCCCAGGCCGAGTTGTATGGGCTGTATTCATCGGCTGGGAACCCGGTGACGGTTACGGACCAGGGCATCCTGTTGAGCGAAGGCCTGCGGAGCACTTTGGGCATAAACGTGGGTGACGTCGCTGCTGTGCGATCTGCTTTTGCTGTGCGGCAACTGACAGTTGCGGGGTTTGTCAAGCAACCGATGGGCAGCTATGGGTATGTGACTCTGGCTGAGGCACAGGGACTGTCCGGTGGAGAGGCTGTGGTAAGCGGTGTTATGGTCGATGTTGGGCCAGGGCAGGCCGATATCATCCGGGAGCAGGCGTATCAGCTTCCGGCCGCCGGGTCTGTGGAGTTGACTGCTGAGACCCTTGACGAGGTGAACGACCTGATGGGACTGCTTCGGGTCATGATGTGGGTCATGATGGGCTTTGGCGCTGCGCTGGCCCTGGCTATTGTGTTCACCACGGTTACTATAAGCATCGTCGAGCGGCGTCGGGAAATCGCCACCATGCGCACCCTTGGGGAAGGCAGGGCCAGGATCACGGCCATGTTGACGCTTGAGAACCTGCTCCTGGGGTTCATCGGCATTATTCCCGGAATCGCGCTCGGGTATGCGCTGGCGGTGCTGTTCTTCAGTCTCGTCCAGACCGACATGATGAGTTTCGATCTGGTGGTGTTTCCCCGTACGTATTTACTGACTGTGGGCGTGATCATTCTGATCATGCTCGTTTCCCAGTGGCCGGGCATCCGCCATGTTCAAGGGCTGGACCTGGCCAGGGTCATCAAAGAGCAGGTGACCTGATAGGGTCTGGGTGCGGCCGGCTGCGGCGGGCAGCGCCCGGGGATTTCGCCAGCGTCGTCCTCTTGTAGAAAGGGTGCCCCGTGATAAAATTGCTGCATAGCATACATCTGCGGGGGGGAACAGATGGAGCCGCTCGAAGGGTTGAGAATTCGCCCGATGACGGACAGGGACATGCCTGCGTTGGTTGCCATCGACCAGAAGATCACCGGGAAGGACAGGATGACCAGTTGGCCACAGAAGGTCAGCAGCCACTTCAACACGTACTATCCTCCACTTTGCTTCGTAGCCGAGGCAGACAGCGGGGTCGTCGGTTTCATCATAGGCGTGGTGATGGGTGCCGAGTACGGTCTGCCGCTGAGCGGATGGATCAACATCATCGGCGTTGATCCGGAGTACCAGGGACGGGGCATAGGTAGAATGCTGACACGGTCCTTCATAGAAGCTTGCCAGCGCAGAGGGATCAAAGCGCGCCTGATGGTCCGGCAAAAGGACGAACGGTTGAAGAGAATGCTGGCATCCCTGGGGTTCCAGCAGGGCGATCTGGTGGACTTCGTCAAAGGATTCGGCTAGGTGCCGGTAGCGGCTGCCCGGCCGTCAGTCGAAGGACTTTATATGTCGGCCGTCATTGAAGTGGACACAACTGGCAGTTGGGCTCAACTCGGCTGTCGTGCGAGTTCCTTCAAAGCGTGAAGACCTCAGGCATCATGGAGTCGAGATCAACGGTGGCGATGGTGGAAGTGTTGCTCGTCCACCCGCCGCACTCACCCGGATTCACCACCACGGTCGGCTCCCGTCTGACGTCGATCTGGTGGGTGTGGCCGTAGACAATCAGGTCGTACCTGCCGCTGGCCACCAGCGCTTCCAGGAATGTGGGCTGGTGCATCAGGGCGATTCTCTTGCCTTCAATCTCCAGCTCGCAGTGGTCGTCATGCAGCTCAGCGATATCCTTGAATCTGCGGAGGAGGAAGCGCTTGTCTCCGTCGTTATTGCCAAACACTCCCACCAGCTTCGTGTTGAGTCCCTGCAGCACACTGGCGGTAAAAGGGGAGACAAAGTCCCCGGCGTGCAGCACCAGGTCTACCTCCTCACGATTGAAGACCTCCACTGCCTTGTCAATCAGGGGCAGGTTGTCGTGGCTGTCTGACATGATCCCGATTTTCACTTTTCAACTCCTTTGACCTTCGGGTTGCACCCATCGGGTAGCCCGGGCGGTTGATGATTACCCGGGGTGTGCTCAGGCAACGGCGGCACGGAAGCGCCAGTACTGGTTGACGTTCCTGATAGCCTGGGCGGCTCGCTCCATGCTAGGATAGACGGGTATCCCCGCCTCGGCAACTCTGCTCTCTATATCGAGCCTGTCTGTCTCCAACGAGCCCGGTGGAAGGACGACCACGACCGGCCTGGTCTGCTTTTGGGCGAAGTCAATGATGAGAGTGTTGACATCGTTCGTCATTGCCCTGCCCAGGAACCTTGAAAGTATGTCCGCGTTCTCATAAACGACGATGATATCGATTCGGGGATCGGCAGCCAGCAGCTCCATGGTCCGCTCGAGCGCGTGCGTGCTTCCCGATCGCTGACTGATGTCAACCGGGTTGCCCAGCACGCTGCCGACCTGGCCGAGCAGGTCAAGTAGCTGGCGGGCCGTTTTCTTACCTGGGGCTGGTACAGGCACTCCGGCGCTGGCGCAGGCATCTGCCGTCAACACTGCCTCGCCGCCCCCACCATCCGTAAGTCCACAGATGATACCGGCGTTTATTCTCTCGAGCCGGCCGGCTTTCTGAAACAGCAGGAGGGTATCGGCCAGCTCTTCCAGACCTTTTACCTCCACGGCGCCTGCCTGTTTCAGCGCCCACGACCAGACGCTGGGCGAGGCCGCCGGCGCTCCAGTGTGGGAGGCAGTGGCCCCGGCCTCTGCCTCTGTCCGGCCGCCTTTCCACACCACCACCGGTTTGATGCCGGAGGCAGCCCTGATCCTGTCGAACAGGGCGCGGCTGTCTCTTGGCCCTTCCAGGTACAGGCCGATGATTTCCGTCCTGGGATCGAGGGCCAGGTACTCCAGAAAGTCGGCGCTGCCCAGGTCGCAGCCGTTGCCCATGCTGATCACCTTGCTGAAGGCTATTCGCCGGGTTGAGCCGATCTCGAGCATCTTCCCTGCGTGTCCGCCGCTCTGGGTGATGTACCCGACGGAGCCGGGTCTTCCCAGCAGCGTCGAGGGGCCGCAGGGTATGCCGTGCTCCGGGCAGGAGACCCCGATGCAGTT
>CAZTYW010000056.1:0-13642 GCA_964617695.1 uncultured Dehalococcoidia bacterium
TCTCGGACTGCTGCCTTCTACGCCTCAGAGCCGATGGGCATATCCGGCCGTACAGCTCAATCTTGACATTTCCAGTGGACTGCACCTAGAATTACTGCCGTTCCTCACCCGGAGCAGTTCGATGCCAACACGGCCACACGAAAGCGAGGACTCCCTAAACACTTCCAAACCCCGACGGGTTTATGATGTGAGCCTCACAATCCACCCAGGTATGCTCTCCTGGCCTGGCGACCCGGGCATCGAGGTAGACCCAGACAGGTCAATGGAGCTAGGCGACACAAGTAACGTCTCGCTGCTGCGGTTGGGCTCTCATACGGCTACCCACATTGACGCACCCCGCCACTTCGTACCGGGCGCCCCCGGCGTGGACAGCCTGAGCCCAGACATCCTGCTGGGTCGGACACGCGTGGCGCAACTGACCCAGGCGCGCAGCATCGATCGTAAGCTGCTCGAGGGTCTTGAGCTGACCAACGTGACACGCCTCCTTCTCGGCACCAGGAACTCGGCCCTGCTGAGACAGGGACGGTTTGATGTTGACTACGCCTCCGTCTCGGAAGATGCCGCACAATATCTGGTTGATAAAGGCATCAAGCTGGTGGGCATCGACTATTTGTCCATCGAGGAATACCACAAGGAGGGCCACCCCACCCACCGAATCCTCCTCGAGGCGGGTGTCGTGATCGTGGAAGGATTGGACCTGACACAGGTACCCCCTGGGGACTACGAGCTACTCTGTCTGCCTCTCAAGATCAAGGACGGTGACGGGGCCCCGGCAAGGGTGTTTCTCAGGGATCTGTAATGGTCAGACCCGTCCGAGTCGTTCCATCCATCCTGACCGATGATCCCACAGCTCTTGAGGCCATGGTGCGCCAGGCAGAGTCCTTCACTTCCTACGTACAATTCGACATCATGGACGGCGAGTTCGTGCCGTCTCGCAGCATCACTCATGAGCATCTGGCCGCCCTGCACATGAAGCTCCACTGGGAGACACACCTGATGGTGCGGCATCCCGAGGAGCACTTCGACGCCTATCGCAAGGCCGGTACACAAAAGGTCATCTTTCACTTCGAGGCCACATCCTCCCCGAAGGAGGCAATCGCCAGGGCCAGGCATCTGGACCTGCAGGTTGGTCTGGCCGTGAATCCCGATACCCCGGTGGCTGCCATCCTTCCTCTCGCCGATTCCGTAGACAGCGTGCTGTTCTTGACGGTGAGCCCTGGCTTCTACGGCAGCCGGTTCATTCCCGAAGTCCTCGACAAGCTTGCCGAACTTCGCAGAGGTTGGCCGGAAATTGAGATAGGCGTCGACGGCGGTATCAAGGAAGGCAACCTGGGCCAGGTCGTCAAGCTCGGGGCCGACGTCATCTACGTGGGCAGCGCCATAATGCTGCAGCCGGACCCTGCTGACAGCTTCCGTAGACTCCAGGCTCTAGCCCAGGACTCCGGCAAACACGCCGACCGGTGAAGGTGTGGCGGCGAACACGGGTCTCAACCGACTCTTCTGACCGCGTGGCCTCCGAACTGCCTGCGCAAAGCCGCCAGCATCCGGGCCCCGAAGGGCTGGTCCTGGCGTGATCGGAACCGGGCCTGGAGTGACTCAGATATGATCGGCACAGGCACAGCAAGGTCAATGGATTCCCGCACCGTCCATCGACCCTCGCCGGTATCCTCCACGTAAGCTGCGACGCTCTGGAGCTTCGGGTCTTCCTGCAACGCTGCGGCCGTCATATCCAGCAGCCACGAGCGCACAACGCTGCCATAGCGCCATACATCGGCAATGTGACGCAAGTCCAGACCGAACTCTCTCTTTGCCTCCAGCAACTCGAACCCTTCTGCATATGCCTGCATCAGCCCATACTCGACCCCGTTGTGGACCATCTTGACGAAGTGCCCCGCCCCACTCGGGCCCACGTGACCATAGCCCCGGTGTGGTGAAGGAGCCAGAGTCTGGAAGATTGGCTCCATGCGCTGGAAGGCCGCCGCGTCACCCCCTACCATGAGGCAATAGCCTTCCTTCAGTCCCCAGATTCCACCGCTGGTGCCGACATCCAGAAAGAGAAGCCCCCTTCCAGACAAAGCTGCTGCTCGGCGCATGCTGTCCTTGTAGTAGGAATTGCCGCCGTCGATGACGATGTCACCTTCGGCCAGTTCAGACGCCACGGTGTTGACGGTGGCCTCGGTCGGATCACCCGAAGGCACCATCACCCAAACAGCACGTGGCGTGCTGAGCTTGGCCACCATATCTGCAGTGGAGCTGGCACCAACCGCACCCTGGTCGACCACAGCCTGCACCGCTTCCGGTATCGGATCGTAGCCTATCACCCTGTGGCCGCCAGCCAAGAGGCGCTGGGCCATGTTGCTTCCCATCCGGCCAAGGCCGATCATTCCCAATTCCATAGATACGCCCTCTCTAGCTCAAACAGCCTGCCTGGCAAGTTCCTTCACCGCCGCTCGTTCGCCCTCTCTAACATGAATCCTGGTGACACACCGTCCCTCCGCCTGCAGCGCTTGAAGATCTCCAATGGCCTGAGCATCAGTCACCACGCCGAACGTGTACGGCCTGCCGGGCATAGCCACGTCCTTCTCATGGCCCGCAGTTATCTGGAGGAAAAGTCCGGTATCAGGGCCGCCCTTGTGCAACTGGCCGGTGGAATGCAGGAAACGAGGCCCGTAGCCAAACGTAGTGGCCATGCGATACCGCTCCACCATCTTGCGGCGGAATCTGGCCACCTCCTGGTCCGCTCTGGGCGTCTGATGAACGTAGGCCATGATGGCCAGGTATCTCCCCTGCCCTGCCAGCGACAGCACGTCGGCCAGAGACTCGGGCACCTCCACTTCCGGCAGGCGGGCCGATGCCATGTACCCCTGTAGCACACGCTCTGCCGCGTCCTTGGCCGTCTGAACGTCCGGCTGGTCGAAGGGATTGATGCCCAGCAATGCCCCGGCCACGGCTGTGGCGAACTGCCACTGGAAGAACTCGGCGCCAAGATCATACTTGTCCCGCATCTCCAGGACCATCACGGGCTGACCAGCGTTCCTGACGTTCCTCAATAGCCGGTCCGTGGCGGAGTTGTCATCACCGTCCAGGCGTACGTATACAAACAGACGATCATTACCATAGCTGGGTGCCCCTACAAACGGCTCACCAGCCACCGGTACAATACCCTTGCCGTCCTTGCCGGTGCTTTCCGCAATCAGCTGCTCGACCCAGAGCCCGAGACTGTCCACCGAGGGTGAGGTCACCAGTGTGAGCTTGTCCCGGCCGCTGAGTGCCAGGCTGCCCATTGTCGCCCCCAGCCAGGCACCGGGGTTCTCGTGGACACTAACGCAGGAAGCACAGGCCTCTCGCATGCAGTCTGCCCGCTCGAGGAGCTCTCCTGTGTCCACGCCCATCAGCACAGCCGGAACCAGGCCGAAATAGGATAGCACAGAGTAGCGTCCACCCATGTCGGGCGGATTGAGGAATACGCGACGGAAGCCTTCTTCTTCAGCCAGTCTGGCCAGGGGCGTTCCGGGATCTGTAATGGCCACGAAGTTCTGCCTCGATCGGGCCTTGCCAATCGCAGTGTCCACCAGGCCCTTGAAGTATTCCATAAGCAACACTGGCTCAATCGTGGTGCCCGACTTGGATGAGACCAGGAAAAGCGTATGCGCCACATCAATCGAATCTGTGACTGCCCTGACGCTGGCCGGCACCACTGAGTCAAGTACAATCAGCTCCGGATGGCCCGCAACGTTGGCAAAAGTCCGTCTGAGTACCTCGGGCCCCAGGCTGCTGCCGCCCATCCCAAGCAGGACGACGTGACGGAAACCTGCTTTCCTCACTTCCGCAGCAAAGCCCGCCAAATCGGCTACCTGCTCATGCATCTGGTCCGTGATGGTGAGCCACCCAAGACGGTCAGCAATCTCGATCGGTTCAGGCTTCCAGACGGTGTAGTCCTTGCGCCAGATACGGCCGACCACATCGCCTTGTCCGAGGTCGGCCAGGGTTGCCTCTACACCGCCAAGCTGTCTTCCCAGACCCACTCCAGGATGAACGTGCTCGCGCGCCAGCAACCGCGTCTTCTTACCTGCGATACCCGCAAGCAGCTTCTCATAGGAGTCAACAAAGGCTTTGACTCCATCGGCCAGCAACTTCGTCGTGACGGACTCCATGCTTATGCCTGCTTCGGCCAGCGCCGCCAGCGTCTGCTCGGCCTCCGGCACCCCCTGCTCCAGAGTCGCCTCAGCCCGGCCATGGTCCAGGAAGGCGCTGATCGTTGCCGGTGGCATGGTGTTGACGGTATCGGGGCCAATGAGCGGCTCCACATACAGCAAGCCGCTGTAAGCCGGGTTCTTGGTGCCCGTGCTGGCCCACAGAGGACGCTGCACGCGGGCACCGCTGGCCGCCAAGGCGGCAAAGCGATCGCCACCAAAAGTCTCCCGAAAGGCGTAGTAGGCCAACCTGGCATTGGCGATGGCAGCTTTGCCCAGCAGTCCCTTCAGCGCCTCCTGTCCCTGCCGAACACGTTCTGCCAGCATGCCGTCCACGGCTGTGTCTACCCGGCTGAGGAAGAAAGACGCCACGGATGCTACCCTGCTCGGGTCACGCCCTGAGCCGACCAGATCCTCAAGGCCGGCGATATACGCCTCCCTGACCCGCCGGTAGCTATCCAGCGAGAATATCAAAGTAGCATTGACGTTGACGCCCTCACCAGTGAGACGGCGCACGGCAGGTATGCCTTCAGGGGTGGCTGGCACCTTTATCATCACGTTTGGCCGATCCAGGGCGGCAAAAAGCCGCCTGGCTTCCGCAACCGTGGCGTGGGCATCGTAGGCCAGCAATGGACTGACCTCCAGGCTGACGTAGCCATGGGCCCCACCCGTGTCATCGTAGATGGAGCGAAGCAGGTCAGCCGTCATACGAATGTCTTCCAGCACTATGACTTCGTACATTTCGTTGGCGCTGCTGTCGTTCTGAGACAGGTTCAGCAGCGTTTCATCATAGTCGGTGCTGCCCGAGATCGCCTTCTCAAAAATGGTCGGGTTCGACGTCACTCCGCTGACGCCAAGGTCGATGTAACGCTGGAGCTCGCCAGACGTGAGAGAGCCCCGGCGAATGTAGTCAAGCCAGATAGCCTGTCCAACATCATGAGCCTGTTGAATGGGATTCGTCATTCCGGTCCTCCCTCGCGGCAACCAACTCCTCCGACCGGCCCCCCTCAACCGGCGGACGGCGGCTCCGCCGTGACTTGGCATGATATCGCCCAATGGTAGCCAAGTGGCGATGAAGAAGTCATAAAATGGGACTGAAAAAGATAAAAAAGTTATGACAGATTTTTCACAACCGAACTGCAGTTCGCTGTGCCGAACCCGCCGCTGCCGATCCTGGGACGACCCGACAGTTGCAGCAGCCCGGCTGATGGCCTAAGATACTGAGCCAGACAAATGCACAACGCTCGCAATTTCGCCCGGCGAACCAAGATAGTCTGCACTATTGGCCCGGCCAGCGGCTCCGCTGCCAACATCGAGCAGCTCATCAGGGCAGGCATGAACGTAGCCAGGCTTAACCTGTCGCACGGCACCAGCACTGAACACGCAGGCTACATTCGCACTGTAAGGAAGCTGGCGCGGCGTCTCCAGACGCCGGTTGCCATACTGGTCGACCTGCCGGGGCCGAAATACCGGACCGGAAGCCTGTCCGAAGGGTCAGCCGTGCTTCGCAAGGGCAACCCGCTGGTGCTTACCACCAGGCAAGTCGAGGGTGATGCCAGACTGGTGTCGGTCAACTACCCCACCCTTCCCCTGGACGTCGAGGTAGGCAACACCGTCCTGGTCGACGACGGAGCGATTCAGCTCAGGGTGATCAGTGTGAGCGACACCGACGTCAAATGCAGGGTCATTGTGGGAGGTCTTCTCACCCCGGGGCGTGGAGTCGTCGTGCCCGGCATGCAAATGTCCGGCCCCTACGTCACCGAGGCCATGCAGCAGCACATTGACTTCGCCATCCACCAGAAGCCTGACTACATTGCCCTCTCTTTCGTGACCAGGGCCGATGACGTGGAGCAAACGAAAGCCCTGCTGCACGGTGCCAACTGCGACATACCCATCATCGTCAAGATCGAGCGGGGCCGAGCCGTCAGCGACTTCGACCTGCTGCTGGCAGTTAGCGACGGCGCCATGGTTGCCAGGGGAGACCTCGGCATCGACATCCCCCTCCAGAGGGTACCCTGGGTCCAGAAGGAGATCATCAGGAAGTGCAACCAGGAAGGCAAGCCAGTGATAACTGCCACCCAGATGCTTGAGTCGATGATCAAAGCTCCCCGCCCGACCAGAGCCGAGGTCGCCGACGTTGCCAACGCCATCCTCGACGGCACAGACGCGACGATGCTCTCGGCTGAGACTTCGGTCGGCAAGTACCCGGTTCAGGCGGTCAGGATGATGGCACGGATCGCCAGGGAAACGGAGCGGCGACTTCCATATGACCGCCTGCTGAGCGAGAGAGGTTCGTGGCCGCAACCGCAGACGGACGAGATGATAGCTTACGATGCCTGTCAGACCGCCCACCGGCTGGACGCTGCCGCCATTGTAGCCTTCACCAGCTCCGGCAGCACGGCCCGGCGAGTGTCGAAATACCGGCCCAGAATGCCAATTCTGGCCCTGACCCCCAGCAAAACCGTGTTCGGCAGCCTGCTGCTGTGCTGGGGCGTTCGGCCCGTGTTGATAGCCGAAGCCGCCTCCGTCGACGAGCTTTTCGCCACAGGAGTCAGGCTGGCCAAAGAGGCTGGACTGGCGAAGCCGGGCGACCTGGTGGTGGTCACAGGCGGCACCCCAATCGGCATGCCCGGTACCACCAACCTCCTCAAGGTAGAGCAGGTGGAATAGGCCCCAGGTGCCTCGGGCGTAGTCCGGGGCCATGGGAAATGCTGCTCGGGGGCATGCGGGGAACGATCGAATCGGTTGGCAGGCCAACCGCCAGGCTATGTGTCAATCGGCGGCATCAGGGGAAGGGCAGCTTGGTCTTCACCCCGATTTCTTTGAGCGCCCTGTTGCGCAACTTCTCCAGATAGACCCGGAGATTGTCGAGCTCCTCCTCCGATAGGGTAGACATGATCCTGCTGATTATCTTCCGCTTCTCTCTCGTCTTGCGGTAGAATTCGTCGCCCTTTTCCGTCACCTCGATTCTTACCAGGTTCTTCCTCTGCAGGTCATGCACCCGTCTAACCAGGCCCTGATTCTCCATGCGATCAAGCAACCCGGAGATTGTATGAGGCTCCCGAAACAGGTATCGTGATATCTTCGCTGGGGTCGCCGGCCCATCCATGCTCTTCACAAAGAACAGGACGGCAGCCTTTATCATCGAAATGTCAGCCTGCCTCAGCTCGTTCTCCCGGGCCCTGGCTATCGCATCCCGGGCCTGGTGCAACAAAGACCAGAGTTCGAAGTCCCGGTCGGCATCTGTTCTCGCTTTGCTCCTAACCCTTGCCATACTCCCCCAAACCCGCAAGATTCACGTATTGTGCCAATTCATAGGGTAGCACATGCCCGCGATCGCTTCAATTTCGATCTGTAGCCGTGCCACTTTGTGATGGCTGACCAATCGCCTTCGGCGCAGCCTGTCCCCCGAAGGTGCGAACAGCACTCAAACGAATCACATGGCCAGTCAGACACCATGCAGCAGGAATCTACGTTCGAAGGTGAGTTCCGTGGCTCCTGGTCCGCCCCGCTGTCAGCGCGCCCCCTCACTGGTGGCCATCCTGGCACTTGCGGTCGATTTAGGACTGCAGGCGCCACAGCGGCCGAAAATCGCTAGGTGCTTCAACTCGGCCTCAAAGTGGTAGTCCCTTCTCAAGACGTCTTCCAGAGGCAACAGCGTGGCTTCGTCCAGGTCGATGACCGCACCGCATTCCTGGCAGACCAGGTGGTGGTGATGTCCCTTCTCGGCGTGGTGATAATAGAGCTTGTCCCCATCCAGCTTCGTCTCGGTCACCAGACCCAGGTCCTTCATGAGCTCCAGAGCCCGGTAGACGGTCGACCTGTTGATCCATGGATAACGGAGCCGCACCCGTTCATAGATGTCCGGTGCGCTAATATGCCCATCAGCTTCGTGGAGAACCTCCAGAACCATCAGCCGCTGGGGCGTCAACTTGTATCCCTTGTCCCTTAGCTCCTGATAGCAGCTCATCCCAATACCCGTTCAGCTTCGCGTTTCAAGGACCACGGTCGAATGATCAAAATCCACCGACTTGAGGACGGCCTCGACCTCTTTCTTCTCGCCAAAGATGTTTGACAGCCGCAGGATACCGCCATCGACTTCGACAAGCGCCACATCTTCGAACACGAGCTCGCTCTCGCCGTTCCGCGTCAAGAACGCCTTGGCCAGACACATCTTCATCCCTCCTTCAGCTTACCCAAAGCCGCCAGCAGGTATTCATTCGCCTTGTCCATCTGGTGGGCCGCCTGGACTATGTCCTCGGAAACCAAGCCCTGCCCCGACACCCTGGCCTTCTCAGCCCAATCCCTGAACTCCCTGGCGTGTCCCACATTGTGCTCCACCCAATGGTTCAGTAGCACCCCAAGCCTGTCTCGCTCACTTTCAACCGACATCGCACTCGATCCTCTCGCGCCACAACGTGCTCAGAGTATTATAGCACGGGCGCGAATCTGGGAAGAACACCAAGCGGCGCGCCACTCCCCCCGAACCCACCACGGCGTTGTAAACATGGGCGGCGCGCTATAACATGGAAGCGTCTCAGCATAGGCCATGCCATTGAAGCCCGAAATCGACACGTTACAAAGGATGTCTCCCGCCCGCTTGGAGAAGGCGTTGAGCCAATGGGAATTGCCCCCCGTTTTCCCCCTGTCCAGCGCAATTCCTGCCAGGCATCAGGCTGACGAACCAAACTTGGAGCAGCTCGGGTGTTGGCTGAGACAGGAACTTCACCACCAGCCGGACAGCAGCGCCAGGGTCGAACTGGAAAGGGCAGCCCTCAACTGGGTGTGCGACTTTGCCCGACTGAATGTCAAACGGGGCAGGCTGTTCGAATTGGGCCAGGTCGTCCACGAAAGGCGCGCCGACTGCCTCGCCTACGCTAAACTGCTCAACCTGGTGGGAAGACGCTTCGGGCTGGACATCGGTATAGTGGAAGTAGTCGTAGATAACGCCGGCAGATACGTTCCCCATGTTGCCAGTATTGCGAGGTTTGCTGACGGGACAGGGCAATTCGTTGACCTGTGGTACGGCTCGAGGGATGTACACCACCTGAGGCTGGGCCTGCAGGTAAGAGTAGGGCGCACGTGGATGATAAAAGACGTGAACCAGGACGAACTCCCGATGCCGCCAGACGCCAAAGGGCTGCCGGCCGAGTGCGTCGATGCCATAACCTATTACATAGTTGGGAACCGCCACCTGCAGCGAGGTCTTCGTGATCCTGACAGGGACGAGCTGGCCAGGGCAATCTCCTGCTACGACGCTGCTATCCGATTGTACCCCCAGAACGCCCGTTTCTATTTCAACCGGGCCGTTGCCTATGACAACATTGGCGCCAGGCAGAGAGCGCAGACAGACTATGCCGCTGCCTTGAAGGACGAAGCCAGCCGGATCCGGGTGCTGGCCAGGGAATACGAGGAATCGGACCGGCTGATTGCACTGGATGAAATCGGAGCGAGCCCTCAGGAGCAGCAGGTGTACCTGCTCAGGCGAGGCCTCATCACGGGCAAACAGGTCAGCCCGGGGGAAATCGCCGCCAGGTGCGGCATAAGCCCCGAAGAGGTTGAGGGTATTATGTCAGCTATAGAAGCCAAGCTTCGCCGAAATAGCCAGCACGGGTGACCGCCGCCGAAGTCCACAGCGTGGTTAACCCGATGACAGCCGGTCGTTGTCCTCCCTGACCCAGTACTCGGCTTCAATGACTCTGTCCCTGCTGGTCCTGGTCAGCCGCCTGTAGGCTCTCCAGAGCCGAAACCCGACCGGAATCGCCAGAATGAGAAGCAACGTGACCAGGAGTACGGCAACAACCAGCAACAGCGGGAGCGCAAGTATGGCCAGGGGCCAGACGAGCCAGCCCAGCAGGCGAGCACGCCTTGTCATTCGCCAACCGCCTGGGAACTCTCTACGATACAGCCTTACCCTCACTCGCCAATCCTCCCTCTCCGGCTCAAACATCAATTGAGCCGTCCTCTTCGAAGCTCGCCTTCATCCGCTGCGCCACCGTCTCAGGCATCAACTCGATGTCCGCCGCGTAGTGGAACCTCTCCAGAATGCCCGTGTCGTTTCGGTAGAAGGGCTGTAGTGCGGGCCTGGAAATGAGCTTGGCATGCAGCGAGTAGTAGTCCAACCTGTCACCCAAAGGCCCGGAGAACGTGCACAGGTTGAAGGAGTTCACGCCCATCTTGGCGTACCCGCGCAGCAGTCTCACCAGGCAGGTGGCGAAATCAGAGACCTCCGCCTCCCCCACCTCCATCAGGTTGCTCTTCCCCCGGAAGATGAGCTGCACTTCCCGGTTGCCTTGAGGCGCATAGCTGGCAATCACAGCCACGGAATTCTTCTCGCCGATGTACCGCTCCCCCCTCCTTTTCTCCTCCCCGACTACGTCCTCCCAGAAGCTGCTTCCGGTGCGCCTGAAGTACTCCAGGCTGCTGTCCAGCAGCCTGGTCTGATACGGGGTGGGCCCAGCGTCCACCAGCACCTGAACGTGCGGATGGACCATGCTGGCCGCGCTGGGCGGCAGATGGTTCCAAAGGTATATCGGGTATCTGGCCTCTGAATTCCGCCGCAGCACCGCCGCCAGGAACTGCTGGGTGGCCCTCACAGTGTCAGCAACCATGTCCACGCCAAACTGGTCTACATCCAGGAAGTGTGTCGAGGTGAGCGTGGCGGCAGCGTGGTACTCGGCCAGGGGGAACAGATTGGGGAACAGCCAGCAGTCGCCCCTCCTGATTCTGCCCCCGGCACAAAGGCCCTGGGGGAACAGCGGCGTCATCTGCTCGATATTGCCGGGACAGAACGGGCAGTGGCGTGGGTCACCGGCTATCTCATCCGGGTCAACGGGTGTCGGGCCTTCCCCAAGCCTCTCCGCCCTCCTGACATTGATGCGGCACGGCACCCCCGTGAGCGGGTCATGTCTGAACTCTATGGAGTGGATGTCATTCCCAAAGAGCGGCGGCCTGAGCAATTCGGCAGTCACTACAACCTTGGGAAATTCCACCTGAAGCAACCAATGACAGACTTGGCCAACCGGCGGGTCACAGAAACAGATCAGCCAGACCGCCGATTCCTCAAGTCTCGAAACTCGTTCAGCAACTCTTTTTCTCTTTGGCTCAGATCGGTGGGCGTTACCACCTTCACCACCACGAACTCGTCCCCCCTGCCACCCCCATTCAGGCGGGGGACGCCTTTGCCGAGTATCCTGAACACCGCTCCGCTCTGCGTTCCCTCGGGGATTTCGAGCTTGAGATCGCCCTCCAGCCCCGGCACATCGTCCAGTTCGGCCCCCAGGGCTGCCTGGGTGAAATCGATTTCCCTCGCCACGTAAACGTCGTCGCCGTGTCGCTCGAAGACGGGATGCCTGTCTACACTCAGCACAACGTACAGGTCACCGCTCTGTGCCCCGTCCATTCCGGGCTCGCCCTCACCTTCGATTCTTACGGCACTGCCGGTGTCGGCACCCCTGGGTATCTTGACGGTGACGGTCTTCGTCCTTTCGACTGACCCTCTCCCGCCGCACTCTTCACACGGGTCAGTGACTATCTGCCCCTTGCCTCTGCACTTGCTGCAAGTGGTTATCTGACGGAATACGCCGAAGCCTGATCTCTGCTCGGTTACCGACTGGCCCGTGCCCCGACAGGAGTCGCACTCTTTCAGGCCATCCTTCTTTGCCCCCAGCCCCTTGCAGGCGGGGCACGTCTCTACTCGACTTATGTCGATCTCCTGCTCCCTGCCGAGTACCACGTCCTCCAGGGTAACCGCCAGGTCGTACCTGAGATCAGCACCCTTGCGCGCCTGCCTGGCTCTCCTGGAACCCCGTCTGCCAAAAAGGCTACCGAATATACTGCCACCGAAGCCAAGGCCCCCAACGAACAGGTCCTCAAGAATGCTGGCGAAGTCAACACCCCTGAAGATGTCCTCCTGGGTGAAGCCCTCGAGCCCGGCATGTCCGTAGGTATCATACAGGCTGCGCTTCTCTCTGTCGCTCAGGACCGCATAGGCCTCGTTTATCTCCTTCATCTTCTCCATCGCCTGGTCGTCGCCCGGGTTCCTGTCCGGATGGAACTGCATGGCCAGGCTTCGATAGGCCTTCTTCATGGCGGCATCGTCAGCGTCTCTAGCTATGCCGAGAATGTCGTAATAGTCGCGCCGCGACATAACCCTTCCAGTCACCTCTACTCAGTCCTGTCTGCTACTTCCTTCTTGTCTTCCTTGTCCTCTTTGGATTCCTCTTTCGACCCGTTATCCCCGATGTTGCTGTTCTTTGCCCTGCTATCCGTAATGTAAAAACCCGAGCCCTTGAAGATAATGGGCACCGGTCGGAACAGTAGTCGGCCCTCTCCGCTGCACTTCGGGCATTGGGCGCCGCTGTCCTCGCCAAACCCCCGCCTCAATTCAAACTGGAGAGAACACTCGTTGCACACGTATTCGTAGATAGGCAAATCTGCACCTCCGAACAGGACACAAGAATTAGCACTCTCACACCGAGAGTGCTAACAATTGTAGCCCAAAGAACTGCAAGTTTCAAGCCCTCTTAGAGGCTGTACCAGGCCGAAGCTGGTACGGAGACGCCGGCTCGGGCTCTGCACTAGGCCCAGTCCGAAGCTCTGACCCGACGTGGCAATGAGACAGCGGCGCTGCAGTGGCACTCGCGCCGCGCTCTGTCCCTATCGAGCGGCCGCCGCCGACGGCTTCCGGACTTAGGCAGTCTGCGACTCTCTCTTGCGCAGCCTAGCCGAGAGGTTCTGTATCAACACTCGCAAGACGAGCTTGTCTTCCGGGTCCAGCCTATGCCAGTCGTGAGCGAAGAAATTGGCGATATCCGGCTCCACACCGCGGATCTCGCCTTCCGTGGCGCCGGTTAGAAGATAGCCCACCGAAACGTTCAGTGCCGCGGCCAGCTTCGCCAGCGTGTCGCCGTAGGGATGACGGACACCGGCCACGATCCTGGATATGCCGCTGGTTGACATGCCAGTCCGTTTTGCCAGCTCGGCCTGGCTGATGCCCTGGTCAGCCATCAGGCTGGCAATTCTCTGGGATATTGCGCCATCGCCTTGTCCCATTTCACCTCCGTGGATGTCCCCAAAAGGGCCGTCCCTCAGCTTCGAACCCTGTCAAGAGGTTACTCCATGCTGTCAACACTGTCAAGGCTGCCTGCGGGTGGCACAAAATGGCGGGTCTGACGGTCATCTGCCGCGGCGTGGTTCGTGTGAAGACGCCGTATCGACCCTTGCCAGCTCGGGACGGCGATGGACTGACGGCATAATCCGGGCAATACCAGTGCTGTGGATGCTGCACAAGCCATCCCTGCGCTGGCAGCACCGCCTGGAAGTGCGTGCTATAATCTCTGGCGTCGGAGGTGAGGCAGGGATGGAGAAGGAACCAGAACGAACGCAAAAAACGCAAAAGGCCACGCCCTGGGAGGGGTGGCGGCCAACAGGGTCAAAGAAGAAGTATG